>JAICSX010000082.1 GCA_025936675.1 Sphingomonas sp.
GAGCCTGGGCGCGATCCTCGGCTCGCTAGTCGGCCTTCCGACGACCCCCGCAGGTCGGGTGCTGAGCGTCACGCGCGAAACGCGCACCGCCAACGGCGGCATGCAGATTCGCGGCCTCGCGAGCAGCGGACGCTACGCATATAACAATTATGGTGCGTACGGCGTCGGTGCGTATGGCGCACTCGGCTATGGGTACAACCAGTCGGCCGACCTGTCGTTCAGGTGTAATGTCGATTACCGTGGCTACGTTCGCAACGTGGACATCAAGCGTCGCTAACGACGGCCTGCTGTTGAAATGGGAAGCGCCGGCATGCGCCGGCGCTTCTTTTTCGTGCACGCGCTAAGGCGCTGCAAAAATTCAATTTATCCGGACATTGCAGGTTCAGCGCCGGTGCGGCTAAACCGGACGCGAACTGGTGCGTTCATGACGCCAGCGGGTGCGTGGCGCATCAACGAACAAGCGAAGTGAGATCAATGGCTAAGCTTCTACGCGGCGCTCGGCCGCTGAATGGTATCTTCGTCGGACTCGCGGCGGCAGCAATTGCCGTGCCGTTCGGGGCGAGTGGACCGCCGGCGGCCGCAGCGGTTGCCTCACGTTCGAGCGATGCGGAGATCTCCGCATTCTACCGTGCGCGCGGCGGTGCTCCCCTGTGGATCACGCCGAAATCCGGCGCGGCGGAGGAGCAGCTCCTGTCGCTTCTCGCGACCGCGCAGGCCGACAACCTCAATCCCAAGCGATACAATGTGAAGGCGCTGAGCCGCGCCGTCGACGATGCGCACCGCGGCGATCCGGGCGCGGTCCGACGCGCGGACTCGATGCTGAGCGAGGCCTTCGTCGCCTACGCACGCGACCAGAAGCACGATCCGGGCGGAATAATCTACGTCGATCCGCAGCTTCGGCCCACGCCGCCGTCTGCGTCCGAGCTCCTCGACGCAGCGGCGCGTGCGCCTTCGCTCTCCGATTATGTCCAGAACATGGGCTGGATGAACCCGATCTACGCAAAGCTTCGGGCGGCGATCGCGAGCCGCATGTACCGAACAGACGCGGAGCGGCGGATCCTCCAGCTGAACCTCGAGCGGGCACGCGCTCTTCCGTCGGGCAACGGCCGCTACGTCATCGTCAATCCGCCGGCGGCCCGTCTCTACATGTACGAGAACGGGCAGGTCGTGGATTCGATGCGGGTCGTCGCAGGCCGACCCGATGCGGTTGCGCAGACGCCGATGATGAATGCGTATATCCGCTACGTCGCGCTGAACCCCTATTGGAACTCGCCGCCGGACCTCACCTCCAAGCTCCTCGCGCCGCGCGTGCTCAAGGGCGGGCTCACCTACCTCAACTCGCACGGTTACCAGGTGCTTTCGGACTGGTCCGACCACGCGCACATCATCGATCCGATGTCCGTCGACTGGCACGCGGTCGCTGCCGGAAAGCAGATCCGGATGCGCCAGAAGCCCGGTCCGGCGAATTCGATGGGGCGGATGAAGTTCATGTTCCCCAACGCGCAGGGCATCTGGCTCCACGACACGCCGGAGAAGGAAAAGATCGATGATGCGGCGCGGCTGCAGAGCAACGGCTGTGTTCGGCTCGAGGATGCCGCGCGGCTCGAGCGGTGGCTGTTCGACGGACGGCCGCCGAGCTGGAAGCGCGCCAAGCCGGAGCAGAAGGTAAACCTTCCCGCGCCGGTGCCCCTGTACATCACCTATCTGACCGCGGTGCCGAGCGGGACGTCGATCGTCTATTTCGACGATTTCTACGGCAAGGATCGATCCGAAACCCGGCGCTTCGCGGGACTTCTGTAGGCGTCAGCTGGCCTGGCGCCGATCCTGAACGTACCACGGCGTCAGCATCGTCACGTCATTGCGCCGTTCTTTCTTCGGCGTGAGGCGCCCAAGGTCGAACTGGTGTTCGAACTGGACTCCGAACTTGCCCGCCTGCGCCCAGCGCACGATCCCGCGTACCGGTGCGACGCCGACGATATCGATCGCGAGCTCCGAGCCCGGTGACACCGGCACGTCGCATTCGACCAGCGCGCCCATCGACGAAATGTTGCGGAGCTTCAGCTCAACCCTCGCGCCGTCGATGAAGGTCACGGCCCGGCGCATTAGCCGGTGACGCGGCTCGCGGCTGCAAGCGAAACCGTCGGCCGCGACTGTCACGTTGTTGGCCAGCTCGCGAGCAACCGAGGATTCGCTCGGCTTCCCGAAAATGTAGCCCTGGACCATGCTGACGCCGAGTTCGCGGATCAGCTGGAGGTCGTCGTGGGTCTCCACGCCCTCCGCGCACGTGTCCATGCCGAGCGTTTCGGCGAGCGTGACGATCGCGCGGATGATCGCGCCGTTGCGGTTGGCGCTCAATGCTGCGCCGCGGACGAAGCTCTGGTCGATCTTGATCTTATCGAACGGCGCCTTCTTCAAATAGCCGAGCGAGCTGTAGCCCGTGCCGAAATCGTCGAGCGCGAGACGGACGCCGAGCTTCTTGAGCCTGGCGAAGGTTTCATCCGTGGAATCGCCTTCGGCCAGGAAGACGCCCTCGGTGATCTCCAGCTCGAGCCGCTCCGGCGCGACGCCGGTCTCGTTGAGGTGGTTGGAGACCATGATCACGACGCCGGGGTCGTTGAACTGCAGCGGCGACAGGTTCACGGCGACGCGAACCGATTCCGGCCAGTGCGCGGCTTCCTCGAGCGCTGTGCGGAGGACCCACTCGCCGATCCGCCCGATCAGCCCTGCTTCCTCGGCGACCGGAATGAACTTCGTAGGAGAGACCGAGCCGCGCGAGGGATGGTGCCACCGGACCAGCGCTTCGAAGCCGGAGATTTCCTCCCCGGCGGCGTGCACGACCGGCTGATAATGGACGGACAATTCGCCCCGTTCGACCGCTTGCCGCAGATCGTTCTCGAGCAGCTGCCGCTCCGCCGCCTCGCTGTGCATCGAGGGCTGATACAGGCAATGCTTGCCTCGGCCGGCGGCCTTGGCGGCATAAAGCGCAAGATCTGCATTGCGGACCAGCGCATCGGCGCTTGCCCGGCCCGGATCGCCAATCGCGATCCCCACGGAAGCGCCGATCGTCACCTTGTGGCCTTCAATCTGGTACGGTCGCGACACCTGCTCGATCAGCGTGCGCGCAAGCGATTCCAGCAGGCCGATATCGACCGTCCCAGGGAGCACCGCCTGGAACTCGTCGCCGCCCAGGCGACCGACCTGCCCATGATTGCCCATCACCGATTTCAGCCGCTCGGAGACCTGCCGGAGAAGCGCATCGCCTACCGGATGGCCAAGCGTGTCGTTCACGTTCTTGAACCGGTCGAGGTCGATCATGAACAGCGCACAGCCCTTCTGGCGGTGCGCTGCGTTGCGGAGCGCCTCATCGAGCGTCTGGCGCATCATTGCGCGATTGGGCAGTCCGGTCAGCGAGTCGGACCGAGCGAGGCGCGAAATCTCGCGCTCGGACTTGCGCTGCTCGGTGAGGTCGGTGCCAATGCCGCGGAAGCCGAGGAACCGGCCGCGTTCGTCGAAGATCGGATTGCCCGATAACGACCAATGGACGTCCTCCTCGCTTGCCGGCCTGACGACGACGTCCGAAAACGGGAATCGTGCGGAGAGATGGAAGCCGAGAGTCTTGCGCTCCTCGAGCGCTTCGGACGCTTGATCGACCGACAGCAGATCGGTGAACTTGCGGCCGAGAAGGGCTTCCGGCTGGCATTGGAAATCGTCGGCAAGCTGGCGCGAAACGTAAGACAAGGTGCCGAGCGAATCGGTTTCCCAGAACCACCCGCGTCCGCTGTTCTCGAACTCGTCGACGAAGTTGAGCGCCTTCTGCGCTTGCCATTCGACCGCTAGGCGGCGACGCCCCCTCGCGACAGATTCGCGGGTGTTCGCCACGCTGTAGGCAAACATGACGATCGCCAGCGAGTCGATGGCGAAGGTAATCGCCGGATCGGTTGAGAAGAGAAGCGTTGCCGCCACCGCGACAACGGCATTGATGATTGCGAGCGGCGGCGCGGTGACGGCGGCAATCGATCGGACGAAAAAGCCCGCCGTCATCGCCAGCGTAACAAATCCCGGGTCCTTCAGGCTGAAGCTGGCGGTGCCGACGCTCGACATCGTCCACAACGCGCCCATGACCGCGAGATAGCCGCACATGAGCCGCCCGATCGTGTGCGGCGCCGTTTGAAGCCGTCGCCAACCGAGCAGGACAAAGCCGGCGGCCGCGTCGAGAACGAGCGTTGCCCCCATCGGCAGCAGCCATGCGATCGTGATCTGGGAGGCGCCGGGCCGCTGCACGAGCAAGGTGGCGGCAATGATCAGGTGCCCCGCAAGAAGCAGCCACGGCGCGAAGGTCCAGCTGTCGACCCGCCGTTCGGCGAGCGTCAGGTCAGCGCTTTCCTGCTGGTCGACGATGTCGAACAGCAATGCATCGCGAATCGACGCGCGAGGAGGCGCCAGCCGCTCTACTTCCAGTGACTTGCCGAACAAAGTGCGACGCATAACACCCCATGTGACACCACTCGGGAGCCAACCCGGAGCGTCAAACGAGGAGTTTCTAATCGAGTGGGTTGACCGTCCAGCTAATGGATAGAGTTAACGAGATTTAATGGCAGCATCTCGCATCGCTTCCGAGAATTGCCTAGACCTTGCTGGCGACCAGAGCGGTGATGGCAGGCAAATGGCGGATGTCTTCGTATCCTACGCGAGAGGGGACGAGCGAGTTGCGCGCGTCGTCGCTCAGCGGTTGATCGAAGCCGGATACAGTGTTTGGTGGGACAGCGAGCTGCTTCCACATAATCGCTTTGCCAATGTCATCGAGGAGCAAATCGGTGCCGCGCGCGCGGTGCTGGTCATTTGGTCGGAGATCGCGGCAAAGTCGCAATGGGTGCGCGCCGAAGCGGAACTCGGCCGTGCCGATGACAAGCTGGTGCAAGTCGCAATCGATCAATCGCCCGTCCCGCTTCCATTCAATCAGTTTCAGACCGCCGATCTCCGCCGCTGGCGCGGCGATCCCGCTAATCAGCAGTGGCAGAAAGTGTTGGCGAGCGTCGCCCACCTCCAGGCTTCCATGAACAGCTCGGCGGTCGCTCCGCCGCGGCTCCCGAAACGCTTCGCAGTTGGCCGAAACGGCAAGCTTGCGCTGACGGCTGCAGCGCTCGTTGCCGTTCTGGGTGCCGGAGCAATGGTCCTTCGCGGCTTCGATCAGCCTGCGCGTGGCGCCCGCATTGCAATTCAGCCGTTTCGTACCATCGGCAATGCTGCCGGTTTGACTGATTTCGCTGCCGAGCTCTCCGACAGCCTGCAGAACGTGCTGACGCAGGACCAGCTGCAGACACTATCGCCATCCGAGGCCGACGCGCTCAGGGGAGCCGATCTTGCTGCCAATTCGAAGAAGCTCGGCGTCGGGCTGATGTTCAGCGGCACTGTCCAGGCGAAAAGCCCGAACATCGACGTCAGCATGCGCCTCGACGACCCCGTGCAGCATTCGACGCTTTGGACGGCTGAAATCTCAGGCCCCGCGGCGCAACCCGACGAGGTTCAGGCGCGCGTCGGCGCACTGACCGTCGCGGTATTGAATTGCTCGGCGCAAGGGTTGGCGCCCGGTGTCCATCTCATGGATTCCGCCCTTCAGGCGTTCCTGCATGCCTGTGAGCTTTCGCAAACCGC
>JAICSX010000050.1 GCA_025936675.1 Sphingomonas sp.
ACTGGTTCATGCTGGCGAAGAAGTCCTCATTCGACTTGGCGTCCTTCATCTTGTCGAGCAGGAACTGCATCGCGTCGACTGTGCCCATCTGCATCAGGATGCGGCGCAATACCCACATTTTCGTCAGCGTGCCCTGCTCGACCAGTAGCTCCTCCTTGCGGGTGCCGGACTTGCCCACGTCGAGCGACGGGAAGATGCGCTTGTCGGAGACCTTGCGGTCGAGCACGATTTCGGAATTGCCGGTGCCCTTGAACTCCTCGAAGATGACCTCGTCCATCTTGGAGCCGGTGTCGATCAGGGCGGTGGCGATGATCGAGAGCGAGCCGCCCTCCTCGATGTTGCGCGCGGCGCCGAAGAAGCGCTTCGGCCGCTGCAGCGCATTGGCGTCGACGCCGCCGGTCAGCACCTTGCCCGAGCTCGGCACGACCGTGTTGTAGGCGCGGCCGAGACGGGTGATGGAATCGAGCAGGATCACGACATCCTTCTTGTGCTCGACCAGGCGCTTGGCCTTTTCGATCACCATTTCAGCGACCTGGACGTGGCGCGAAGCGGGCTCGTCGAAGGTCGAGGAGATGACCTCGCCGTTGACCGAGCGCTGCATGTCGGTGACTTCCTCCGGCCGCTCGTCGATCAACAACACGATCAGGATCACTTCCGGATTGTTGTCCGTGATCGCGCGCGCGATGTTCTGGAGGAGCACGGTCTTGCCGGTGCGCGGCGGAGCGACGATCAGCGCGCGCTGGCCCTTACCGAGCGGCGAGACGATGTCGATCACCCGCGCGGATTTGTCCTTGATCGTCGGATCGAGCGTATCGAGCTTGAGCTTCTCGTCCGGATAGAGCGGCGTCAGATTGTCGAAGTTGACGCGGTGGCGGACCTGCTCGGGATCGTCGAAGTTGATCGAGCTGACGCGAGTCAGTGCAAAATAGCGCTCGCCTTCCTTGGGGCCGCGGATCTCGCCTTCGACGGTGTCGCCGGTTCGCAAGCCGAAGCGCCGCACGACCGAAGGCGCGACGTAAATGTCGTCCGGGCCGGCGAGGTAATTGGCTTCCGGCGAGCGCAGGAAACCGAAGCCGTCGTTGAGCACCTCGATCGTGCCCGAACCCATGATCTCGACACCGTTCTCGGCCTGGATCTTCAGGATAGAGAACATCAGGTCCTGCTTGCGCATCGTCGACGCGCCTTCGACACCCATCTCCTCGGCCATTGCAACGAGTTCGGCGGGTGTCTTTTTCTTCAATTCTTTCAAATGCATGTGGTGGTCTTTTCTTGGGGGAATATGGCTTCGGAACCGAAAGCGCGCGCGGCAGGACGCCGCGAGTTGGACTGAAGGATTGCCGGTGAAAGGATGGAACTGACCGGGGAACCCGTCGTCATTCGAGGTATGTGCGAGCGCCGCCGCTGTCAATCAGGGTTCAGTCGCACCAGCGCCGAACCGTTCAGAAATACCGGAGAATTACCGGGCCGCTTCAGCCTAGAAGGGCCGGACAATCACCAAAACGACGATCAACGCCGCGGCAATTCCCGGAATCTCGTTGAGCATTCTCACGGCTTTGCCGGACAGCGGCCGCTCGCCTCTGGCAAGCTTCTTCCCATAGACGGCGAGCCATCCTTGATAGGCGGAGAGCGCAACCACGAGAAGGAGCTTGGCATGAAACCAGTGCTGGCTCCAGGCATCGACGTTGAAGGCGAGCATCAGTCCGAGAATCCATACCAGAATCATCGCTGGGGTCAGAATGATCGACCTGACGCGCCCCTCGCGTTCGATCCAGGCGCGATCTTCGGGCGAACCGACCGCTGTCTCCTGGTGATAGACGTAGAAACGCGGAAGCAGGAACAGGCCGGCCATCCAGAAGATGACGAACGTCACGTGCGCGGCTTTCACCCACAGATATGTAGGGCCGAGGAAGCCGGTCAGATCGGTCAACGTGCCCCCTTCACTTGTGCGAGCATAGCCTCGACACGGGCGATCGGCGTGTCCTGAAGGATCCCGTGCCCGAGATTGAAGATGTGAGGCCGCCCGGCGAACGCGTCAAGGATGCGCTCGACGGCGGTGTTGAGAGTGGCTCCGCCGGCAATCAGCGCCAAGGGGTCGAGATTGCCCTGCACCGGCAGGTCAGAGGGCAACTCCCTTGCGGCCCATATGGCATCGACGGTCTCATCGAGACCGATCGCATCGACACCGGTCTCGTGGGCGTAAGCAGCGATCTTGCCGCCGGCGCCCTTGGGGAAACCGATGATCGGAATGCCAGGGTGGCGTTCATGCAAGGTTGACACCAGCCGCGCCGTGGGGGCGATCACCCATTGATCGAACTGCGCCGGCGCAAGGCTTCCCGCCCAGCTATCGAACAGTTGCACCACCTCCGCGCCCGCGGCGATCTGCCCCGACAAATAATCGAGCGTGACCTCCTCGATTCGATCAATGATGGCGGAAAAACCGCCCGGATCGCGATAAGCGAAGCGCCGCGCCTCCGCCTGTTCGCGGCTACCTTGCCCGGCGACCATGTAGGTCGCGACGGTCCATGGGCTCCCGGCAAAACCGATCAGAGCTTTTGAAGGATCGACCCGGGCTTTGACCTTCGCAACCGTGTCGTAGATTGGCTCGAGCCGCGCCGGATAGGGTGTAAGCGCCTCCAGCGTCGCATCGATCAGCGGCGGGGTGAGCCGTGGGCCCTCCCCGGCAACGAAAGTCAGATGCTGGCCGATCGCGAACGGCACGATCAGGATGTCCGAGAACAGGATCGCAGCGTCGAGTTGAGGAAAGCGCTGCAACGGCTGCAGCGTGATCTCGGCCGCGGCCTCCCCATCGTAAACGAGATCGAGGAACCCGCCCTTGATCTCCCGCAATGCGCGATATTCAGGAAGGTAGCGCCCCGCCTGGCGCATCAGCCAAATCGGAGGAGGAGTGCGCGCTTCGCCTCTCAGCACGGAAAGCAACGGCTTGTCGGGCTGGATCTCCGGCCGATCGCCGGGCTTCGAAGGCACCCCTTCTCTCCCTTATATTATATTTAATAGAAGATTGATGATGTAGTTGGCGGCGGGAGAGCGGGGTTTAGGCGGCGCTCCCCGTTTTGCCAACACGGGCCCGGGAGCGCTCTCTCTGCCGTCCCGCGAGTCGAGGGTTAATGCTCCCGTGATTCACAGCCTGGGGGCGAATTTCATCCCCGTGGATGAATGTTCGAATGAGGTGAGGCGAAGCTTGAACAAGCGTCGGGTTGAGCGCGTCCCCACCCCCGCGCTAGCGGTGCACCGCGTGTTTTCCACAAGGTTGTTCTCGTGAGCCTGATTCTCGCTTCGTCCAGCTCGATCCGCCGCCAGATGCTCGACGCTGCCGGCGTGGATTACACGCCCGTGGCGTCGAACGTGGACGAGGCCGCGATCAAAGCAGAGCTCGGCAGCTCCGACGAAATTGCAGCGGTCTTGGCAGCGCTAAAGGCGCAAGAGGTCAGCGCCGCGCATTTGTACGATTGGGTGATCGGGAGCGATAGTGTGGCGAGCCTCGAAGGCCGCGTATTCGACAAGCCGCGGTCGCGCGACGAGGCAACGGCACATCTAACCCAATTCTCTGGAAAGACGCTGATCCTGACGAGCGCGGTCGCGCTTGCGCGAAGCCGGGAAGTGCAATGGTCGCATGTTGAATCCGCGCGTCTTTCCGTGCGGCCGCTGTCGGATGAGTTCATCGAGCAGTATCTCGATGCCGAATGGCCGGAGGTCGGCTATTGCGTCGGCGTTTTCCGGCTGGAGGGCCGCGGCGTGCAATTGTTCGACCGCATCGACGGGGATTACTTCACGATCCTCGGCATGCCTCTGATCCCGCTGCTGAGCGCACTTCGCGAGCGGGACTTGCTTGCATCATGATCAAGATCGCGCTGACCGGTTCGATTGGCATGGGCAAATCGACCGTTGCGGCGATGTTCGAGCGCGCCGGCCTTCCGGTGTTCGACGCCGATGCCGCGGTGCGAAGCCTGCAGGGACCGGGCGGAGCACTGGTCGCGCAGATCGCGGCCTGTTTTCCGGGTACAGTCAGTGGCGGCATTCTCGACAGGGACAAACTCGCCGCGAGCGTAACCGCCGATCCGGGGCGGCTCGCCGAGCTTGAGGCAATCGTTCATCCCGCAGTCGCGGATGCGCGGCAGGCATTCATCGACGAGCACCCCGACTGCGCGGCTGCGGTGTTCGACATTCCTTTGCTGTTCGAAACAGGAGGCGAGAGCGCGTTCGACAAGATCGTCGTCGTCTCAGCTCCGGCAGATGTTCAGCGCCGGCGGGTGCTCAACCGGCCCGGGATGACGGAAGCGAAGCTGCTGTCGCTGCTGGAGCGCCAGTTGCCGGACGAGGAGAAGCGACGGCGCGCCGACTTCGTCATCGACACCGGTAGCGAGCTATCCACAACTGAGGCCCAGGTCCGTGACATTCTCGCTTGTCTCGGAGTCGCGGTAAGAGGATAAATCTTTCCGTGCGGGAAATCGTATTCGATACGGAAACAACGGGGCTCAATCCGGCCGCGGGCGACCGTATGGTCGAGATCGGCTGCATCGAGATTTACAACCGGGTCGAGACTGGCCGCCATTTTCACGCTTATTTCAATCCCGAGCGGGAGATGCCGAGCGAGGCTGAGGCAGTCCACGGGCTGACGACCATCTTCCTGTCGGACAAGCCAAACTTTGCGGAAAAAGTCGAAGAGCTGCTCGAGTTTATCGCCGAGTCACCGCTCGTTGCACATAATGCATCGTTCGATTTTGGCTTTCTCAACCATGAGCTCGAGCGCTGCGGCCGGGGCAGCGTTTGCACAAGCCGCATGGTCGACACGCTTCAGCTCGCGCGGACTCGCCATCCCGGGGCAAAGCATAGTCTCGACGCTTTGTGCGTCCGCTTTGGAATTGATCGCAGCCAGCGCGTCAAACACGGTGCGCTGCTCGACGCGCAGCTGCTCGCACAGGTCTATGTCGAGCTCACCGGCGGTCGACAGATCGGCCTCGGGCTCGTCGCGGAATCGGGCACGATCGGGGTGCAACCAGGAACAGGTGCCGTCACGGTCCGCGAGCTGCGTCCTGCCCGCCCTCATTTCCCGGCTGAAGAGGAACTTGCACGCCACCGCGCGTTTATCTCCCAATTGGCCAATCCGCTTTGGGCGCGTTTCGCCGGCGCCGGTTGACCTCGCATCGCGGGCGGTCCTAAGCGCCGCGCCGCGTCGATTGAGGAGCAGGGAAAAGTGGACGTTCGGGTCGCGGGACACCAGGTCGATACGGGCGAATCGCTGCGCGAGCATGCCGAACGCCGGGTCGCCGACATCACTGAGAAATATTTCACGCGCTCGGTCGGCGCTAACGTGACGTTCGGGCGCGGGCCGAACAACGACTTTTCCTGCGACATCGTCGCGCCGGTTATGCAAGGCATGGTGCTCAAGGCCTCGCACAATGCGCGCGAAGCGGAGATGGCATTCAACGGCGCAGCGGACCGGATCGAGAAGCAGCTCCGGCGCTACGCCAGGCGCCTCAAGGACCATAAAGTGGACGACGAAGCGCAGGCGTTCGTCGAAAACGCCGCCTACACCGTCTTTGCGCCGGCGGGAGATGGTGACTTGCACTCGGAAAAGGCTCCCGCCATCGTCGCCGAGACGCGCACCGATATCCCCGAGGCGAGCGTGTCCGACGCCGTCATGCTGATGGACCTTCGCAACACCAGCGCGCTGTTGTTCAAGAACAGCGGAACCGGCGACTTCAACATGATCTACCGCCGTGAGGACGGGAACATCGGCTGGGTTGAGCCGCGCAGCAGCTGAGCCCCTTATGCAATCGAGCGGCCGAAGTATGACGGTCGTTTCGCGTGACGAGTAACGACCATGCAGCTTGCCGATTTCCTAGATTTCGACGCCATCAAGACTGGCCTTTCGGGAGGCAACAAGCGTTCGCTGTTGCAGCAGCTGGCGAATCTTGCCGCCCAACAGATTGGGACCGATGCCGCGTCCGTTCACGCGAGCCTGATCGAGCGCGAGCAGCTCGGATCGACCGGATTCGGCCAGGGCGTTGCCATTCCACATGGCAAGGTCGAGGGGCTGGGCCGGATTTACTGCCTGTTCGCAAGGCTCAGCGAGCCGCTCGATTACAAGGCGATCGACGGACGGCCGGTCGATCTCGTTTTTCTCCTGCTCTCGCCGGTGGATGCGGGGGCTGAGCATTTGAAGGCGCTGGCGGCGATCAGCCGCGTGACGCGCAACGCCGCGACGCTTGAGAAAATGCGCGGCGCGCGCAGCCGCGATGCGCTTGCCGCGGTGCTCATGGGGGCGGATGAGCGCGACGCCGCCTGAGTCCTCGTGACGTTCGATCGGCTGCCGGCGCATCTCGAGGTTGCCGGCATTCTGCGCCGAGTCGAGGCAAGCGGCGGGTTCGGCGCGGTTTTGCGCAAGGGTGACGCGGAACGCGGCTCGTTGCTGCTCGTGATCGGCAGCCGCGGGCGGCATATCGCCATTCTCGAGCGGATGCTTTCGCCCGCCGGCCGCTACGAATGGAAGCGGGCAGCACTGCCCGAATCACTTGGTTCCGCGGAGATCGGGAACTTCCTCGCCAAACGTGCACGGTTCGACGAGGATCTGTGGGCGATCGAACTGGATGTCGCGGACGCTGAACGGTTCATCGCTGAAACGACCGATTCGGGTTGACCGTGCCGCTGCGGCAGGTGACACCCCGCTCAACAACAAGAGCGGGGGGCATTCTGCTCGGCAAAATCGAGCAGCTATGCCACGCGAGACGGGGAACAGCCAGAAGACGAAAAGCGGAAGTATTCGCGAGTAATTCGTCTTACCAATTTTCCGGCAGTTCACCGCAGATTTGCGGTTTATATATTGGTTACGCTTCGACCAGCGCTGCTGTTTTGTGCTGCGCTCAGCGCAAGTTCTATCGCTCCGGCGCAGGCTGGGCCCACGGTGGATACGTCGGTTCCCTTCGCCAGCGCATCGCTGCCGAAGGTCCCGGTTCCCGAATTGCTCGATTCGCAAGGCGAACCGCAGCTCTCCGATGGCCAATCGCAGGCCAATCAGGACCAGACTGACGCTGCCGCCACGGACGACGGAACTGTCGCGACCAAGCCGAGCGGCGATCTTCCGACCATGGTCGCGCAGCTCCGCAGTGGTGACGCCGGCAACCACGAGCTAGAATGTCTGGCGACTGGCATTTACTTCGAATCAAAGGGCGAACCGCTCGCGGGGCAGCTGGCTGTCGGCCAGGTCATCGCCAATCGCGCTGGAAGCGGCCGCTTCCCCAGTACCTATTGCGGCGTGCTGTTGCAGCATGGCCAGTTTTCCTTCGTGCGCGGCCATAAGCTTCCGGCGGTCTCGCATTCCAACCGGCAGTGGCAGACCGCGGTGGCGATCGCCAAGATCGTCGACCAGGACCTGCAGGATTCCGCCGCGAGCAATGCCTTGTTCTTTCATGCGCGTTACGTCTCGCCGGGCTGGCATCTGAAGCGAGTGGCCGCCATCGGCAATCACGTTTTCTATCGCTGAAAGTTAGGACGCGGGGGCGGAACGGGCGGGTGAAAGCTCGCCCGTTTTTCTTGGCTGTGTTCTAGCGATGTTCTAAAGTCGGCGGATGGCCACGCAGCCCGATTCTCCCTGCTTTACTGATGCTCCTCCAATCGCTGCCGAAGTCGCGCGCGGGGTCACCCGGCTGTTCTGCCGTCAGGATCTGTTTGCGGTATGCGAGATGCCGCTGCCCAATGGGCGCCGTGCCGATCTGATGGCGATCGACGCCAAGGGCGGGCTGACGATCGTCGAGATCAAGGTCGCCAAGTCCGACCTTACCCGCGACGGCAAGTGGTTCGACTATCTCGAATATTGTGACCGTTTCTTCTGGGCGGTGCCGCCGCACCTCGCACGGATCCTGGACGAAGATCGCTACCTGCCAGGGGAAGCCGGGCTGATCGTGGCCGATCGGTACGACGCCGCCGTCATTCGCGAGCCCTTGCATCGGCCGTTGGCGCCGGCCCGGCGCAAGGCTGAGCTGCTGCACTTCGCCCGTCGCGCGGCGAGGCGGCTGTCGGCACAGGTCGATCCGTCGCTCGGCGACGCGATCTGACGCT
This sequence comes from Sphingomonas sp., assembly GCA_025936675.1. The sequence goes on from JAICSX010000050.1 coordinate 8,077, forward strand.
TTAGTGCGCAGCGGAAGCCGGCTTCTTGGCCTCGATCAGTTGCAGGATCCCGCGGGCGCGCGTGTCGCGTCTCGCATAGTCGCGGGCTGAATATCCGGCAGCGGTGTCGGTCTTGTCGGGGTCCGCTCCAGCCGCGAGCAATTCGCGCACGATCGGCGTCTGGCGCTGTTCGACGGCGGTGATCAGTGCGGTCTCGCCCATTTTGTTGGTCGCATCGACCTTGGCGCCCATGCCGAGCAGCCATTCGACCGCCTGGTCGAAGCCGAAGCGGGCAGCCACGATCAGCGGGGTGTCGCCATTCTTGCCGGCGATATTGGGGTCGGCATCCTTGTTGAGCAGAAAACCGGTCCACTCGGGATCGCTCTGCCGGATCGCGATGATCAGCGGCGTGTTTCCCTCGCCGTCACGCGCATTGACGATGCCGGGCGGATTGGCGGCCAGCAGCTCCTGCGCCTTGCTGCCGTCGCGGTTCTTGACCGCTTCAGCGAACTCGAGCCCGGCATTGCCTGCCATCTGCGCGGCGGCCGGCGCGGCGAGAGTCGCCGCCGCGGCGGCTGCCAAAAGCGCGAAGCTGAATTTTCTCACGATGTTGTGCCCGGGCTGCCTGCTTGATCCCCGGCGACTAGCAGAGCAAGGCTGCCATTGTCATGAATAGGTCGACGCCATTTTGGGAAAAGCCCCTCACGACGCTCGATCGCGGAGAGTGGGAGGCTTTGTGCGATGGCTGCGGGCGATGCTGCCTGCACAAGCTCGAGGATGAGGAGACCGGGCTGCTGTACCCGACCAACGTCGCCTGCAAGCTGCTCGACCGCCGCAACGGGCGTTGTCTCGATTACACGCACCGCAAGAAGCGCGTGTCCGACTGCGTGAAGCTCAAACGCAATAACCTGGACGGTCTCGACTGGCTGCCCGAGACGTGCGCGTACCGATTGCGCGCCGCGGACAAGCCGCTCCCGGACTGGCACTATCTCGTGTCCGGCAGCCGTGACAGCGTTCACGAGGCGGGCCAGTCCACTCGTGGCTGGACCGTCAGCGAGGAGGATGCGGGCGAGCTCGAATACCATGTGGTCGAACGCTCGATCTGAGGCAGCATTGCAGGCGGCTTTGCCCGCGCGGATCGAAATCCGCCCGATGCGCAGCGCGCGTCGGCTGCGGCTGCGATTCGACGAGAGCAGCGGTGCCCTGAAGCTGACCTGCCCGGCGCGCATGAGCCGGCGCACTGCGCTCGCCTGGGCGCTCGACCAGCGCGAATGGATCGAGGCTCAGCTCGCGCGTGCCCTGCCGGCGGAGCCGTTCGTCGCGGGAGGTGTGATCCCGTTCGAAGGCCGCGACACAATAATCGCCTGGTCTGAGGCCGCGCCGCGGACGCCAAGGTTGGATAGGGCCATGCTGCATTGCGGCGGGCCCGAAGCGCGCCTCGCGCGGCGGATCGAGACTTTCCTCAAAAAGCTTGCGCTCGCGACCATGTCGCAAGAAGTCGCCGAATTCGCGCTCCGCGCTGGTGTTGTCTCTGGTCCGGTCAGCGTCGGCGATGCCGGCAGCCGCTGGGGCAGCTGTTCGTCGCACGCCCGAATCCGGTTGAGCTGGCGGCTGATCCTCGCCCCGCCCGAGGTGCGCCGCTACGTCGTGGCGCATGAAGTCGCGCATTTGAAGCACCTCGACCACGGACCCGAGTTCAAGGCCTTCGAAGCGCAATTGTTCGGACCCGGGCTGTCCGAGGCGAAGGCGACCTTACGCCGTATAGGGCCGCGGCTGCGCCGGATCGGACGGGGGCGGTGACGGCGGCGTAGCCGGAATGCGCTGCGGCTGGGGTTGCCGCTGCGGCGGCTGTTGGCCCTGCGGAAAGCGCTGCGGAAGTTGCTGCGGCTGCTGCGGCGGAAACGCCTGGTCGAGCTCCTGCTGGGTTGGCTCACCGGTGCCGTCGGGCCGCACCATCGGCTGTTGCGCCGGATAGCCAGGCTCGGCGGGAGGCGGTGCGATCGGCATGCCGTTCTCGTCGACCAGCGGCTGGACGCCGTTGGCGTCGACCGGGGTGTCGCCGTAGATTTCTTCCTCAGGGCTAAGCTGCCAGTCAGGTATCGGCACCTGGGTGTCGAATTGTTCCACTGGACGATTGGCGACTGCGACGCTCATGAAATCGTGGAAGGCGCGGGCCGGTGCGGTGCCGCCTTGGAGGCCGCCGACTCGCTTCGCATCGTCTCGGCCCATCCACACGCCGGTCGTCAGGCCGCTTGAGAAACCGATGAACCAGCCGTCCTTGTTCGAGGTCGTCGTTCCGGTCTTGCCCGCGACGGGACGCCCGATTTGGGCGGCGCGGCCGGTCCCACTCAAAACCGCCGACTGCAGGAGGTCGGTCATCTCGGCCGCCACCCAGGGGGCGACGAGCACGCGTCCTTCATCATTGTCGTGCGTGTAGAGCTGCCGCCCGTCGGCGGTGACGACCTTGCGGATGCCATAGGGCGTGACGGCTACGCCCTTGTTGGCGACCGAAGCGAAGGCGCGGGTCATCTCGATCAGCCGCACGTCGCTGGTTCCCAGGACCATCGACGGAAAGGTCGAAATTGGCGTGGTGATACCGAACCGGCGCGCCATGTCGGCGATGGTCGAGAAGCCCAGCTGCGCGCCGATCTTCGCGCTGATGGTGTTGATCGATCGCGAGAAAGCCTCGCGCAGGCTGACCGGCCCGAGATTGGTGCGTTCGGCGTTGCGCGGACTCCAGCCGTCGATGGTGATCGGCTCGTCGACGATGGTGTCGGTCGGCTTCATTCCCGATTCGAGGGCGGACAGATAGACGAACAGCTTGAACGACGATCCGGGCTGGCGTTCCGCCTGCGTAGCGCGGTTGTAGATCGAATCGACATAGTCCTTGCCGCCCACCATCGCGCGCACTGCGCCATCCCGGTCGATCGCGACCAGCGCACCTTGGGCGCCGGCAGGCGCGTTGGCGCGGATTGCCCTGTCCGCTGCGGCCTGCATGCCCGGGTCGAGCGTGGTCCAGACATCAATCGGATCCTGCGTCTGGTCGATCAGCTGGTCGAGCTGGGGCAGCGCCCAGTCGGTGAAGTAGCGCACGCTATTGTTGTTGCTGGTCTGCTGGATGCGCACGTCCGCCGGGTCGACCGAGGCAGCAACGGCGGGGCTGATAAAGCCGTTCTTGACCATCGTCTGCAGCACCACGCCGGACCGGGAACGGGCAGCGTCGATGTCGGCCGTCGGCGCATAATTGGACGGCGCCTTGACGAGGCCGGCGATGATCGCCGCCTCGCCGAGGCTGAGGTGCTCGGCACTATGCCCGAAGAACGTCCGCGACGCGGCATCGATGCCGTAAGCGCCCCCGCCGAAATAGACACGGTTGAGGTACAGCTCGAGGATCTGGTCCTTGCTGAACTTGCGCTCCAGCGCGAGCGCGAGGATCGCTTCCTTGATCTTGCGCCCGAAGCTGCGGTTGTTGGTGAGGAAGATGTTCCGCGCCAACTGCTGGGTGATGGTTGAAGTCGCCCGAACGCGATGGTTGCCCGTCGTGGCCGAAGCGATCGCTCGGGCGATGCCGATGGGATCGATTCCGATATGGCTGCGGAACCGGCGGTCTTCCGTCGAGATCATCGCGGCGCGCATCTCCGGCGGGATCTGGTCGTAGGGCAGCCAGCGCCCGAAGCTCGGACCGATCGAGACCAGCACCGCCCCGTTGGCCGCCCGAACGCGGATCATCTGGCCGAGATCGTTGCGTTTGGTCAGGCTGGAGTAGCTTGGAAGGTAGGCAGCCGCCACGGCGACCGCCACAATCAGACCAAGGATTCCGAGCAGCGCTGCATAGGCCAGCGCCTTGAACAAGGTGACGAATGTCGACCGCCCGGAAGAGGCGTTGGCAGGGCGCGTGCGGGCCATTCGGTGACGGGATAGAAAGCTGGAGCGTCGGCGACAATAGTTGAACGGCGGCGGCTTGGCGGCTCCAAGCTTAGCAGGCGATTAACCCTGCCTTAGCCTCTCGCCGGTACAGCAGCGCACCATGGCTGGCGCCAGGTCCCTCGTCTTCATGCTTGCGGCGAGCGCCGCAGCCGCGGCCGCTCCCTGGCCCGCGGCGGCGCAATGCCGCCTGTGCGAGACCCCGACGACGACGAACACCGAAAACACGGTTGCCCAGGACGTCCAGCTCGACGTCGAGACCAGCCTCGATTTCGACCGCCTGATCTTGTCGGCGGCGAGTGAAGGCGCGGCTGGGATTCGCCCGGACGGCTCCGGCTGGGCAACGGGATCGGTCGCGAGCGTCGGCCCGCGCGCGCGATTTGCAACCGTGGTCGTTCGCGGCGAAGCGGGGCGCACGCTGCGGATCGACGTCCCGCGTCGAATCGACCTTTACTCGCTCTCGGGCGGCCGGATCACATTTGACGACGTCGTGACCGATGCAGCGGAACTGCCGCGGCTCGATTCCGCCGGCAATCTGACGTTCCACATCGGCGGCCGCCTGCGCTTCATGGGCAACGAGGAAGGCGATTATCGCGGCGACCTCCCGGTCACCGTCGAATATCAGTGAGGCCGCTGACGCATCCGTTCCGGAGCAAAACCTAAGAGGCGATTAACCAAAGCCTTGAGGGAAGCCGTAAGCGGTCAAGGTTAATTGGAACTCCACGGGTGACCGGACCAAACGGCCAACCGCCAAGTTTTGAACCAGTGGGGAATTGATCCATGAACACGTCTCTTCGCAACATGGCGCTGGCGACCTCGGTCGCGGCGCTGGCGCTGACCGCGGCTCCGGCCGTCGCCGCGCCCGTGTCGGTCAGCAACGGTCCGGTCCAGGCCCACGCCCAGATCGTTAAGCCGCTCACGCTGACCAAGGTCTCCGACCTCGATTTCGGCTCGATTGTCGTCCAGGACAACGGCACCGCGTCGCTCGCCAACGACGGCACGCTGACCTGCCCGGC
>JAICSX010000073.1 GCA_025936675.1 Sphingomonas sp.
GGTGCTTCCGCCGCACTCGCTCGCGATCGCTGCCTTCTCGACCATCGTCGAATGGTACGATTTCACGCTGTATCTCTATTTCGCGACGGTGCTGGCCCGCGTCTTCTACGGCGGAGGCAGCGGCTCGCTCCTCCTGACTCTGGGCGGTTTCGCAATCGCCTATCTGATGCGGCCGCTGGGCGCCCTCTTCTTCAGCCATATTGGCGACAAGAAGGGCCGCAGGCAGATGCTGCTGATCTCGGTGGCGATGATGACGGCTGCAATGCTCGCGACCGCGCTGCTCCCGACCCGCAGCGCGATCGGGCCGGCCGCGGGATGGCTCCTCCTGCTGCTGCGTTGCGTGATGGGGTTCTCGGTCGGCGGCGAATATACCGGCGTCGTCGCCTATCTGCTCGAGGGCGCGGCACCGGCAAGGCGCGGCCTGATCACCTCGTCTGCATCGGCGGCGAGCGAGGTCGGCGCCTTGCTCGCGGTTGGCGTATCCGCCGCAACCGTTAGCGCCATGAGCGAGGCCGATCTCGCAAGCTGGGGATGGCGCATTCCCTTCTTCGTCGGCGCGGCGCTTGCCGGATCAGTATGGATCGCCCGTTCGACGATGCAGGAATCGCCCGAGTTTCACCGCCAGCAGCGCGAACAGACGGTGCCGGACGTGCCGCTTCGCCATGCGGTCACCAACCACCGCATCGGAATCGCCCGCGGCTTCGCCATCTCGGCGCTCGGCTCGATCACCTATTATGTCGGGATCACCTACGTGCCGGCGTTCCTGTCGTCGGTTGGCAATTTGTCTGAGCGCCAATCTTTGTGGCTCTCCACCATTGCGGCTGTCGCAGTGATCGCAATCACGCCGCTAATCGGGTTGTTGAGCGACCGCATCGGACGCAAGCCGGTCCTGCTCGGCGTCGGCATCGGCAGCGCCATTCTGCCAATCACCATGTTCTCGTTGATGGCGAGCAATGCTGCCGGGCAAGCGCTCGCGGGCGCAGTCATCCTGGCAATGCTCGCAGGCGCCGTCAGCGCCGTGGGCGCCGTCGGCACCGCCGAGCAATTCCCTGGCGAGGGACGGATCACCGGCCTCGCGCTCGGCGCAACGATGGCGACGGCGATCTTTGGCGGCCTCACTCCTTATGCCGCACAGCTCCTGGTCGAGCGCACCGGCTGGCCGACGGCACCGGGGATCATGATCGCTATCGTCGCAATTGCGGTCCTGCCCGTCTTCCTGGCGATGAAGGAAACGCGGCCGCTTTGACCGGCCCGTCCATGTCCGAAACCCGACCGTCGAATGAATTGCTGTTCACTCATCGGCGGTTCACGTTTCACAGCCGTATCAGAAGCGTGCCTCCAATCCCCAGGAGACTCGCGACGGACATCAATTATCTATTCCTTCGCCAGCAGGTCGAGCGAAGCCTCGCTGCGAGCTGCGACAATGCCGCGGCCCGTGAAGCCCACGAGGGGCTTGCCCGTCAGTATGAGCTGGAAATCGAGCGCATGAGCGGCGGCCGGATCATCTTCCCGTCGCTCCGCGATGCAGCATTCAGCACGCGCCGCAGCCAGTCAGCATCGTCTTGATCCGATCGGACCGCCACCCCGACAATACAATCAGGGCAAGTGCCATGACGAGCACGTAAGACGTCATTGCCCACACTGCCGCGTGGCTTGTCGAGGCCGGGTCCACGATCATGCGCCACGGGGCTGTGTCGTCTTTGCCGCCACGTAGCCAATCTCCGATATTCCATGCTGCGTGCAGGCCGATGGGGAGCGCAAGACCGCGGGTCACAACCGCGGCCATGCCGAAGACCAGCGATCCCGTTGTCGAACCCATGAGCGCATTGACCCAACTCGCGCCGCCGACGCGATGTTCGATCGCGAACAGGACCGACACAAAGATCAGCGCCCCCCATGGCTTGATTTCCGGGACGAGCTCACGGAGCGGATACCCGTGGAATGCCAGCTCCTCGCGCGCGGCGAGCAGCAGATAGCCGATGATCGCACAGGGTATTCGCGCAAGGCGCTCCGGTGCGGATGCCCAGTGAATTCCTCCGGCGAGTGCAAGGAGCATTGTATGCGCAGCTATCAGGCCAAAACCGATGAGCATTCCGAACCCGAAGCGGCGCGCGCTTCCCCAGGAGAGGACAATACCGAAGTCGCTGAGGGATGCGCGTTCCCATTTGATGAAGAGCAGCGTCAAGGCGAACGTCGCCGGGGCCGTGATCGCCCCGATCAGGATGATGGAAGTGGATGCCTTTCCGGACGCGACCGCCAATAGCGCCATTGTCGCAATCCAAAACAACAGGACCTTGAATACACAGATGACACGCCCAGCCTTCATGCCTCCGCGGCGTCTCAACGCGCGCCCCAGCCGGTGAGCATCGTCTTGATCGTCCGGAAGAAGATCAGCACGTCGAGCCAGGGCGAGAAATATTTGATGTAGTAGAAGTCGTACTGAAGCTTTCGGTGCACTTCATCGACGTTCGCAACATGACCCTGGTTGACCTGCGCCCAGCCGGAGATCCCCGGCTTTACGACATGGCGATAGCGGTAAAATGGGATTTCGCTCGTGTACCACACGGATAGCACCTGCGCTTCCGGGCGCGGCCCGATCCAGCTCATTTCCCATTTCAGGATGTTGAAGATCTGCGGCAGCTCGTCGATGCGGAGCTTGCGAAGCATGCGTCCGATCCTTGTCACACGATTGTCGCTGTCCCGTGTCATCGCCGCGTCACGCTCGTCCGCAGCTTCGACCAAATGCATCGTTCGGAATTTGTAGACGGTCATGAGGCGTCCGGCATGGCCGACGCGCTTCTGGCGGAAGAGCGACGGGCCGCGGCTGTCGATGCGGATCGCGATCGCGATCACCGCCATTACGGGCAGCGCGAGCGGCAGCAGAAGAAGTGCGCAGAAGAAGTCGACCAACGACTTGAAATAGAAATAGCCGCGCGCCGGAAGCAGCGAGCCGAAGCTGTTCTCGGAGAGTTGCTCAAGCTCCACGCGCCCGGTCAGCGATTCCGAAAGCTGCTTGACCTGGTAGACGATCCGACCGGCGAGCGCTGCGTCGGCGAGGAATGCTTCCCATTCATCGGGAAGATCGGCGCTGAAGTCGGCGACGATTGCATGGCAAGCCCTCGTGTCGTGCAGGTGCGGGCGCTTAAGCGGATGCCAGTCGACGCCCGGGATCTGGTGCAGACAGTCGGTTGCTCCGAACGGCACGACGGCGATCCTCCGGAGCACCTTCCGCTCGGCATAGATGTACAGCAGGTAGAGCCAGGCGACGTGAAGCAGGAAGCCGGCTGCAAGACCGACGCGGTCGTACGGGAAGCGAGTCAGGACGAACCAGACGACCACGATCCCATGGCCGGTCAGCGCTGCCGGTAGAATGACCGAGCTTCGGCGAATGCCCGGGTAGGTTTCGATCGACAGCCTCGTCCAGAAGGCAAGCATGACCGCGACCATGTTGCCGATCAGGGTGTTGAGGCTCGCCGGCTCCATCATCGTGCCCGGCAAGGGGCCGCGGGCCAGCCATGGTATGCCGGCACCGATCAGCAATGCGCCTGTGAATTGGAATCTCTTGCGGACCAGCAGCGAGGTGTGTGCCGAGCGGACTCGATCGTGACGCATCGTCAGATCTTTCCTCCGACGCACACCACTAGAGCGTCCACCGGTCGAGCGAAGGATCCAACTGCCGGTCGCGCCACATGCCCTTGAGGTCGGCTAGCGTCCCGCCGCTCGCAACCAATCCCGCGAGATCGTCATCGGGGAAGCTGCGATACTCGTCGTGAGCGACCGCGCCGATCACGAGATCATATTGCCGGCTGCCGGCCCTTGTGACCTTGAGCCCGTGCTCGCGTTCAATCTCGTCGGCGGGAGCAAAAGGGTCGGCGACCTCGACTTCATGGCCAAGCCATTGCAGGCGCCGGACGAGGTCAAAGCTTCGGCTGTTCCTGAAGTCCGGAACATTCTCCTTGAAGGTGAGGCCGAGGACCAAAGCGCTCCCGGCCTTTCGGCGCCGGTCGTGCAGCGCATCGGCGATCCATGCGCCCATACCGTCATTGGTCGAGCGGCCGGCAAGGATCACTTGCGGGTCGTGCCCTACCTGCTGCGCGAGATGGCTGAGGTAATAAGGGTCGACGCCGATGCAGTGGCCGCCGACCAGGCCAGGCTCGAAGCCGAGGAAGTTCCACTTGGTCCGCGCCGCGGCGAGCACGTCCCACATCGATACGCCGATCTTCGAGAAGATCTGGGTCACTTCGTTGATGAAGGCGATGTTGATGTCGCGCTGCGCGTTCTCGATCGCCTTGGCCGCTTCCGCCGCCTTGATCGACGCGGCGCGGAACACGCCCCCTGACGTGATCGCGCCGTAGATTTGCGCGAGCTGCTCGACCACCTCGGTGTCCTGACCGGCGATCACCTTGGTGATGCGGTCGACCGTATGCTCGCGGTCACCCGGGTTGATTCGCTCGGGGCTGTAGCCGAGGCGGAAATCGCGCCCCCGCTGAAGGCCCGAAAGGCGCTCGATCTCGGGGCCGCAAAGGTCTTCCGTCACGCCCGGATAGACCGTGCTCTCGTAGACGATTGTCGGCCGGACATGCGGGTCGATGAGCCCGGCGACGGTGCGGCTCGCAGCAATTACCGCGCGGAGATCGGGCCGGTTCGCCTCGTCGACCGGGGTCGGCACGGTGATGATGTAGATGTCGGCGCCCAAGCAATCGCCTGCGTCGCTGGTGAGCTTCAGCGAGCTTGCCCGGAGCTCCGCCTCACAGATCTCGTTCGTCCGGTCACGGCCGTCCTTCAGCTCGGCAATACGCTTCGCATCGACGTCCAAGCCTGCCGTGTCGAACTTGCGCGAAAGCGCGACCGCGAGAGGGAGCCCGACATAGCCGAGGCCAACGACGACGATGCGCGGATGACTAGGCATTGCGCACGTCTATAGCTGCTTCAACCGTTTCGGATATGGTGCCGATCCAGATCGGATCTATTTTGCGTCGAAGCTTCCCCGGCCGATCCCGTAATAGCGCAGGCCCGCTTCCTTTGCCTCCTCGCGGTCATAGACATTGCGCAGATCGACGAGGACTTTGCCCCGCAGCGAGGATGCGATGCGCTCGAGATCGAGCGCGCGGAACTCGTCCCACTCGGTGACGATGACCAAGGCATCGGCGCCGTCTGCGGCAACGTAGGCATCATTCGCGAACTCGACGCCGGAGAGGACCTTCTCGGCCTGCTCGGTAGCGACCGGATCAAAGGCCGAAACCGTGGCCCCGCGTTCGACAAGGCCCTTCACAAGCGGAATGGACGGCGCTTCGCGCATGTCGTCGGTGTTGGGCTTGAACGCTAGGCCGAGGACCGCGACGCGCTTGCCCGACACGCTCCCACCGAGCGCGCGCTCAACGCGCTGGACCATCTGCTCCTTGCGTTCGTCGTTGACCGTCACGGTGGTGCGGACGATCCGCTGGTCGACGCCGACGTCGTCGGCAGTCTTGAGCAACGCGAGCGTGTCCTTGGGAAAGCAGCTGCCGCCATAGCCAGGGCCCGCGTGCAGGAATTTGGGACCGATGCGATTGTCGAGCCCGATGCCCCGCGCGACGTCCTGGACGTCGGCGTCGACCGCTTCGCAGAGGTCGGCGATCTCGTTGATGAAGCTGATCTTCACCGCGAGGAATGCGTTGGCCGCATATTTGGTAAGCTCGGCGGTGCGGCGGCCGGTGATCAGGATCGGCGCCCGATTGAGGAACAAGGGGCGGTAGATCTCGCGCAGCACGTCCTGCGCACGGTCGTCCTCGGCTCCGACGACGATCCGGTCGGGATGCTTGAAGTCTGCAATCGCCGCGCCCTCGCGCAGGAACTCGGGATTGGAAGCCACCGAGACTTCGCTGACCCCCTCTTCGCGGAGGATCTGCTCGATCTTGTCGCCGGTGCCGACCGGTACGGTGGACTTGGTCACCACGACCGTGCCCGGCTTGATGACTTTCGCGAGCTCTCGCACCGCATTGAACACGTAGGTGAGGTCGGCATGGCCGTCGCCCCGGCGCGTCGGAGTCCCGACCGCGATGAACACTGCTTCGGCAGTCTCGACCGCGCTTGCGAGGTCGGTGGTGAAAGTCAGCCGCCCGCGTTCGGCATTCGACTTGACCAATGCTTCGAGGCCGGGCTCCCAGATCGGCATCTTGCCGGCGTTTAGGCCGTCGATCTTGGCCGCGTCCTTGTCGACGCAACTCACGCGATGGCCGAAGTCGGCGAAGCAGGCGCCCGAGACGAGGCCCACATAGCCGGTGCCGATCATCGCAATGCGCATTCAACACTCCTGTCGGATGGAGCCGCGGCCTTAGCCGCGCTTTGCCTTGATGAACAAGCTTGCCGAAATGAAGGTTGCGCATCATGATCGGCCGGCGCCCATCACGCCGGGAGGACTGTGGATCGACCCGCCCCCCGCATTCGGTCGAGAACCTCGGTTCTTCAGACCTTCACATCATTGCCGTTTAGCTGAAGGGCTAAACGCCAAGGTTGTCCTTCAAGACTTCGGTCAATCGCTTTCGCGCAAGTTCAAGATGAACTGCGGCGTCGGGAGGTCCGTCATAGGCATCCAGAAGGTCCATCGCCTCTATAACAAGCTCTAAGGAACGGCAGATCGCCGCCATCCTTTTTTCGTCTTTACTCGCCCCAACCATACGCAGCCTTTCTCAGCTGCACCTTACGCCGGAGCTCCTGATACCGTCCCTAAGAAAACAACGAAAATGGAGTTAAGAGTCAGCCGCCAGCACGATCCGGATGTGGTGGAATCGGCGTTTTGCAGAAAAACAAGCGGGTCAGATAGCGATCCATCAGCGCCCGACCTTTTTCCGTCAGTCGGACGAATTGACGGCGGCAGGACAATTCCACCGGACCTCGTTCGATGAGGTCCTTGTCCATCAAAATTCGCTGCCAGCGAATGCCCGTAGTCTCGGCAACGGCAGCTGCATGACTCAGTGCTGTAGGTCGGAGCATTTCGCCTCTCGATGGCAGACAATAAAGTGCCAAAAGCATGTCCCATGCGGGCTCGCCGAAGAGATGATCTGATA
>JAICSX010000108.1 GCA_025936675.1 Sphingomonas sp.
AATTGCTCAGGTTGCCACTAATCGACCGCTACCTTGCGCGCTCCATAGCCGTGCCGCTGTTCGGCTCGCTTGTGCTCGCGGCGATGCTCCTGATCCTCGACAAGATGCTGAGGCTTTTCCAGTATGTCGTCGATGCCGGCGGCCCGGTCAGCGTCGTCTGGCGGATGCTTGCCAACCTGCTCCCCGAATATCTCTCGCTCGGAATCCCGATCGGCCTGATGCTCGGCATCCTCCTGGCCTTCCGCAAGCTCGCTCTGTCGTCGGAGCTCGACGCTCTGCGCGGAATCGGTGTCGGCTACGGCCGGCTGCTCCGGATACCTTACGCCTTCGCAATCCCGCTGATGATTCTGAACCTGTTCATCGTCGGCTATCTCGAGCCGTGGTCGCACTACAAATACGAAGGCCTTCGCTTCGACTTGAAGTCGGGAGCCCTTGGCGCCGCCATCAAGGTCGGGGAGTTCAACCAGCTCGGCCACCAGCTGACCCTCAGGATCGATCGCAGCGAGCAGAAGGGGACCCAGCTGCAGGGCATTTTCATCCAGATGGACGACAAGTCGGGACAGAGCGTCGCGGCCACTGCCGAGCGCGGTAGGTTCCTGTCGACCGACGATCCCGACACAATCCTGTTCCGGCTGGTCAAGGGCCGGATGATCCAGAACTCGCCCAAGTTCACGACTCCAAGAACGCTGTCCTTCGAGACCTATGACCTGCCTGTCAGCCTGCCCGCCATCGATCAGTTTCGAGGCCGGGGGGGCACCAGCGGCTCCGACGAACTCTACCTCCACGAGCTCGCCCGCATCGGCTACGGTCGCGGCCCGGCCGACCGGCAACAGCGGTTGGAGGCGCAGGCGACTCTTCAATTCCGGCTGGTCGAGGTCATCATGATGCTGATGCTGCCGCTCCTTGCGGTCGCGCTAGCGGTGCCCCCGAAGCGCAGTTCCTCGTCGCTCGGAATCTTCCTCGGGATCGTGATCGTGGTCGCCTATCACAAGGTGAATCAATATGCGGAGCAGGCCGGCGCCCAGGGCCGGATCGAGCCCATTGTCGCCTTGTGGGTTCCCTTGCTGGTGCTGGCGGGGCTTATCGTCTGGATGTACCATGTGCTCGCCCACAAGCCGGGAGGCCAGCCGATCGGAGCGCTCGAGCGTGGCGCGGCGAAAAGCTGGCGGGCGGTGCGTTCGCTGTTTCCGAAGGCGCGGACGGCATGATCAGCCTCAGGCTTTTCCCTTCGCGCGCCATCGCCGCCTACACGGTGCGGCTGTTCCTCACGCGAAGCTTCGCGGTCCTGCTCGCCCTGGTCCTCATCCTGATGATGCTCGACCTGCTTGGTGAGTCCGGCAAGATTCTCGCGGTGCCGGGCAACGGCGATGCGGAGCTCTGGCGCTATGTCGGACTTCGAATCCCCCTGCTGATTGCCCGGTTCCTTCCGTTTTCGGTGCTTCTCGGGACGCTGATCGCCTTCGTCGGCCTCAACCAGCATAGCGAGGTGGTCGCCATGAAGGCGGCGGGTGTGTCGGCGCATCAGATGCTTGCGCCGCTGATAATCGCCAGCATCGTCATCGCCGCGGCGCTGTTCGCGTTCAATGAAACCATCGTCGTCAAGTCGACCCGGGTGGTCACCGCCTGGACCGACAACGACTACAAGCCGATCCCTCCGGACACCGGGATCGTCAACAACGTCTGGCTGATGGACGGCGAGGACCTCATACGCGCCGGCCACGTGGCGGGGTCGGGCAATCGCTTCCACGCCGACAATGTCAGGATTTACGACCGCACCGGGGGCGCCCTGGAGCGGGTAATCCGGGCCGACCGTGCGACCCCCGTTGTGGGCTCGGGCAAATGGCTGCTCGACAATGTCCAGATCTACGACGCGAACATGAACGTGGTCGTTCACAAGCCGCGGCTCCTCGCCCTTGATGGCGTCACTCCGCAGCAGCTGACCCTCGCCAAGGTCGATCCGACCGAACTCGACTATTTCACGCTCAAGCAGCGGATCGGCGAGCTCGAGCGCGCGGGCCGTCCGACCGACGAGGCCAAGGCGGGCCTTGCGCACAAGATTTCCGGCCCGCTTTCGACGGTCTTGATGCCGCTGCTTGCCGCCGTCGCCGCGTTCGGCTTGGCGCGTTCCGGCCAGGTCCTCGTGCGCGCCTGCCTCGGCATGGCGCTCGGCTTCGCCTATTTCGTTGCCGACAATTTCAGCCTCGCCATGGGCAACGTCGGGACCTACCCGCCGCTGGTTGCGGCGTGGGCGCCATTCCTGCTGTTCCTGCTGATTGGCGAAACCGTGCTGATGCGGACGGAGGAATAGGGCCAAAGCGGATTGTCATGCTCGCCAGTCGCCCGAACTGGCTGTGCGATTGCCGTACTCGGCAGCCCCCCGGACTGCCTGCGTGCGGCAATGGTGGAGAGGGCTGGATTCGAACCAGCGTACGCTTGCGCGGGCAGATTTACAGTCTGCTGCCTTTAACCACTCGGCCACCTCTCCACGAAGTGCAGGCAGGCGCGCCAAATGG
>JAICSX010000065.1 GCA_025936675.1 Sphingomonas sp.
TCGCCGATGGGCGGGGTTTGTAGGGTCGAACGGCGGGACGTCATCGGGATTGTCGTTGGCCGCCAGGCGCGGGAAGCGTATGATATTCGAAGCCATGATCGTCTCCTATTCAGACGGTTTGGTCAGAGCCGGGAGCAAGGTTGCAGCCTTGCCTCGGCTCGTCTTTTCGGATATCCCATAATTATGAGCGCGTCAATATCGGATATCCCGAAAAAGCGCGGCCGTCCTTCGACTGGCGGCCGGCGTCCCGGCATGTTCGTGCGGATGGGAGCCGACGAACTGGCTACGGTTGACCGTTGGATTGACAAACAGCCGGCGCCTAAGCCTTCCCGGCCCGAGGCAATCCGCAGGCTCGTCAAAAAGGCTCTCTCGATCTGAGGTGTCACGGATCAGCATCAAGTAAGACGTAGCTTAATTCGGGAGCGGCGACCCGTGGCGGTAATTCGGGAGCGTCTGGACCTATTCTATTCGATCTCGTGCGAGTGGACGTTGAGGGATCAACGAATGCTCGGGGCGATCGGCTTGGAATTTGAAATCGCCGAGCGCGCATTCACCGACCTAGTCACGATCTATGAAGAGCACATGCAGTCAGACGCGCCCGAATGGGTGCCACCGCGGGAGCAAATACCGCGCGCTGCGGGGGCTGCGAGAGCCCTTGTTGATCATGCCACGCGACTGCAGCGTATGATCGGTCGGTTTTACGCGCGAAATACGGCTATCTCGCAATGGGCAGAGGAATTCAGAACCGCGAATCAACCTTTGTTCGACCTTCGCAATGCACTTCATCATCAAGATGAGCGGATCGAAACGGGCGAGGCATTCGCACAATTGCAACCAACGTTTGGCGACGTCTCCTGGATTGCCTGGACGGAGCGCTCAGAGCTCGATGTATACTGGATGAGCTTCGGCCCCCTAGTGGGCGAGCAGCGCGCCACAGTTGCCTTCGGCGAGCACATGATAGAACGGCGCGGACTAAACGAGATTATCTATCGAGCATTCGACCATGAGGCACGTTTGGCCGCGGCTTTCCTCTCGCTCATAGCTCTGGTTGAAAAGACGCACGATGAGATCCTGCGGCTCTTCGATGCTGAACTCGCAAAGCTTGGCATCAAACGCGGCGGTCCTGCGGACAAGAGGCTCCCTGCCGAAATGGGCGGCCGCATCCGCCTTGCCGGCCTCGTCGGGGCTAGCCGAGAAGAGGCGAGCACTTAATCAGTGTCAAAGACAATCGCAGCATTCGGACCGGATCTCGGCCCGCCTCTTAGCTGCAGGATCACGCCGGATGCGTTTTTGGCGATAGTATCCCGAACCACGGCCGGCTTGGTCAGGATTCAGGAATACCATTAGCCTTCATAGCTTCACACGGACCCGGATACTGCTTGTCCCTGAAGCTGTAGCCCTTCGGCCAGGTCATACTCATTCCGATTTCATCGGGCTTTGCGGATGCGCAGTCATCCTTCACCGACTTGAGTTCCTGCGTGGCACGTTCCTTCGCATCCTTCTCGACCATTGCGCGCTGATTGGCGATCGCTTCTCCAACAGTTCGCGGCTGCGGTCCGGCCTCCTGTGGGATCAGCCCCACTGCCACGTTATTGGCTTTGAACATGTAACCAACGAAGAGCATCTTTTCGCTGTTGTACCCAATTCGCCTATTTCAGCAGCTTCCAGCGATGCGAGCCCTTCCGCGATGAGCTCGACTCGGACTGGGATCGTCGTGCGCGCGCGGCTCTCGGAATCACGGATCCGAAGCAGCAGACTCCTAAGCCGGTGTTTGGCACAGAATCGGAAACAAGGTGCATTCCTGGCTAACTCGAGCTTTTCAGACCTGTTGGGGTAGCGAATGGGGTCACCGTACGCTGAACTCTCGTTAGAGGTTGGTCAGTCCTGAGCGCTCATGGTGTCCCGAAGAACCGTGAAGCGGTTCGGCTTTCCAGATCATCTCCAGGAAGTCCCCGATTTCCCAACGCCCCGCCCCGCGGAGTCGGATGCCGAATGCGGGCGCGTCCGACAGCGCTTATAACCGATCCATTACCGAAATTGCTTCTGGCAGGCGGTGCTGCGACGGCTAAAGCACTGAAAAGACTTGGTGATCCCAACGGGACTCGAACCCGTGTTTTCGCCGTGAAAGGGCGACGTCCTAGACCGCTAGACGATGGGACCGAATGAGCGCCGCCGGTTAGGCGAGGGGTGACAGAGGGTCAAGCGAGCGCCGCGTCCTCAAGGTGCATCTCGGCCGCGTTGCCGCCATTCCACTCGTCGCGTTTGATCGTTCCCGCCAGCCACCAGCGCGCGTCGGCAGCCGAGGACAGCAAGGCTTGCCCGAGCGGGGTTTCGGCACTTCGGAACGCGATCCACTTGAAGCTCTTGCCGTCTTCGCCGCAGCCGAGGCCGCGGACGTGGCCATCGCCGACGATCCCCGTTTTGAGCAGCCGCACGGGGCCTGCGGCGACGCGCGGACTCGGCCACCCGGCGCCATACGGGCCGGCGGAGTCGAGCGCATCGCACAGCGCGCCCGAAACACCTCCCGGCGCCAGCAACGCATCGAGCAGCAGCGCCTTGTTCGCGCGTGCCTGCTCCACATCAACGGCAAGGCGCTCGTTGATGAACGTGCGAAAGGCATCGAGCCCCCCGCGCGGCAGCGTAAGGCCCGCCGCCATGGCATGCCCTCCACCCGCAATCAGCAAACCGCTGTCCTTGGCGGCGAGCACGGCCGCGCCAAGATCGACTCCGGAGATCGACCGGCCCGAGCCTTTTCCGGTGCCGTCCTCGGTCTCGGCAATCACGATCGCGGGGCGGCCGAAGCGCTCCTTCAAGCGGCCCGCGACGATGCCGATCACGCCCTGGTGCCAGCCGCTGCTCATCACGGCGATGACCGGCATATCGCCAAGTTTCTCCGCCTCTGCCTGCGCCTGTTCGCAGACCAGCATCTCTATCGCACGCCGCTCTTCGTTGAGGCGGTCTAGCTCGGCGGCGATGGTCCGCGCCTCCTCGGGATCGGTGCAGGTGAGGAGTCGAACGCCGAGGTCCGACTTGCCGACGCGGCCGCCGGCGTTGATCCGCGGCCCGAGCGCAAAGCCGAGATCGCGACAGCTCGGCGGCTTCACCAGCCGCGCCGCTTCGGCGAGTGCGGAGAGTCCCAGGTTCTGCCGCGCAGCCATGATGCGAAGGCCCTGCGTCACGAAAGCGCGATTGAGGCTCTTCAACCGCGCGACGTCGGCGACGGTGCCGAGCGCGACTAGATCGAGCAGGTCGAGCATCTTCGGCTCGGCGAGCGCTTCGAAGAAGCCGCGCGCCCGAAGCTCGCGGATCAGCGCCACGCCGAGCAGGAAGGCCATGCCGACCGCGGCAAGATGGCCGTGCGCCGCGCCGTCCTCGCTCTCGTCGAGGCGATTGGGATTGATCAGCGCGAAGGCGACGGGCAGCAGGCTCGCGCATTGGTGGTGGTCGACGACGATCACGTCGAGGCCCGCGGTCTTAGCTTCTTCCAGCGCGTCGAAGGCCTGGGCACCGCAATCGACGCAGACGGCGACGCTCGCGCCGCGCGCCTTCAGCTCAACCAGGGCTTTGCCCGAGGGGCCATAGCCCTCCATCAGCCGGTCGGGGATGTAGACGATGGGTTCCGCACCCAATCGCCTCAGCAGCAACGTCAGCAGTGCCGCGCTGGTCGCGCCATCGACGTCATAGTCGCCGAAGATTGCGGTCGCCTCGGCCTGCTGGACCGCATCGGCGAGCCGTTTGGCTCCCTTGTCCATATCCGCGAAGCAGCTCGGGTCGGGAAGGAAGTCGCGGATCTTAGGGTCGCGATGGCGCGCCAGGTCCTCGCGAGCGACACCGCGCGCCAGCAGCAGCTCATCGACTAGGGCGTCCATGCCGAGGCTGTCATCGGGCGGCCGACGCCACCGCCACGGCTGGCCCGTCACGGATCGTTCGATGTTCAGCGCTGCGGTCACAGCCGCCAAGGTAAGAGTCGCCGATTCGACGGTCTAGAGGGTGGCGGCTGTATTTTGTGGATATGGTCAGGCCTGGCCGATCTCGCGCAACAGCTCGATCAACCAAGGTGCCGTTACGTCGAACTTCTTGCCGCCCTTGATCCGCTCGAACTCGATCGCCCTCAGCTCATCCCCGCGCTCCTCATCCTGGCCAATCACCCCGGACTGGCCGCGCAAGGCTGCATCCACGGCATAGTCCGTGCACTGCCGGATCAGCGCGAGATCCTCTTCGTTCGCTGCAGCCGAGCGCGAGAAGTAGCCGCTTTTCTGCACCAGCACCTTGTCGGCGCCGAGCTCGGCCGCGAATTGCTTGGCGAACCATTGGCCGGGGTTAATCTTGTCGAGGTGGACATGGCCGAAAGCGTCGCGTGGCACCTCCTCGCCCGCGGCCTCCATCGATGCGACAATCTCGCTGACGCCTGCGCCTTCGGAGATGAACAGGTTCACGCTGTCCTGCTCGTCCATGATCGTTCGCAGCCGCTGGGCTTCCTCCGCGATGTCGAACGGCCGCTCAGGCACGAACACGCCATGCACGTCCCAGCGGATGGCTTTGTTGTCGAGCCATTCGGCGAACTTCGCCTGCTTTACCCACTGGTGATGAGCAAGGGCTGTCGCCCCCGTCAGCCAGCCGCAATTCCGGCCCATCACCTCGTGGACGATGAGCATGCGCGGATTGGTTGAATGTTCGGCAATGACGTTGCGGGCGAAGAGCGCGCCCTGCTCCGCAGCGGTCCAGGCGCCGAGCGACTGCTTGATCGGGATGACGTCATTGTCGATAGTCTTGGGAAGCCCGACGACGGTCAGTTCGTAGCCGTTGCTGCGCAAATAGGCGGCCAGGTCGGCCGCCGTGCCGTTGGTGTCGTCGCCGCCAATCGTATGCAGGACGTCAACTCCATCCGTTTTCAGCTGCTCGGCGGCGACCTCAAGCGGGTCCTGACCCTCTTGAACGAGGCCGCGCTTCACGCAGTCCTTGACGTTGGTCAGCTTGACCCGGCTGTTGCCGATTGGAGTGCCGCCGAAGGCATGCAGCCGGTGGGCGTTTACGCGCACCTCGTCGGTCACTTCCACCGAATTGCCGGTGAGAAGGCCGGCGTAGCCGTTCAAATAGGCGATGATCCTGACGTCCGGCGCGACCTCGGTGTAGCGCTCGATAAGGCCGCCGACGGCGGAGGAGAGGCAGGGCGCGAGGCCCCCCGCGGTCAGCATTGCAACGGTCTTGACGGGCATGCGCCGCCGATAATCGGGCTAGCTGCCCTCGTCCACCGTATGCTGGAGGAGTTCCGATCGGACCCGAACGGCTCGCGCGGCGATCGTGGTTTCGACGAGGAATATTGCGAAGCCGACGCCGATGGTCAGCATCGACGCCATGAATAGCCACGCGATCTCGGTGCCGAGGTGCGTGCGGATCAGGTTCGCAGCGAACAGCAGCACCACGACGAGGCAGGTCAGCACGGCCGAGGTGACCGACAGACCCGTTGCCCAGCTGATCAGCGACATGCGCCGATCGAGGATCTTCAACTCGTTAATCCAGCGGTCATGCTCCGCGCCGCGGCTGGCGAGCAGCATCGGCTCGACCTGGCGCGAGCGGTCGACGATGCGCGACAGCCTCGACGCCAGGACGTTCACGAACGCGCCGATGCCGCTCAGCAGGAACACCGGCGCCAGCGCCAGCCGCACGATCTCGGCGACAGTGCTCACGGAAAGGTCGGGCGAGGTGTCGAACATTACTGCTGCTATGCACTAGTAGGTCGAGTAACTTCCAGAGCGGCTATGATTCTACCGCGTCGGTGCAGCTCGCGACCTCTAGCAAGGTGAGGCCGTTGACGACGAAGCTCGCAGCCAGGATCCAGGCGAACGTCGCGACAAGCTCACGCGTCGGCCCGAAGATGCTGACGACGATGGTCGCGATCGACAGCCCCGCGATGAGCAGGATCGCGAGCAGGAAATCCATGCCGGCGGAAAGCGCCGTCCAGCGCCGCACCGACCCGCCGGTCTCGGTCGCGCTCGCCGCCAGGATCAGGCTTCGGATCAGAAGCCAGGCGATGATCGGCGTGACCGTCGGGAAGAAGTGCGTCTCCGGATTGATCACGAACAGGAGCCCGGCGAGCGCCGTCACGCCTCCGGCGGCCATCGCGAACGGCCGCACCGAGCGGCGCAGCGACCCCGCGACGGTCTCGATCAAGCCGGCGGCGATCAGCAGCCCGCCGATCATGGCCGATGGAATCGTCTTGCCCGCGGGAAGGAGCGCCGCGCCGATGCCGAGCAGCACGATCGCGATCGCCGCGACCCGGATTGCCCGGGCGCGGAACCGGTCGGACCATATTCTTCGGGCCTCGCTTGCCATTCTCAAACCTCGCGAACCCGGAGAAAGCCGCCGTGGTTCCCTTTCAGGGCGCGATCACCCGCAGCGCCTGCTTGCGGATCTTATAGTCGAGCGGCGGCTTCGCGCGAACCACCTCGCCGTCGAGGGACACCGCAAACTGCGAGCGGTGGCTTCCGACCCGCAAGCGCTGGACGTCATCGAGCCGAACCATGTCGTCTGGACGGATGCGGTTGAACAGGGCGCGGATGCTCGCCGCGATGAGGCCGCGGCGGGTTTTCTTGCGCATCACGAAGACGCAGAGCTTGCCCCCATCTAGCGTCTCGCGGCTCCCGGGTGCCGTGATGTCGGTTCGATATTCGTTGTTGCCGACGAACAGCAGAGGCGTGTCGATCCGGCCAGTCCGCTCTTCGTTGACGGTCAGCGTCAGGCGATGGTGATTGAAGCGCACGAGCGTTCGCAACGAGGCGATGATCATCGCGAGGCGCTTGTTTCGGCCGAGCTTCATCCGCTGCAGGTCGCGGTCGACCACCATGAGCGGATAAAGCCCGATCGCGCTGTTGTTGATGAAAATGCGCTCGTTCATCTCGCCGACGTCGACCCCGCGCTCTTTGCCCGCGGCGATGAGCTTCGCCGCTTCGTCGAGATCGCTTGGAATGCCGAGATCTCGCGCGAAATGGTTTAGGGTCCCAAGAGGGAGGATCCCCAGGCGCGTTTCGGTCCCAACCAAAGCGGACGCTGCAGCGCTCACCGTTCCATCGCCGCCGCCGACCACCAGCAGCTCGTCCCCGCGCTCGGCGACGGCGCGGCAGCGCACGGCACATTCACCGCCGGAGACGAGCTCGACCTCTGCATCGACGCCTGCATCGGCAAGCGCCTTGCGAGCCTTTGCCGCAAGGTCCGGGTCGGCGGAAACGGCGCCGCCGCCGCGATTGAGAAGCACGGTGACTCGCGCCATGCCGGCGCTAACGCATCAGTCTTCTTTACCGGTGCATTCGCCGACGCGCTGAGCATCGACATGCATCTTCATGCTCATGCCGTTCTGCGCTCCGCCGCTGCCGGTCATCGAGCTGTCGATCGAATAGCTCGTCGGCGTGTATGTGCCCTTGACGTTCATGTTCATGGTCGACTCTTCCTGATGGCAGACCATCGCCATGTCGATCTTTCCCCCGCCCATGGTGAAGTGATCATATTTGCAGGACTTGTCCGCGCCAAAGAAATCCTCCTTCGGCTTCTTCACGTCCTCGGGCTTGATGCAGTGCCTGCTCGCCTGGTTGCGATGTTCGGCCATGCTTTGCTTCATCCGCGCAAGATATTGCTGCGGAATGCCGGGCATGTTCATTTCCTGGACGATCGTCTTCGACTCCCACAGGCCCGGCTGCACCATGGTGTCGCTGTTCATCACTCCTCCCTTGGTGACCGCCTCCGCGACCTGCTGAGTGGTCGCATTGTGGAGCTCGACGGTCGGTCCCTTGTTGCAGGCGCTGAGGCAAACGACTGACGCGATTACGCAAACTGCATTTCTCATGGCAGGCCCCCTCTTGAAGAGGCTCGCACCATAAACTTCGCGCTAAACGAGCGCCAGCGGCCGCGGTTCGGTTGTTCGCGTGGAGAGCGGCGACCATATAGCCTTTGATGGCGATTCAGATCCGAACCAGCCTTGCCGAACCGGAGACGGCCGAGGCCTTCGTGCCGCACAAGCCGGCGCGCCCGGAGAAGCACGAGGGCGGAAAGCGCTTCAAGATCGTCTCGGATTACGAGCCCGCCGGCGACCAGCCGCAGGCGATCAAGGAGCTGACCGAGGCCGCCCTCGACGGCGAGAAGAACCAGGTCCTGCTGGGAGTCACCGGCTCGGGCAAGACCTTCACCATGGCCAAGGTGATCGAAACGCTGCAGCGCCCGGCGCTGGTCATCGCGCCCAACAAGATCCTCGCCGCCCAGCTCTATGGCGAGTTCAAGAGCTTCTTCCCCGAAAACGCGGTGGAATATTTCGTCAGCTATTACGATTACTACCAGCCCGAGGCCTACGTCCCGCGCACCGACACCTACATCGAGAAGGAGTCGAGCGTGAACGAGGCGATCGACCGCATGCGCCACTCGGCGACGCGGTCGCTTCTGGAACGCGACGACGTGATCATCGTCGCTTCGGTCTCGTGCCTCTACGGCATCGGCTCGGTCGAGACCTATTCCGCAATGACCTTCGACCTCAAGAAGGGAAAGACCGAGGACCAGCGCGAGGTCATCCGCAAGCTCGTCGCGCTGCAATACCGCCGCAACGACCAGGCCTTCGCGCGCGGCAATTTCCGGGTGCGTGGCGACAGCTTGGAGATCTTCCCCTCGCACTACGAGGACATGGCGTGGCGGGTCAGCTTCTTCGGCGACGAGATCGAGGAGATCAGCGAGTTCGACCCGCTGACCGGAAAGACGATCGCCGGGCTCGACAGCATCCGCGTCTATGCGAACTCGCACTATGTGACGCCCGGCCCGACGCTCAAGCAGGCGATGGAGGCGATCAAGCATGAGCTCGCCGAACGGCTGAAGGAGCTGACCGCTGAAGGGCGGCTACTGGAGGCGCAAAGGCTCGAGCAGCGCACCAATTTCGACCTCGAGATGATTGCCGCCACAGGCTCGTGCGCGGGGATCGAGAATTACTCGCGCTTTCTTACCGGCCGGCTGCCCGGCGAGCCGCCGCCGACCTTGTTTGAGTATCTGCCCGACAACGCTCTCCTCTTCATCGATGAAAGCCACCAGACGGTGCCTCAGATCGGCGCGATGGCGCGTGGCGACCACCGGCGGAAGATCACGCTCGCCGAATATGGCTTCCGCCTGCCGAGCTGCATCGACAACCGGCCGCTGCGCTTCAACGAATGGGACGCGATGCGCCCGCAGACGACCTTCGTCTCGGCCACCCCCGGCCCGTGGGAGATGAACGA
>JAICSX010000022.1 GCA_025936675.1 Sphingomonas sp.
CCATCCATCAGGTGAGCAGGGTCGAGATGGGCCTCGGTGTGGCCATCGGCGCCATCACATTTTCGGGCTCGGTGATCGCCTTCCTGAAGCTCAACGGCAACATGTCGGGCAAGCCGATCCTCCTGCCGCTTCGGCACGTGATCAACCTCGGGACGCTCGTCGCGATCCTCGGCCTCGTCGCCTACTTCACGCAGGACCAGTCGCCGTGGGTGTTCTTCACCATCGCGGGGCTCAGCTTCGCCATCGGCTTCCTGCTGATCATCCCGATCGGCGGCGCCGACATGCCGGTCGTGATCTCGATGCTCAACAGCTATTCGGGCTGGGCCGCGGCCGCGATGGGCTTCACGCTCCACAACAGCGCGATGATCATCACCGGGGCGCTGGTCGGAAGCTCGGGTGCGATCCTCAGCTACATCATGTGCCGGGCAATGAACCGCAGCTTCATCTCGGTCATCGCCGGCGGGTTCGGCGGCGACGCGGTTGCCGGCGGCGCTGCCGAGGCGATCGACCGCCCCTGGAAGCGCGGCTCCGCGGAGGACGCTGCCTTCCTGATGAGCCAGGCGGACCAGGTCATCATCGTGCCAGGCTACGGAATGGCAGTGAGCCAGGCGCAGCACGCGCTCAAGGAAATGGCCGACAAGCTCAAGGCGGAAGGGGTGCGGGTGAAGTACGCTATCCACCCCGTCGCCGGACGCATGCCAGGCCACATGAACGTCCTGCTCGCCGAGGCCAACGTGCCCTATGATTAGGTATTTGAGCTCGAGGACATCAACAGCGAGTTCGCGCAGACGGACGTCGCTTTCGTGATCGGCGCCAATGACGTCACCAACCCCGCAGCGCGCACCGACAAGAGCTCGCCCATCTACGGTATGCCCGTCCTCGACGTCGAGAAGGCGCGGACAGTGCTGTTCGTGAAGCGGTCGATGGGCGGCGTCGGCTATGCCGGCGTCGACAACGAGCTCTTCTATCGCGACAACACGATGATGCTGCTCTCCGATGCCAAGAAGATGGTGGAAGAGATCGTCAAAGCCCTCGGCTGAGGCGTTCGTCGCATCCGCGATTCGCTTGGCGGTAAATCGGCTATTCAGCGCTTGCCGAGCAGGCTTCCAGAACAGAATAGCTGCTTCGCTCCTGGCGCGATTTCGAACGGCCGGAGCGAGAGCGGGAAAGGGGAAATCTTGCGCAAGCTGGGCATCATCGGTGGCATGAGCTGGTCATCGACCGCGCTCTATTACGAGCACATCAATCGCGGCGTCGCGCAGCGCCTCGGCGGCCTGCACAGCGCGCGGCTGGTCATCGAGAGCCTCGACCTGGCGCCGATCGCCGAGATGGAGCTGTCGGGCGACTGGGACGGCGTTGCACGCGTCGCCATTGACGCCGGGAAGCGCCTTGAAGCGGCGGGCGCGGAGGGGATCATCATCACCTCCAACACGGGCCACAAGGTGTTTGAAGCGGTGGCCGCCAATGTCAGGGTGCCGATGCTGCACATCGCCGATGCGGCGGCCGACAAGCTCGCAGGCGACGGCCAGAAGCAGGTTGCCCTGCTCGGAACGCGGTTCACCATGACGGAGCCTTATGTCCGCAGCAGGCTCGAAAGCCGCGGCATTTCCCTGGTCGCGATCGACGATGCTTGGATCACCGAAGTCGACCGGATCATCTTCGAGGAGCTCGCGGCCGGTCGCGTCGTCCGTGACAGCCAGCGCAAGCTCAAGACGTTGATCACCGAGCTTGCGAAGCAGCGCGTCCAGTCCGTCGTCCTCGGCTGCACCGAGCTCGTCCTCGCCGTCGACGTGAAGGCCAACGTGCTCCCCGTCTACGACACGACCGCGATCCATGCCCGTGCCTGCGTCGAGTGGATGCTGGCCGAGGAAGAGGTGGCGCGGGCTGCAGCCTGACCTTATTTCGGTCGCGTGACCAAGGCCGACCGCCCAGACCAGCCCGGAGCCGCCGAACGCTTCAACGAGGAGCAGGCGACCTATGCCGTGCGGGGCGCGGACCAACCCGACCTCGAAGCCGGGGTTGCCGCGATCCGGGAGGTGCTAAAGACGCTTCCGTCACGGCCGGGCGTCTATCGGATGCAGGACGTGCGCGGCGACGTTCTCTATGTGGGGAAGGCGCGGGTGCTGAAAAACCGCGTCACCAATTACACGCAGGTTGCGAAGCTTCCGAAGCGGTTGCAGCGAATGGTGGCGCAGACCCGGTCGATGACCATCGTCACGACGCGAACCGAGGCCGAGGCCCTGCTGCTCGAGGCACAGCTGATCAAGCGCTTCCGCCCAGCTTACAACGTGCTGCTGAGGGATGACAAAAGCTTCCCCTTCATCCTGCTTCGCGAAGACCACGAATTCCCCCGGATCCAGAAGCATCGCGGAGCGCGGCGGATCAAAGGGCAATATTATGGGCCGTTCGCAAGCGCCGGTTCGGTCACCCGCACGCTTAACGCGCTCCAGAAGCTTTTCCTTTTAAGAAGCTGTTCCGACAGCTTTTTCGCCCATCGATCGCGACCTTGCCTGCTCTATCAAATCAAGCGCTGCTCAGCACCCTGCGTGGGGCGGATCGGCGACGAAGAATATGGCGAGCTGGTCGGCGAGGCGAAGGAGTTCCTCGCCGGCAAATCGACGGGCGTCCAATCGCGCCTGTCGCGGCTGATGGCGCAGGCCGCGGAGAAACAGGATTACGAGCTCGCCGCCGTCTATCGGGACCGGCTGCGCGCGCTGACCTATATCCAGGGCAGCCAGACGGTTCATGCCGAGGGCCTCGGCGACGCGGACGTGTTCGCGCTCGCCTGCAAGGCCGGCACGATGTCGATCCAGGCCTTCTTCATTCGCGGCGGCCAAAACTGGGGTCACCGCGCTTTCTTTCCGGTGCATACCAATGACGTGCCAGAAGCCGAGGTTTTATCGAGCTTTTTGGTCCAGTTCTACGAGGACATGCCGCCGCCGCGGCGCATTCTGGTCGACCGAGAAATTGCCGATACTCCGCTGCTCGAAGAAGCGCTTTCGGCGCGTGCCGATCGAAAGGTGACGATCGAAATTCCGCAGCGGGGCGCACGCCGCAAGCTGATGGAGCAGGCGAAGCGCAACGCCGAGGAAGCGCTCGACCGGCGTCTTGCCGAGACCACGACCCAGGGCAAGATCCTGCGCGAGCTGGCCGATACGTTCGAGCTTTCGGATGTTCCGAAGCGGATCGAAGTTTATGACAACAGCCACATCATGGGCACCAACGCCACCGGTGCCATGGTCGTCGCGGGGCCTGAGGGCTTCCGGAAGAACAATTATCGCAAGTTCAACATCAAGCGGCCGGAAACTCAACCAGGCGACGATTTCGCAATGATGCGCGAGGTGCTCGAACGGCGCTTTGGCCGCTTGGAAAAGGAAGACCCCGACCGGCAGAGCGGCGAATGGCCCGACCTCATCCTGATCGACGGCGGCAAGGGGCAGCTCTCGGCGGTCTGCGAGGTGATGGAGGACATGGGAGTCCATGACGTGCCGGTGGTCGGTGTCGCCAAGGGGCCGCACCATGGCCGCGAGGGACGGGAAGTCTTCCATCTTCCCGGCGGGCGCGAGGTGACCTTCCCGCCGAATTCCGCAATTCTCTTTTATCTCCAGCGCTTGCGCGATGAAGCTCACAGATTTGCGATCGGCACGCATCGGGCGAAGCGGGCGAAGAGCCTGACGACGTCGACACTGGACGAGGTCCCCGGCATCGGCCCCAACCGCAAGCGCGCGCTTCTGATGCATTTCGGGACGGCGAGGGCTGTAAAGGGGGCTGCGTTGGAGGATCTGGAGAAGGCACCGGGCGTCAGCAAGGCGATCGCCCGCCAGCTCTACGATTATTTCCACCCGCGCGGATGAGGAGCCAGACGCCGGCCATCGTCTGCGCTCTGCGCAGCCACGGCGAGCACGGCGCGATTGTCCGGATGATGACTCCCGAGCAGGGGCTGGTCGCCGCCTATGTGCGGGGCGCGCGCGGGCGGCAGATGCGACCGGTACTGATGGCCGGCAACTCCGTTCAGGCGCAGCTGTCGGCGCGAACCGAGAATCAGCTCCCGCAAGCCGCAATAGAGCTGGTCCACAGCCGAGGACCATTGCTGTCGGAGCCGCTACCTGCAGCAGCGATCGAATGGGCGACGGTGCTGACCGCGGCCGCATTGCCGGAAGGTCAGCCCTATCCGCCGCTCTACCAGGCGCTCGAAGGCCTCCTGGATGCGATTGAGGCTGCTCCATCGGCAAGCGGCTGGGGCACGGCCCTCGTTCGCTATGAGCTGCTGTTGCTCGCCGAGCTCGGGTTCGGGCTCGACCTCGACCGCTGCGCCGTCAGCGGCACTAACGACAATCTCGTCGCGGTCAGCCCCAAATCGGGCCGTGCGGTCAGTGCAGCCGAGGCGGAGCCCTATGCGGGCAAGCTCCTGCCGCTGCCAGGTTTCGTCCGCAAGGGTGGCCGTGCTTCCTGGACTGAAATCGCCGAAGGACTGGAACTTACGGGCCATTTTCTGCTCCGGGATGTGCTGACCGACCGCGTCCGCCCCGTCGCGGACGCTCGCGAAAGGCTCGTCGACCGGTTGCGCCGCGCCGGTGGTCTAGCCTAGGCTCGCAACCGTGACCACCGACGCAATGGCCATGCTCTTCCCGAATGTCGCCGTGACGCGCGCGATTGCCGTGCGCGTGGCCGTGAGCTTCCTCGCCGAGCAGTCGGACCCGTCGAGCAACCGCTGGTTCTGGTCCTATCATGTGCGGATTGAGAATGGCGGCGAGGTCGCGGTTCAGCTGCTTTCGAGGAGCTGGACGATCGTCGATGGCCGCGGGACGGTGCACGAGGTCGTCGGCGAGGGCGTTGTCGGTGAAATGCCGCTGATCGCGCCCGGGGCAAGTTTCGATTATGTGTCGGGCTGCCCGCTCGACACGCCCAACGGAGCGATGAGCGGAACCTATAGGATGGTCGACGAAGACGGCAGCGCGTTCGACGTCGAAATCCCGCGCTTCCAATTGCTTAGCGCCTGAGGCTGTTGAGCTGTCGAGACGGATTGTCCTTTCCGCCAACAGCGACTGGAACATCGCGAATTTCCGATTGGGTTTGATCGACGGGCTGAAGGAGGCCGGTTATGCTCCTATCGTCATCGCTCCGACCGATCCTGCAGCGGAGAGCCGAATGCATGCGCTCGATGTCGAGCGGGTTCCGGTGGCGATCCAGCGCGCTGGACTGAACCCATTCGCCGATCTCAAGCTGTTCCTCGACTATCGGCGACTGCTCAAGCGGCTGAAGCCTGCTGCCTATCTTGGCTTCACCATCAAGCCTAACGTCTACGGCTCGCTTGCCGCGGCTTCGCTCGGAATCGCTGCATTGCCGAACGTCAGCGGGCTTGGGACCGCGTTCATCCGCGGCGGCGCGCTCGAGACCTTCGTCAAGCGCCTGTACCGCATTGGCTTCAGGCGAGCCCCAGTGGTTTTTTTCCAGAACGATCAGGATCGGAAGCTCTTCGTCGATCGGCGGATCGTCCGGGCCGAGCAAGTGCGAGTGTTGCCCGGATCAGGCGTTGATATCGAGCGCTTCACACCCGTCCCGCCCCCGGAGGGCCCGCCCGTGTTCCTGCTCATTGGCAGGCTCCTTCGCGACAAGGGCGTGATGGAGTTCGTCGAGGCGGCGCGAATGGTGCGCGCCACAATTCCGGCGGCACGATTTCAGCTCCTGGGCCCGATCGACGAAGGAAACCGTACATCCGTCCGCCGCGCGGACATCGACGCCTGGGTCGCCGAAGGCGTGGTTGAGTATCTCGGCACAACAGATGACGTCCGGCCATTCATCGCCGCTGCAAGCGCAATCGTGCTCCCGTCTTACCGCGAGGGGCTTCCGCGCTCGCTGCTCGAAGGTGCGGCCATGGCTCGGCCGCTGATTGCGACCGACGTCCCTGGCTGCCGCGATGTCGTTGAAGATGGCGTGAACGGCTATCTCTGTGCGGTGAGTGACCCCGCGTCGCTTGCGCAGGCCCTGATCCGCTTTAGCGAATTGCCGCAGTCGGAGCGGCTTGCGATGGGCATTTGCGCGAGGAAGAGGGTTCAGGACCGGTTTAGTGAGAAATTCGTAGTGGATGCGTATCTAAACGCACTAGCCGAACTTGAACGGGGCCGAGCCGCACGGTGATGCTCGATCATTCGCCACAAAACCGAAGCGGGCCTTCGGGCGCCAAAGGATATCGCGCCTATGTGGTCGGCGATGTCCACGGCCGCCTCGACTTGCTTGAGGAGCTGCTTGCGAAGATCCATGCGGAGCTCCAGCACCGGCCATCCGCGAAGACCTTGCTCGTCTTCGTTGGCGACCTGATCGACCGCGGGCCGAGCTCGGCGCAAGTTATCGAGCGCCTAAGAACCTACCGCAGGGACGGGATACGACCCGTATTCATACTCGGAAACCACGAAGAGGTATTGCTGCGGATCCTGGGCGGCGATGCGCAACTCATCACCAAGTGGCGGTGGTTCGGCGGTGCCGAATGCCTCGAGAGCTACGGCGTGGACTCAAGCCAATTCTCGCATTTCACCGACGAGGAAGCGCTCGCTGTCGTCCGCCGGGCAATCCCCAAAGAGCATGTCGCGTTCCTCGAAAGTTTCGCCGATAGCTGCCGCTTCGGGGATTATCTATTCGTCCACGCGGGCATCAGGCCGGGCGTCGAGCTCGAGCAGCAGCGCCAGTCGGATCTGCGCTGGATCAGGGAGCCGTTCCTGATCGACGACAGCGACCACGGCTTCGTCGTGGTCCATGGCCATACGATCTCCGAAGAGGTGGAAGCGCTTCCGAACCGCATCGGCATCGACACCGGCGCTTACCGGACCGGCGTTCTGACGGCGCTCGCAATCGACGGGCCTCAGCGGTGGTTGATCGCGGCAAACAGCTGATCGCGCCGTTGGAGCTCACTCGCGATTGATTTGACCTAGTGGGAGGAATAGGCGTTACCCTGTTTCGGCCAACTACGGTTAGTCGCGCGCACTGGAGCGAGGAGCGGTCGTGTTTCTGAATCGTGCACCTGGTCGCCTGTCGGCCCTGTTCTCCGCAGTCGCGATTGCGCTTCTAAGCGGGTGCGCGGATACGCGCGGCGGATCGATCCCCTACGACAAGGCGCTCGCTGCCCCGGATGCGCCGACATTCGCAACGCTCGGAGCCGACTACAAGATTGCGCCGATGGACAAGCTCGGGATCAAGGTCTTCAAGATGGACGACCTTTCCGGCGAATATGACGTCGATCTCGCCGGCAATATTTCCCTGCCTTTAATCGGCCAGGTGCAGGCGGCGAACCTCACCACGGAACAGCTTGACGATCAGCTGACGCAAAAGCTCGGTGCGAAATATCTCGAGCATCCCGACGTCAGCGTCGCCATCAAGTCATCGACCGCGCACGTCGTCACCGTCGACGGCGCTGTCACGCAGGGTGGGTCATTCCCGGTCGCGGGCAAGATTTCGCTGATCCAGGCTGTGGCCATGGCCCACGGAACGACCGAGGACGCCAATCCGCGGCGTGTTGCAGTGTTCCGGACCATCGGCGGCCAGCGGCAGGCTGCCGCCTTTGACCTAACGGCGATCCGCCGCGGTGAATCGCCCGATCCGCCGATCTATCCGGGCGACATCATCGTTGTTGATGGCTCGGGGGTGAAATCACGCACAAAGCAGATCCTTCAGAGCATCCCACTGCTGGCGTTATTTGGCCCTCTCGGGCTTTGAGGAGCCACCCACACGGAGCGACGCGCAAGTGAATACGAATATCGCGGTCAGAAACGAAGGGCAGTGGCCGATCAGCCCGTATCCTGCGGCAGCGGACGCGCTCGGTCCCGGTCAGCGCTCCTATTCAGCGGTCAACATCCTCGACTTTCCGATGTTCGTTCGGATCCTTCACCACTGGCGTTGGCTGGTGCTTGGGGCAGTCGCCGTCGGTCTGGCTGGCGCGATTCTCGTCACCTTGATGACCAAGCCCGTCTATCGCGCTTCGGTTACGCTAGAAGCGAACCCGCCGTCGGTCGCCGTCAGTGACGAACAATCCCATCAGCAGGACGTGCAGGCGAGCGACACCTATGACTTCGTCGCGACCCAGGTCGGCCTTTTGGGCAGCCGCGCAGTCTCCGAACGAACCGCCCAGGAGCTGAATCTCCCGAATAATCCTGACGTGGTTCCGCAGACTGGCGACGCCTCGCAGCGTCTGCGCAGCGCGACCGCAGTCGTTCAGGGCGGCCTCAAGGTCATCGCGCCCGAACAGGGACAATTGATCAAGTTCACCTTCGATTCGACGTCACCGCAGCTCTCCGCCCTGGTGGCGAACGGCATTGCCGACAGCTTCATCAACACCTCGCTTCAGCGCCGATACGAGGCTTCGGCCTACGCTAGGAACTTCCTCGAGCGGCAGATCAACAAGACCCGCGGCGATCTCGAGAAGTCGGAGCGCGCGGTCGTCGCCTATGCGCAGCAGCAGGGCATCATCAACACTGGCAGCCCGGTTGGCGCGAACGGGCAACCGGTAAGCAGCAGCGACACGAATTCTCTTCAGGGTGAATCGCTCGTCCAGCTCAATCAGGCGCTCGCAGCCGCAACCGCGCGGCGCGTCGCTGCCGAGGGCGCCTATCGGCAGGCGCTCGCGACCGGGCCGACGAGCGATGTGAACACCGCCGTGCTCCCGCTTCGGCAACAGCTGGCGACGCTCCAGGCCGAGTATCAGCAGAAGCGCGAGTTCATGAAGCCCGAGCATCCCGAAATGCTGAGCCTGCAGTCGCAGATCGACGAATTGAAGCGGCAGATCGCGACTCAGGTGTCGCAAGCGTCGTCAGGCCGCATCAATGGCCTGCTCGCCGATTATAAGGGTGCGCTCGAGGCCGAACGTGCGCTCCAGGGACGTGTGGCGCAGCTCAAGGGCGACGTGCTCAACCTTCGCGGCCGGAGCATCCAGTACACCATTCTCCAGCGCGAGGTGGACACCAACCGGAGCCTCTATGATGCGCTTCTGCAGCGCTACAAGCAGATCGGCGTCGCCGGAGGCATTGGAATGGCACCGGTGTCGATCGTCGACCGCGCGCAGGCACCGGCTTTGCCTTACAGGCCCAATCTGTTCCTGAACCTGCTGATGGGGCTCGGCGCTGGATTGCTCGCCGGCATCGGCAGCGCAATCGGGCTCGAGTTCCTCAACGATACGATCAAGACGCGCGAAGACATCCGGCGCAAGCTCAAGCTCGCGTGCCTCGGCGCGGTGCCCAAGACCCCGGCCAAGGATTCATTCGTCGAGGATTTGAAGAACCCGACGTCGATCATTTCGGAGGCTTATTCCGCGATCGTCGCTGCTCTCCGATTCAGCACGGAAGAGGGAACGCCGAAGGTACTCTTGGTGACCAGCACCCGTTCGAGCGAGGGCAAATCCTCGTCTGCGCTGGCGATTGCGCAGAACTTCGCGCGGCGCGAGCGACGCGTCCTGCTGATCGACAGCGACCTGAGGAAGCCTGCGTTCAAGGCGGCGAGCGACCGGTTTGGACTTAGCAAGCTGCTGACGACCAACGATCCGTTGTCCGCTCACGTCGTTGAGACCCAGCATCAGAACCTCTGGTTGCTGCCGAGCGGGCCGCTGCCGCCTAACCCGGCCGATCTTCTTTCGACCGGCCGGATCCGCAAGATCGTCGCGGAAGCAAGAGATGCCTTCGACCTAGTCGTCATCGATGGCCCGCCGACGCTTGGCCTTGCCGATGCGCCTCTGCTCGCAGCGGCGTCCGGAAATGTCCTCTTCGTTATCGAAAGCGGTAAGACCCGCACCCGCGCAGCGATCGAGGCGCTCAACCGGCTCGAAACGACCGGCACCCACATCCTCGGCGCGACTTTGACCAAGTCGGAGGAAAGCTCGAGCGGCTATGGACGATATGGCTATAGCTACGGCTATGGTTACGGTTATGGCGCGAAGGGCAGATTGAAGAAGACCGAGATCCTGATGATTCCGCAGGCGGAGGAGGACGGAGCGGACAACCGTCCCGTCGAGACCGAAGCCTGACGATCCGAGCCGCGGAGGGGGAATGACCGCGACGCGCATCATCGCTGCCGTGATTGCGCTTCTGCTCAGCGTCCAGATCGTTCGGAATGCTGCAGTCCTTTCGTGGGCTGCGTCGAAACCGGCGCTCGCGTCCGAATTTTGGGGCGGGCATCCGGCCGCCGAAATTCCCAGCGCCATGACCGAGATCGCCAAGGCCGCGCGGGCTCGGCAGCCGGTCCCGCCATCGGCCTTTTCGATGATGAGTGATGCAGGGAACAAGGAGCCGCTTGCACCCGAGCCGTTCCTGGTCCGCGGAGTTCAAGCCGAACTCAAGGGTGACGGTGCGACGGCCCAGCGGGCGTTCGAAGCCGCGCAGTGGCGCGATCCCCGCTCGCTTGCCGCGGCCTACTTCCTGTCCGATCGTTATTTCCGTGCCGGCGATCCCGAGCGTGGCTTGCGCCAGGTCGCCGCGCTCGCCCGGCTTGCTCCGAATGGGCAGGCGGTGGTCGGGCCCTATCTGGCGGCTTACGCGACGAATCCGGCGAATTGGCCGGCTCTGCGCAAGCTGTTCCGGGCCAATCCAATGCTTGCGAACAACGCTCTGGCCTCGCTCGCCACCAACATTGCCACAGTTCCGGCGCTCCTCGCGCTTGCTGATCCGAGGGCGAAAACGAAGGACGTAAGCTGGGTTCCACTGCTTTTGAATACGCTCATCAGCGCGGGCAAATTCCAAGAAGCTCGACAAATCTGGGCGAAGATGACGGGAATTCAGCTCACTCCCGATCAGCTGCTCTATGATGCGTCGTTCAGCGATCGCGCATCACCACCGCCGTTCAACTGGGATCTGACCTCATCGACTGTTGGGCTCGCCGAGCGTCAGGCTGGCGGGCGGCTCCATGTCGTCTTCTACGGGCAGGAAGACGGATTCCTCGCGAGCGAGCTGCTCCTTCTGCCGCCGGGTGCTTACAGGCTGTCGATGCAGCTGCTCGGCGACCCGTCGCGCGGTCATAGCCTGAACTGGTCGATCTGGTGCGCCAAGGCCGCGGAGCCGATCGCGTCCGTGAGCCTCGATTCCGCGACAGCACGCGGCTGGCGTTTCGAGGTGCCGCCCGGCTGCTCCGCGCAGTGGCTGAAGCTATCGGGCGTTTCGAGCGACATGCCGCAGCAGAGCGATGTCGCGATCACGGCCCTCAAGCTGGAAAAGGTCGCCGCCGGTGCCTAGCGCCGCTCGCAGCGCCGTCGCGCCGCTCTATCTATTCGCCTGCCTGATCCTTGGTGGAAGCGCTCAGGGCATTTGGCAGAACATGGTTCTCCAGCTCGCCGGTGTCGGCATCATCTTGTGGGCTGTCGTCGCAGCGGGTGCAGAGCCGCTGCCTTCGTACGCGAAGCGACTGTTCGCGCTCGTCGCGATCGCCGTGCTCGTCGTCGTGCTGCAGCTGCCTCCCTTGCCGCCCGCTATTTGGGCGCATGGGGTCCGCAGCCGGATTGCGGAGGGGTTCCTGCTCCTCGGCCAGCCCCTCCCATCGCTTCCAATTTCGCTCACGCCCTATGAGTCATTCAGCACGTTGCTGTGCGTGATTCCTGCCCTTGCGCTTTTCTGCGCGATGACACGGCTCAAAGCGTACCGTCCGTCGTGGCTTGCGGCGGCGCTCCTCGCCGGAACGTTCGCCGGAATCCTGCTCGGTGCGTTGCAAGTCGCGGCTCCGGCCTCGCCTTGGTATCTCTATCCGGAGACGAACCGCGGGTCCGCTGTCGGTTTCTTCGCAAACGCGGATCATATGGCGAACCTGCTCGTCATCACCCTGCCTTTCATTGCCGCCTTGGCCGCGGCGGGCCGAACCAGCGCAATGCAGCGCTATTCGGGGCTTCTGATAATCCTCGCTGCCGCTTCCATGGTGTTGCTCGTCGGCATCCTGCTGAATGGTTCACTGGCCGGGTATACCCTCGCGGTTCCGGTGATCGCCGCGAGCTTGTTGATCATCCTGCGATCGTCGAAACGTCTGCGTGTGTTCGTCGCGGTGCTCGCAGCGGTCTCTGTCATCGCAGCAATCGGAGCGCTCGCCACCAGCTCGATCGGCGGCACCAGAATTGGCCAGCATGCCAGCTCCTCGGTGCAATCACGCAAGCAAATCCTCGCCACGACAACCGAAGCGATCGGCGACTACATGCCTTTCGGGTCGGGCCTCGGTTCCTTCCTCAGAGTGTACCGGACCTATGAGAGCCCCGACACGGTCTCGAACGAATATGTGATCCACGCACACAATGATTATGCCGAGCTGGTGCTCGAGCTTGGAGTGGCAGGGATCGTCCTGATCGTTCTTTTCCTCGCCTGGTGGATTGTCGCAGTCGTTTCTGTCTGGCGCGGCGGTGCCGCCAGCCCATTTGCCTGTGCGGCCTCTATCGCCTCGGCAGCGCTCCTCGTTCACAGCCTCGTCGACTTTCCGCTTCGAACGGCGGCGCTCAGCGCATGTTTCGCCATGTGCCTGGCACTGCTTGGCGAACGTCGTTCCCGCGTCTTTGAAGAGCCGGGCGACCTTCGTCCCACCCGGCATATCGTCATCGAATAATCCTATTCGGCTGGAATCCGGAGACTCTCCGTCGCCGAAGATACCCCGGTTTCTTTAAGCGGCGTGTTCGTGCGGCGATGATTTGACGACATGGTGCGGACGCCTGGCTCCATGGAAACGATCGGCGGCTTCCATTTTACAGGTCCCGTCGTATGGACCGAAAATCGGGCGCGAAGACGGCGACCAAGCAGTAATGACTTCATGAAGAGCCGTAGCGAATGGGGCTCGGCCGACGCCCAGGCGGTCCAAACGAGTGCACTCGCAGTTCGGAGGTTCAGGCCTAATTTGCCGCGACGGAGTATTCGCAGAAAAAGGCGCGGCCTGTCGCCGGACCAAAGCGTCATCGACCCACCGGAAATGAATACTCGAGGGTCAACCCTGGCATCGAGGTTCACCGGAGCCTGGAGCAAATCGTCATACGAGCGATGCTCGTCGAGCCGCTCTCGGCAGCGGTACATAAGATCGACCGCGCGCTCGACGCGGCGCTGCTCCGATGCCGCGCGGGTGCTCACCGAAGACTGCCGGACCTGGTAGATCGCATGCGGCACGATCATGACTTGGGTGACCGCTGCCATGCGGATAATGAGGTCGTGGTCCTCCCAGAATTCGCATTGTCGGCGATAACCGCCTGCTTCGTCGAAGACCTCGCGGCGGTACATTAGCGGGCCATTACCAAATGGCGGTGCAGAGGCAGGACGCAGCCGCCATGCTTCCGGGCCGCGGATCTTGCGCCCTGAACCGTCGATGATGTCGAACAGGCCCCCGACGACGCCAGCTTCGGGAAACTCATCGAGTACGTCGAGTTGCTCTTCCAGCCGCCGTGGATAGGAAACGTCATCGGCGTCCATCCGCGCGACGATGGGCGCCCTCGCGGCTTCGGCAACACGTTGTGAGCTGAGAGCCGGTCCGAGGTTATGTTTTTCCTCGAGCAGCCGGATTCGCGGATCGCGCCGAGCCCACTCGCGCAGCCGCCTGGTCGAACCATCGGTCGAGGCGTCGTCCAGAATGACGAACTCGAAGTTCTGCACGGTCTGGCCGAGAATGCTCTCCACGGCGATGTCGAGATATGGCATCGCGTTGTGGACCGGCATGACGACGCTGACCTTCGGCAAGTCGGCAGCAGCTAACATCTGGTCCTGGTGTGCTCGTTTCTGCTCTGGTTAAGACACGAGACGAACAAAGTCGAGCAAGCTCGCCAGGCGTCTACCGCTGCCCGCTCTTACTGGACGAACTGCAGTAGGGCGCATAGCCTTCGAGCAGCGATGTCCCAGTGCGTCACATTATGGATCGGCGACCATCTGGGGCGGGTGGAGCGGGCGTGCATTCGCTCGGTGGCCCGCCACCACAAGGTGGCGCTCTATGCCTATGATTACGTGCGCGGTGTCCCGGATGAAGTCGAACTGCGCGACGCGTCCGCGATCCTTCCTTATGAGACGGTCACCGCTCCGTGGTGTGCTCGCGCGGACCTCTATTCGGATTGGTTTCGTTATGAGCTGCTATTGCGAGGCCTCGGTACCTGGTTCGATACGGACATCTACCTGCTCGCACCGCTCGACATGGAAAGCCCCTATCTGTTTGGGATCGAGAGCAAGAAGTATCTCAACAATGCGGTGTTCAGGACGCCCGCCGACAGCCCGCTGCTCCCGCGCCTTCTCGACCCTTTTTTGAAACGCAGGACGCCGAATTGGATCCCGTGGCCCAAATACGCGCTGAGACGCGCGCGTGAGTTGCTGACGGGCAACGTGGGCCTCACGGATCTTCCCTGGGGAACGACGAGCCCCGTCGCACTCTCGGTTCTCGCCCGGAAGCTCGGCCTTGCGCATCTCGCGCAGCCGCAGGAGCGATTTTACCCTGTGCCCTGGCAAGAGGCGCGGTGGATCCTCAATCCGGCTATCAGGCTCCAGGACGTCATCAGCGACGGCACGGTTGCGATCCACCTTTGGAACTATTGCATCAGCGACTTCAAAAATGAGCCGGCACCGCAGGGAAGCTTCCTCGAGCGCCTCCAGCAGGAAGGGGCGTAGTCGTGGCCTCGCAGTCCAACGCGGAAGTGCTCTCCTTCTCGATCGTCATACCGACGTATCAGGGTCGGGATACGGTATGCGAAGCGCTCGAGTCGATCTGCGCGCTAAGCTGGAGAGGCAGCGCCGAGGTCGTTTTAGTCGTAGACGGGTCAACCGACGGAACTGTCGCCGCACTGCGGCAAGTCCACTGTCGCTTTCCTCTTCGGATCGTCGAGCAGCCTAATCAGGGGCTCGCAGCTGCCCGCAATCGTGGCGCTGAAGAGGCTGACGGGACGATTCTGCTGTTTCTCGACGACGACATGATCTGCCCTCCCGACCTCCTGGAGCAGCATGCTGGAGCGTTTCGCGAGGGCGCTGACGCGGTCGTCGGTTCGTTCACCGAAGTTGGCAGCCCGATCGCGAGTCTGACGTCGTACGACGGCGCCGTAAGGCAGTTTGGACCGCCGAGCGGAACCGTATCGGTGTTCGATATCTATGGCGGTCACCTGGCCGTTCGCAAGGCGGCGTTTGAAGCAATTGGCGGCTTCGACGCTTCGTTCACAAAGGATGGCAATTACGGCTGCGAAGATCGTGATCTGGGGAGCCGGCTGCTGGAACGCTTCGTGGTGGCCGGCAATCCGGATGCGCTTTGCGAGCACCGAAAGCAGATCAGTCCAATGGATTATGTCCGGCGGGCCCGGCAGTCCGCGCGGAGTGAGGCGAAGCTTCTAGAAAACCACCCTGAACTTCGTGGCGAGATGATCCGCTGGAGCGGCGCGGCGAACCGAAGCAACCGCCTCCGCCTGTTGAGCCAAGTTCCGTTGGTGCCGCAGGTCATCGCAGCATGCGTCGGCCTGGCGGCGACGATCGCTGCGCGCACGCCATTGCGCCGGAGCCGGCGCCTCGAGCGGCTATGCCACAGGGCATATGCCTTGAACTACTGGTCCAGTGTCTATCGCGGTGGCGCGCTGCCGGAGTTGTGGGGGCGCAACGCCCTCTGCTAGTCGACTGTCCGGGCATGGACGCGCGACGGATCAGATCAGCACTGAGCTGGCGTGCACGACGGTATGTGAACCGGGTTCGGGCGCGGCTTCAGCATAGGTCTTATCCCACGATCCTCCTTTATCATCGGATCGCGGAAGAACCTTTCGACGCATGGGGAGACGTGGTCGCTCCCCAAATCTTTTGCGAACAGATGGAGTGGCTGGCGGCGAACCGGACGCCGCTGCGATTGACAGATTTCGCGGATCGCCATCGCAGCGGAACGCTGCCGCGCG
Source organism: Sphingomonas sp. (assembly GCA_025936675.1). The sequence goes on from JAICSX010000022.1 coordinate 15,830, forward strand.
ACGCAACCGCGATCACCATTGATGACGGCTACACATGCGTCAGCGAGATCGCTGCGCCGTTTCTTGAAAAGCTCGGGGTCCCGGCCACCGTATTCGTCTCACCCGAGATCATCCGCAAAGGCGCGTTCTGGTGGAACGAGCTCCAGTCGATCATTCTCGGCTATGATGGCGATCGTCTTGAGATTGACCGCCGCCAGATCCTGCTGGGCGCGAAAAGTCCGAACGACCATGTCTGGGCTCCGAGATCACCCCCGTCGACGGCGCGGCAGCGGGCCTACGTCGAAATTCAAACCTTCCTCTCGCGACTGGCGCCCGACGAGCTCAACCGCAGCATGGCAGCGCTTCGCAGTCTTGCTTCGCCTGAGGTCGATGCGACGAAGCGCCCGATGTCGCCCGAAGAAGTTCGTCGAACCGCCAGCGACCTCGTAGAGTTCGGCTCGCACGCGCTGACGCATGCCTGGTTGCCCGGCCTGAGTGACGACCAGCAGAAGCGGGAGATCGAGGACAGCGTCGAGCAATGCCGGGAGCTGACCGGCCGCAAGCCCGCCGCGTTCGCTTATCCGTACGGAATGTTCGACGCGCGGGCGAAGGCGGCCGTGGCTGCTGCAGGCTTCCAATGTGCCTGCACCACCCAAAACCTGGCCGTGTCGAGCAGTAGCCCGACCTACGCCTTGCCCCGACTATCGGTGGGCAACTGGGACGTCCCGGCTCTCGCCGGGGCTCTCAGTCGCCTTTGTCTGGCATAGCGCCGATGACGAAATTCGCCGTGATCATCCCCTGGTTCGGTCCGTGGCCGCCATGGATCGATTTCTTCGTCGAAAGTTGCCGCCGCAATCGAACGATCCGATGGTTCCTACTGAGCGATCAGGCACCCCCCGAGAACCGCTCCCCGAACGTTACTCATGAGCGGATCGCCTTCGCTGACTATCGCGACCTGCTCTCGAGAGCGCTCGAGATCCCACTCGACGAGCTGCAGCCCTACAAGCTCTGCGATCTCAGGCCGGCGCTGCCGTTCGTCCATTCTGAGATGTTGCGCGGGTTCGACTTCGTCGCGACTGGCGACCTCGACGTGATCTACGGCGACATCCGTAGCTTCTACGACGAGCGCCTCCTTGCCGCCTGCGATCTGCTGTCGTCGCACCGCACTCGCGTGTCCGGTCACTTTTGCGTGATGCGCAACGATGAGCGCATGATAAGCGCCTTTCGGCGCATTCGGGGCTGGCAAGAAGTCTTCAGCGCTCCCGATTACCGGAACTTCGATGAGCGGGCCTTCTTTAACCTGATGACGAACAGGCGAGCGAGCCTGCTGGGAAAGTCAGTTGAGCCGGAAATCCGCTGCTACTTCCACGAAGCCTATAGCACACCGGCGGCAACCGATCGGATGCGCTGGTATTGGAAGGAAGGGAAGCTCACCAACGAGTTCTATCCGCATCACCCCTTCATGTACCTCCATTTCATGAGCTGGCACAGTAACCGCTGGCTCGCCGAGCAGCCGGGCGCCGCGGCCCAGGCTCCATGGCAGAGCTTGTCTGAGATCGTGCAGATGGACTGGCGCGACGCGCGCAAGCACGGCTTCATGATCAGCCCGCAAGGGATCACGCGTATTGAAGAGCGGCTCGATGGCGGCGCGGAGCAGAGCAGAGGCTGGTGAGCCCAGCTGGATTCGAACCAGCGACCTACTGATTAAAAGTCAGTTGCTCTACCGACTGAGCTATGGGCCCACCTTGACCGGCGCGGTTAGCCCCGTGGGCGGCTGCGGGCAAGGCGGTGAGCCAAATGCCTGATGCTGAGTGGGCCGACACGCCAATTCGGGGAGATCGCCGAGAGGGGCTGTAGGACGAAGCTGCGCTGGTCGAGCCGCGGGTGAGGAACTGTGAGCTGCCGCGACCTGAATTTGCCGCCGCTCCACAAGATGAGGTCGAGGTCGATCACTCGCGGACCCCAGCGGCGGCCGGGGCGCCGTCCGAAGTCCGCTTCGATCGACTTCAGACGAGCGAGCATCTGCGGCGGATCGAGGTCGCTTTCCACGAGCGCAACCGCATTGGCGAAGTCACGGCCAGCTCCACCATGCGCCGCGTTGAGGACGATCGGCGACGCGTCGAACAACCCGAATTCTTCATCGAGGCGAGCAATCGCCGCTTCAACCACGCCCGGCGGCCGCCCGAAGCGTCCGTGTGGGCGGTTCGATCCGATCGCGATCGCATAGAGGTGGTTCACCAGGCTGCACTGTCATTGCGAGCGTAGCGAAGCAATCCAGCGACGAATGACTGGATTGCCTCGTCACTTCGTTCCTCGCAATGACGTTCGAAATGCTCCAACCCGCCGAACTATCGCCGATCCCGGAAGCGGAAGCGCCGCGCGACTGTCCTCTGTGTCCGCGGCTGGTCAGATTTCGTGAGGAGTGCCGTGACGAGCATCCATCGTGGTGGAATGCGCCGGTCCCGGCGTTCGGCGATGCGGATGCATGGCTCGCGATCGTCGGGCTCGCGCCCGGAAAGCATGGCGCGAACCGCACCGGCAGGCCCTTCACGGGCGACTTCGCAGGTGAGCTGCTTTACGCGACCCTACTGAAGTTCGGCCTGGCGACCGGTGAATATGGGGCCAGCCCCGGCGATGGGTTGCAGCTCAGCGGTGCCGTTATCCTTAATGCGGTCAAATGCCTGCCGCCTGCCAACAAGCCCGAGCCGAGCGAGATTGCCACCTGCCGCAACTATTTCGAGGCGGCGCTCGCCGCGCTGACCAAGGTGCGTGTGATTGTCGCGCTGGGGCAGATCGCCCATGTCGCCTCGGCACGCGCGCTTGGTGTGAAGCCGTCATTCGGCCACGGATCCGAGATCGACGCGCCCGACGGTCGCATCCTGCTCTCGAGCTATCACTGCTCGCGTTACAACCAGAACACCGGCCGCCTCGACGCCGCCATGTTCGAGAGCGTCTTCGCCCGCGCCGTCGAGCTCAAATGTCCTCGGTGAGACGGCCGTAAAGCTCTGGTCGGCGGTCGCGGAAGAAGCCGAACGCGGCGCGGTGCTTCTTGGCGGCGCTGAGATCGAGCGTCGCGACAAGGACGCCGGTTTCATCCTCTCCGAACTCGGCGAGCATGTCCCCGCGCTCGTCGCAGATGAAGCTGTGACCATAGAAACGTTGGCCGTGCTCAGTACCGATGCGGTTGGAGGCGACGACCGGAACCACGTTCGACACGGCGTGGCCGATCATCGCCCTCCGCCATAGCCGAGACGTATCGAGGTCGGGATCGTGCGGCTCGGAGCCGATCGCGGTCGGGTAAAAGAGGATGTCCGCGCCCATCAGCATCATCGCGCGAGCGGTCTCGGGGTACCATTGGTCCCAGCAGACGCCGACGCCGAGCGTCGATCGATGTGGACCGTTCCAAACCTTGAAGCCCGTGTTTCCCGGCCGGAAGTAGAATTTCTCCTCATACCCCGGACCGTCGGGGATGTGGCTCTTGCGATAGACCCCCGCGACCTTTCCGTCCGGACCGATCATCGCGAGGCTATTGTAGTGATGCGGCCCCTCCGCCTCGAAGAAGCTGGTCGGGATCCAGATCTTCAGCTCCTTCGCCAGCTCCTGCATCGCGATCACTGACGGGTGTTCGGTAGTCGGCCGGGCGTTGGCGAACAGGCTTTCGTCCTCGACGCGGCAGAAATAGGGCCCTTCGAACAGTTCGGGCGGGAGCACGACCTCAGCATCTTTCGACGCTGCTTCGCGCACCAGCTCGGCGACCGCGCGGATGTTCGCAGCCGTGTCGTCGGTGAAGGCGAGCTGCAGCGCAGCGACGGTGATCTTGCTCATGCCGGGACCTGTTGCGAGATGCAGTGGAAGCTTCCGCCTCCGGTCAGGATGTGGTCGGCGCGAAGGCCGATTGCAACGCGGTCGGGGAACAGTGCCTGGACCACGTCCACCGCCGCCTGGTCGTTCGGAGCTCCATATTGCGGCACGACGACCGCGGCATTGCCGATGTAGAAGTTCATGTAGCTCGCCGGGATGATCTCGCCGTCCTCATCGGTGATCCGGCCGGGCGAGGGCAAGGTGACGATGTCGAGGTGTGCGTCACCGAGCGTGCGCGCGGCCGCCTTATAGACCGCCTCGTTGGGATCGTCCTTGGCACACGTGGGGATCGCCACCCGACCGGGCGCAACGAACCGGGCGATATTGTCTACATGCCCATCGGTATGGTCGTTCATCAGCCCGGAGCCGAACCAGACCACACGTTCGAAGCCGAGATCGTCGTAAAGCCGCTGCTCCACCTGTTCGCGGGTAAGGGCGTTTCGGTTGGGATTGAGCAGGCACTGCTCGGTCGTGAGAACGGTACCGGAGCCGTCGCCGTCGATTGCGCCACCCTCCAGGATCCAATCGGCCTTCGAAAATGACAGTGAGGCCTGACGGGCGAGCCGCTCGCCGATATCCTGGTCGCCGTCGAGGTCGTACTTGCCGCCCCAGCCGTTGAAGCCGAAGCCCTGCGCGCAGCGGATCTTGCCGCTGCCGAGGATGATGGGCCCCGTGTCGCGCAGCCAGATGTCGCCGAACGGCTCGACTATCACCTCGGCGAAGGGCGCCAATTTACGTGCGCTTTCGGCCGCTCCGTCATGTGCCGCGACCAGCCACACTTTCTCGCCATTACCACCGGCGTGCACTGCCTCGGCAAAGGCAGCCACTTCACGCTCGGCGGGCTTGAGGTCACCCAGCCAGAGCTCGGGATCGCTGGGGAAACCGATCCACACCGCCTCGTGCGGCGCCCATTCCGGCAGCGGGGGCGAAGGTGGTGGTGAAGTCATGACGTCGCCCGCTAACAGTCGCCGAAGAAAGCGCCAAGTCGCTGCTTGCCAGCGTAGCAGGCAGAGCTAATGGTAGCGCTAACGGAGGGGTCCATGAAAATTGCGCTGATCGCCGCGGCTTTGCTCTCGCTGCTTCCTGCTGCTGCCCACGCGGAGCTTCACGCAAGCGCGACGATCAACACACGCGCTTCCGGGTCGAAGATTGCTCCGGGAATCTTTGGCCAGTTCGCCGAGGAGCTCGGCCGCGGGATCGAGGACGGCATATGGGTGGAGCCCGGTTCTTCGATACCAAACATCAATGGCTATCGTCGAGACGTCGTCGAAGCGCTCCAGCGGCTTCACGTGCCGGTCGTCCGCTGGCCGGGCGGCTGCTACGCGGACACCTACCACTGGCGGAACGGCATCGGGCCGCGCGACAAACGGCCGGTAACGATCAACTACAGCTGGGGCGGGGTAGAGCAGCGCAACCAGTTCGGCACCGCCGAATATTTCAATTTCGCGCAGCTGATCGGCGCGAAGACGTATCTCAGCGTCAACATCGGCAGCGGGACTCCTTCCGAGGCGCGTGAGTGGCTCGAATATGTCGGGTCACCTTCGCATTCTACGCTTGCCGATCAGCGCCGCGCCAATGGACGTGATAAGCCGTGGAAGGTCGATTATGTCGGCCTCGGCAATGAAATGTGGGGCTGCGGCGGCGATCAGACCGCCGAGGAAGCTTCAGCGATCATGCGCCGCTTTGCGACCTACCTGCAGATCGGGCCGAAGCTGATCGCCTCGGGCGCGAGCGACCGCGATTATCATTGGACCGAGGTGCTGATGCAGGCGCAGGGCCCGTACCACGCGCCTTCGCCGTTTTACGGAATCTCGCTCCACTACTACACGGTCCCGACTGGAAACTGGGACCACAAGGGCGCGGCGGTCGGCTTCCCGGAAAGCGAATGGGCGTCAACGCTCTCACGTACCCGCGAGCTCGAGGGTATGATCGAGAAGCATGAAGCGATCATGGACAAGGCAGACCCTCAGAAGAAGGTCGGGCTGATGGTCGACGAGTGGGGCACCTGGTACGATCCGGCGCCCGGCTCGAATTCCGCCTTCCTCGTCCAGGACAATACCCTTCGCGACGCGCTCGTCGCCGCGACCAACTTCCACATCTTCATGCGGCACGCGGATCGCGTTCGGATGGCGAACATCGCGCAGATGGTGAACGTGCTTCAGTCGATGATCCGCACCGACGGGTCCCGCATGGTGCTAACACCGACCTATTATGCGTTCCTGATGTATGAGCCGTTCCAGGGAGCAACGGCGCTTCCCGTGCAAGTGACGTCACCGGATTATGCGGCTGGCTCGTCCAAGCTGCCGGCGATCGATGCGACAGCTGCACGTGGTGCGGACGGCACAACTTACATCGGCCTGGTCAACGCCGACCCAAATCAGGAAGCGGATGTCGCGCTGTCTTTACCCGGCGCCCGGACCGGCAAGATCACAGGTCAGCTGCTCACTGGGACCAAGATGGATTCGCGCAACGAGTTCGGGCAGGCGGAGCAGGTGCATCCTGTTCCATTCACCGGCGCGCATTGGTCCGGCGGCAATATTCAAGTCCGAATGCCGGCGAAATCCGTGATCGTGCTGACGCTCAAATAAGAAGGGCGGCCGAACCGACCGCCCTCCTTGCAACGTTATAGAACCGGTTAGCGCGAGTAGAACTCGATCACGAGGTTCGGCTCCATCCGTACGGGATAGGGCACCTCATCGAGCTTCGGGACCCGCGAAAAGCTGATCTTCGACGTCCCGTCCGGAACGACATAATCGGGGATCTCGCGCTCGGCGAGGCTCTGCGCCTCAATGACCAGCGCCATTTCCTGCGCCTTCGAGCCGAGCTCCACGACATCGCCGACGTTCACGCGGCGCGAGGCGATGTTGCACTTCACCCCGTTGACGCGAATGTGGCCGTGGCTGACCAGCTGGCGCGCAGCCCAGTTCGTCGGCGCGAACTTGGCGCGATAGACAACCATGTCGAGCCGGCGCTCGAGCAGGCCGATGAGGTTCTGCGAGGCGTCGCCCTTCATCCGGGTCGCGTCCTGGTAGTTCTTCTTGAACTGCTTCTCGGTGATGTCGCCGTAATAGCCCTTCAGCTTCTGCTTGGCGCGAAGCTGAATGCCATAATCGCTGAGCTTGCCCTTGCGGCGCTGGCCGTGCTGGCCGGGGCCATATTCGCGGCGATTGACCGGGCTCTTGGGCCGTCCGAAGACGTTCTCGCCCATGCGGCGGTCGAGCTTGTATTTGGCGCTGGTGCGCTTCGTCACGTCTAGTTCTCCAATTTGCTTCTTCCGAATTGCCCGGGACCGCACCATCAGGCCATGCACCTGACGCGATCACCGCTTCACCGGGCATGCGGGATCAATTGCGAGCGGCGGCCGTAGTCAACGGCAGGCGGAAAAGCAACCCGCGTCACTCTCTGGTGATCAGCGGCCGCTCTGCGGGATGAAACGCATCCGCCCGGCGCCGTCGTTCGTATACTTCTGGATGGTCTGCTTGTTCTGCTGGTCGATATAGGCGCGGTCGGATTTCCGCATGCATGTCTTTGGACGTTGCAGGCGAGTGCCGACCTCGTCGCCCACATGCTCGCGCGTGCAGATGATCGGATCGTTGTCTTTGGCCGGCGGGGTTGAGGAAGTCGGATCGGCGCTCGCCACCAGAGCCGCAATAAGGATAAGCATCGGCACTCTCCCCGGAAAGCTGCCTTGGAGTGATGCCATACGCCCTTTGCTGACGCGAATCCGTTTCGACTAATGACTGCGAGGCGGTCCAACCAGTGCGCGGATGATGCCGCGTACAGCTTTCACCTCTCGCGACGACCAGCCGGTCTTGGTGAATATCGTGCGCAACGTGTTCTTGGTCGCCTGGGTACGTGACATTGGATGGAAATAGCCCTTCGCGTCGAGCTCGGCGTTCAATTGCCCCATGAGCCCTTCGAGCTCGCCGTGTGGGGCAGGGGGTTCAAGCTCCTTCACCGTCGGCTGGGCAAGCACGCTGCGCCGCGACCATTCGTAGGCAAGCAGGATCACCGCCTGTGCGAGGTTGAGGGACCCGAAGTCCGGGTTGATCGGCACAGTCACGATCGCATTGGCAAGCGCCACGTCTTCGGTTTCCAGACCCGAGCGTTCTGGTCCGAAAAGGATGGCGCTTCGGGCTTGGCCAGCAAGGATTTGGTCTGCCATCTGCTCAGGTCCCACGACCGGCATGACAAGGTCACGGCGCCGCACGGTCGAGGCGAATACCTGGGTGCAATCGGCGATCGCTGCCTCGACGCTGTCGAACAGTTGGGCTTGCTCGAGAACCACATCGGCGCCGCTCGCCGCCGGCCCCGCGTCCGGGTTCGGCCAGCCGTCGCGCGGCGCGACGAGGCGCAACTCGGTGAGACCGAAGTTGAGCATTGCCCGCGCCGCCTTGCCGATATTTTGACCAAGCTGCGGACGAACGAGAACGATAATTGGCGGCGAAGTCACAGTAGCTTGTCGTGCCCGGGCGGCGTTGCCTCTTTCTCCACGCGTTCGGCGATTTCCGCAAAGTCGCCCGGCTCGCTGAAGTCCTTGTAGATGCTCGCAAAGCGGATGTAGGCGACATGGTCGAGCGACTTGAGGCCAGCCATCACAGCCTCGCCGATTCGCCCCGAGCGCACCTCGTCGCCGAGAGTCTCCATCTGCCGCTGAATGCCGCTGACAAGGCGGTCGATCTTTCCAGAGTCGATGTCGCGCTTACGCGTTGCGTGACCGATTGCACGAGCGAGCTTGTCGCGGTCGAATGGCTCGCGTTTGCCGTCCTTCTTCACGACGGTGAGGTCACGCAGCTGGACTCGTTCGAAGGTGGTGAAGCGCGCTCCGCAGGCTTCGCACTGGCGGCGACGGCGGATCGCCGCGCCGTCCTCGCTCGGCCGGCTGTCCTTTACCTGGCTATCTTCGTGCGCACAGAAGGGGCAGCGCATGTCCTAGCTGTGCCTCACCCCTGGTAGATCGGGAAGCGTGCACACAGCTCACGCACGCGTTCGTTCACAGCCCGCTCGACCGAGCTGTTGTTCTCGAGTCCATTGTCTTTGAGGCCGTCGAGAACATCGGCGACCATGTCGGCGATGTCGCGGAACTCGGCCTGGCCAAAGCCGCGCGTGGTCCCAGCGGGCGAGCCGACGCGGATCCCACTGGTTTTCACCGGCGGCAGCGGGTCGAACGGTACGCCGTTCTTGTTGCAGGTGATGCCGGCGCGCTCGAGGCTTTCGTCTGCGTCCTTCCCGGTAAGGCCCAGAGGTCGGAGATCGACGAGCGCGACATGCGTGTCCGTCCCTCCGGCGACGAGGTCGGCGCCACGCTCCTTCAGCCTGCCTGCGAGTGTCTTGGCGTTGGCTATCACCGCCTTGGCATAGGCCTTGAACTCGGGCTGGAGCGCTTCGCCAAATGCGACTGCTTTCGCCGCGATGACGTGCATCAGCGGCCCGCCTTGCAGTCCAGGGAACACCGCCGAGTTGATCTTCTTCGCAATTTCCTCGTCGTCGGTCAGGACCATGCCGCCGCGTGGGCCGCGCAGCGTTTTATGCGTCGTCGTGGTCACGACATGGGCGTGGCCGAAAGGCGTCGGGTGCTCGCCCGCGGCGACCAGCCCGGCGAAATGCGCCATGTCGACCATGAAGAGCGCGCCCACATCATCGCAGATCTGCCGGAATCGCGCGAAGTCGAAGTGGCGAGGGTAAGCCGAGCCGCCGGCGATGATCAGCTTCGGTCGATGCTCCTTCGCCAGTCGCGCCACCTCGTCGAAATCGACGAGATGATCGTCGCGACGGACGCCGTACTGCACGGCGTTGAACCACTTCCCCGACTGGGCCGGCGGAGCGCCGTGGGTCAAATGCCCGCCGGCGGCGAGGCTGAGGCCCATGATCGTGTCGCCGGGCTTGAGCAGCGCCAGCATCACCGCGCCATTCGCCTGCGCTCCCGAATGGGGTTGGACGTTGGCGAAGTTGCAGCCGAACAGCTTCTTCGCGCGCTCGATCGCCAGCGTCTCGACGGCGTCCGAGGGGGCGCAGCCCTGATAGTAGCGGCGGCCGGGATAACCTTCGGCATATTTGTTGGTGAGGACCGAACCCTGCGCCTCGAGCACGGCCTTGCTGACGATATTCTCTGAGGCGATCAGTTCGATCTGCGTCTGCTCGCGCCGAAGCTCGGCCCGGATCGCATCGTCGACTGCGGAGTCATTTTGAGCGAGGCCGCTGATAAAGAAACCACTCGGCACGCGGTAACTTTGGTCGTGGTCGAGGTCGGCGGCAGTGGCCATCAGTCGCTGTCCTGCATTTGATGTGAAAGTTGGGCGACGCGGCGTTCGTGGCGGCCGCCCGCGAATGCGGTCGTTAGGAACGTATCGACGCACGCTTTCGCCATGTCGGTGCCAATCAGGCGTCCGCCAAGCGCCAGAACATTGGCGTCGTTGTGCTCGCGGGAAAGCTGCGCCGACAGGGGGTCACCCACGCGCGCGCAGCGGCACTCGAGGTTTCGATTGACCGCAATCGAGATGCCAATGCCGGAGCCGCAGACCGCGATACCGCGTTCCGCCTTCCCAAGCGCAACCTCCATCGCGAGCTTCGCTCCATATTCCGGATAATCGACGCTTTCCGGTCCATTGGTGCCGAGATCGGTCACCTGATGACCTTGCTCGCGCAGCCACCGCACCAACTCGTCCTTCAGCAGGTAACCGGCATGATCGGCGGCGAGGGCGATGCGCATGAGCTTTACCTAGCCTGCAATCCGGCAGCGCGCCACCGCCCGAAATCTAGAGAAATTGCCGACCAAGAACGCTTTTTATTGGCGGCGCGAATGCAACGCAGTTTAAGGCGTCCCCGCGATTTCACTCGGCAAAGGACGAACAATGTCGATCGGCCGGCGTTTGGCGGGCGAACTTGAGCGCACCGTCTATGCGGCCGCAGCGCTGCCGATCGCCATTCGCGGACCATCCAATGCTCCGACAGCTGCAGCGGCGGAGATACGAGCCGCATTTGCCCGGCAATATTGGCGTCCAGGTTCAGTGACCGAAGCAGTAGAGCTGGTGGCGGGCATTGCGCTCGCGCCGATCGCCGTCCCGCTTGCGGCCTTGTGGTTCACCGCTCGAAATGGCCGAACCATCCGCAAGCGGGAGGGGAAGAGTCTCAGCGGACAATTCGTCGAGCAGCTTCGCCTTTACGCCGCGGCCGGCATCGTCGGCCCATGGTATTACATCCTCTCACTTCATCGTGACGGATTCCGCAGGGCACCCACTTTCCTCCAGCGCTGCGAGACCAAGCGGGGAATCTATGCCCTGCTGCGCGAGAAGAATGGCTCGCCGCTCGGTGAGAAGCGCCTCTTTGCCGAACGCTGCGAAGCTGCCGGCGTAAGCTGCGTGGCCTGCGAGATGGTCGTCGATGGCGCGGACCCGCAATCCGGTGCTTTGCCCGACTGCGACCTTTTCGTGAAGCCGTTGACCGGGTCGGGCGGCAAAGGAGCGGAGCGATGGGATCGGATCGGGCCGAAGACGTGGTCCGACGGTTCGCTCCGACTGGGCGAGCATGAACTGATTGGACGCTTATCGGGGAAGCGCCGGCCGATGATTGTCCAGAAGCGAGTCCGTCCGCATCACGCCCTGCTGCCGCTGACTTCCGGCGCGACCCCCACTGTCCGGGCGCTGACGATGATCGACGAACGTGGCGAACCGGAGCTCGTCGCCGCGGTTTTTCGGATGTCATTCGGCGCCAACCGGACTGTCGACAACATCCATGCCGGCGGCCTCGCCTGCCGGGTGTCGATCCAAGAGGGCCGCCTTGGGATTGCGAGCGATCTCGGATCGGATGCCCGCCTCGGTTGGGTGGCCGAGCACCCGACAACGGGAGCACGCATAGAAGGAACGCGCTTGCCTTACTGGACTGAGGTCAAGGAGCTCGCAGTCCGCGCCCACCGGCTCTTTGCCGACCGTCTGCTCGTCGGTTGGGACATCGCCGTCACGGACGATGGGCCGACAATCATCGAAGGCAATCGTGGACCCGACATGGATTTGATGCAGCGCTTCATGGAAATCGGCTTTTGTGATCACCGGCTCGGCGAATTGATCGCGTGGCACTTGCGCGCCCGCGGCTATGTGCCCGGCACGGAAGGGACCGCCGCGCCCAGATCAATGCTCCGAGTGGATACCCAATAAAAGCAGGGCTCGGCGCGCCATCCAGTAGAGACGCCGGCCGAAGGTGTCGGCGACATAATAAGTCACCATCATCGAGACCCGCTCACCGTCCTTCGACGTGGTCGTGGCGGCGCTGTGCCAGCTTTTCGTCAGCGATACCGGAAATGCATATCCGCTCGACGGCATGAAGGGCATTTGGGTTATCCGTTCGGCGCCCGGTCCAGTGTCGCTCTCGTGGAAGATCGTGCCGACGTGCCGCTGCGAAGAGTCGCTCGGCAAATAGAACTGAACCGTGATCGCCTTTTTCTTGACGTCGCTGTGGATGCCGATCCGATAGCCGGGTTGGTCGCGGAGCAGGATCGGGATGGGATACATACCGATCTTCTCGGCGGGCTTGCCGAACCGTTCTTCCAGCGCGCGCCGGAACTTGCGCTTGAACGCCAGCTCCAGCTCTTTCGAGCAAAGCGCCTTCGCGACGGGCATCCAGGCCCCGCGCTGGTCACGCGGCAGCTTCCGGAGCAGCTCGGGATAGAGATACATCCTGAGGCGCGTACTGCTGCCATCTACGCGCATCGCGTCCCGATGCACGAGGTCATGGTAGAAGCGCAGGTCAGGCATCGCCGCGAGCAGCGCCTCATAAGTGGCCGGATCGAGCACGTGCTCCATGCAGATATGGTCGAACGGCTTCTTCTTGAGCTTGGCGCGATCAACCGCGGCGACGAATTGGTTCTCGACCGAGGCAGAGCCAGGCGATCGCGTTTTGATGCTCTTCTGGACGTTCATGGCTAGGCGGCGGCGCGCAGCTCCAGACGGTCCCAGATCTCGAGCAACGCCGTAACTAGCTCATCCATCATGTCGGCGGTATGGAGCGGGCCCGGCGTGAACCGAAGGCGCTCGGCACCGCGCGGGACGGTCGGGAAGTTGATCGGCTGGACGTAGAGCCCGTATTCGGCAAGCAGGACGTCGCTGATCTTCTTCGCCTTGACCGGGCATCCGACGAGCAACGGCACAATGTGCGTTTCGCTCGGCATCTGCGGCAGGCCGGCGGCGGCGAATTTCGCCTTCAGCATGGCGGCCGCTTCCTGCTGCGCGCGGCGCTCGTCGGCCGATTGCTTGAGGTGGCGGACGCTGGCGAGCGCACCGGCAACCAGGACCGGCGACAGTGAGGTCGTGAAAATGAAGCCCGGCGCATAGCTTCGGATGCAGTCGATGATCGTCTGGCTCGACGCGATGTAGCCGCCCATCACGCCGTAGGCCTTGCCGAGCGTTCCCTCGATGATAGTCAGCCGGTGGGCGACCGCGTCGCGCTCGGAAATGCCGCCACCCTGGTCGCCGTACATGCCGACGGCATGAACCTCGTCTAGATAGGTGAGCGCGCTATATTTGTCGGCGAGGTCGCAAATCGCACTAATTGGCGCGATGTCCGCGTCCATCGAATAGACGCTCTCGAACGCGATGAGCTTCGGCGTATCGGGATCCGCGGCGGCAAGCAACTCCTCGAGATGCTCGAGATCGTTGTGCCGGAACACGCGCTTCTCGCAGCCCGAGCTCTTGATGCCCGCGATCATCGAAGCGTGATTGAGCTCGTCCGAGAAGATGATGCAGCCCGGGAGCAGACGACCGACAGTCGACAGCGCGGCTTCGTTCGACACATAGCCGGAGGTGAAAAGGAGCGCGCCTTCCTTGTCGTGAAGAGAAGCAAGCTCCGCCTCCAGCTCCGTATGGTAATGCGTGTTGCCGCTGATGTTGCGCGTGCCGCCCGAGCCGGCGCCGACTTCATGAAGCGCTTCTTCCATCGCTGCAACGACCGAGGGGTGCTGGCCCATTCCGAGATAATCGTTGGAGCACCAGACGGTGATGGGCTTGGGTCCGTTGCCCCCAAAGCAGTGCGCGTTCGGGAAGCTGCCCTTGGTGCGCAGGATGTCGATGAATACGCGATAGCGGCCCTCGTCGTGAAGGCGCTCGATCGCGGACTTGAAGATACGGTCGTAATCCATGGCTCAACTGCTTACTCGAGAGCGGCAAGGCGCCGGCTAAGGGATTTCCCCTAAATCTCCTCGATGGGCAGCGCAATTAACCGCGGTCAGGAGCGAATTCCATTGCGAACGACTCGCAACTAAAGACTCTTGACCTCGGTCAGCCCGTAAGACGCGAGCGCTGGAAAAAGCGATCGCGGCATGGGCCCTGTAAATATCGCAACACCTGACGGCGCTTCGGCAGGCCATGTTTGCCCTTGCGTAAGATAGTCGATTCGGCGGGCAATGCCCGCGCCGCCATCGACATAGGAAATACCCGGGAAGGCGGCGCGAAGCTCGTCCTCGAGCAAGGGAAAATGCGTGCAGGCGAGGACCACGGTGTCGATGTTGCTGCCCTGAGGCGCGTCGAACATCGGCTGGGCAGCGGAGCGCACAGCGTTGATGCTCAAGTCGTCCCCTCTGAGCTTGGCTTCGGCGAGCTCGACCAGCTCTGGCGAGCCGTAACGGATGATCGTGCAGTCAGAGGCGAAGCGTGAAGCCAGATCCTCGACATAGCGCTGGCGCACCGTCGCCTCTGTACCGAGTACGCCGATCACGCGGCTTTTCGAGATTTCGGCGGCGGGCTTGATCGCCGGAACGGTCCCGACGACCGGAAGGTCAAGCGCCGATCGCACATGATCGAGGGCAATGGTGGAGGCGGTGTTGCAGGCAATCACAGCGAGCCTCGGATGAAATCGTTCGACGAGCCGCCCGAGCAGTGCGGGGATGCGGCTCGCGAGCTCCGCATCGCTCTTTCTGCCGTAGGGGAAGCCTGCGCTGTCTGCGGCATAGACGATCGGTGCGGTCGGCAGGAGCGCGCGCGTGGGTCCGAGCACCGACAATCCGCCGACGCCGGAATCGAAGAAGAGGATTGGAGCGTTCGGATCCACAGCCGCTCTGTGGCGTGCCGATGCAAGCGCCGCAAGTTGCGCCGCCGTTCTCGTTTGCTACTCACCCTGCAATGACCCGCGAGATGCTCCTGGCTTTGGCGCTCGGCTATCTGTTCGGGTCGATTCCGTTTGGGCTGATCCTCGCTCGGCTGGGCGGGAAGGGAGACATTCGCCGCATCGGCTCCGGCAACATCGGCGCCACCAACGTGCTGAGGACTGGGAGCAAGTGGCTTGCCGCCCTCACGCTGATCCTTGACTGCCTCAAGGCAACTGCTGCCATCGTCATCGCACAGCTGGTGTTCGGTCCTGGAACACAAGCGTTCGCCGCGGCTGGAGCATTCGTCGGGCACCTCTATCCGATCTGGCTCGGCTTTCGCGGCGGCAAGGGTGTCGCGACGCTTCTCGGAATATTAATTGCGCTGCTCTGGCCCGCAGCGCTGGTTTACGCTGCCGTCTGGATCATCTTGCTGCTGACGCTCCGAATCTCGTCGCTCGCTGGAATGACAGCTGTCGTGACTGCGCCGATCGTCGCTGCGACGCTTCATTCGCCTTACTTTTTGATGCTGCTCGGTTTCGCCGTTCTCGTTTTGTGGAAGCACCGCGAGAACATTCTTCGCCTCACGAAAGGAACCGAGCCACGAATAGGATCGAAGACCTCGTCGACCGCCTGAGATTGCTGCGTACGCCGGGCATCGGGCCTGTCACCTATCGCCAGCTGATTGCACGCTTCGGCACGCCAGCGGCTGCGCTTGCTGCAGTTCCTGATCTTGCGCGTCGAGGCGGTGGCAAGCCGCCGGCTATGAGGACCATTGGCGATGCCGAGCGAGAGATCGCCAAGGTAGAGAAGCTTGGCGCTAAGTGGCTGACTCTTCGCCAAGGGCTTTACCCGCCGCTTCTCTCGGAGCTGGAGGATGCTCCGCCATTGCTTATCGCAAAGGGCAATCTCAACCTTCTTGATCGCCAGGCCGTGTCGATCGTCGGCGCCCGCAACGCCTCGGCTGCCGCTTGTCGGTTCGCGCGCGGTCTCGCGCATGATCTCGGGCAGCAAGAGCTTGTCGTGGTCTCCGGCCTCGCTCGCGGCATCGACAGCGCAGCCCACGACGGAGCCGTGGAAAGCGGTACCATCGGCGTGATCGCAGGCGGGATCGACATCTTCTACCCTCCCGAGAACGAGCCGAGGCAGAGGGATCTCTACGAACGCGGGCTGGTGCTCGCGGAAATGCCGCCCGGCACCGAGCCGCGCGCGCGGCACTTCCCGTACCGCAACCGGATCATCGCCGGGATGAGCAGCGGTACCGTAGTCGTCGAAGCCGCACCACGATCAGGGTCGCTGATCACGGCCCGTCTCGCCGCCGAGGCGGGGAGGGAAGTGATGGCGGTGCCGGGCTCGCCGCTCGACCCGCGGGCGCAGGGCTGCAATCAGCTGATCCGCGACGGCGCCACGCTGGTGCAGAATGCTGCCGACGTCGTCGAGGCGATCCGGCCTTTTGGCAACCGGGTGCAGTCGGCACGAAGCGATTACGAGCTTCCACATGAAGAGATGAACGGCGACGATGCTCTCTCGCTCGTCGAAAGCTTGCTAGGTCCGTCACCCGTGCCTGTCGACGAGATCATACGGCTGTCCGGCGCCTCTTCGGGTTCGGTGCAAATGGCGCTGCTCGAGCTGGACCTCGCTGGACGGCTTGATCGCCATGCTAGCGGAAAGGTGAGCCTCAAAGTAGCTTAACGCGTCTCACTCTGTGGCATGCGATGCGGTCGCTTTACATCTTTAGTCTGCTTGACGGTTCAAATATCAGCCGCCGACCATCGCGCGTACGTACGTAAAGGGAATGCACTTCATTGAAGCTCGTCGTCGTTGAATCGCCCGCAAAGGCGAAAACCATCGAGAAGTATCTCGGGAGCGGCCATCGCGTGCTCGCCTCCTTCGGGCATGTGCGCGATCTGCCTCCAAAGGATGGTTCGGTGGATCCGGAGCATGGCTTCCACATGCAATGGCAAGTCTCGCCCGACCGGTCGAAACAGCTGCGCGCCATCGCCGATGAAGCGAAGAACGCCGATACGCTGATCCTGGCCACCGATCCCGATCGCGAAGGTGAGGCGATCAGCTGGCACGTGCAGGAGGTGCTTCGGCAGAAGAAGGCGCTCCCCGCGAAGGTCCAACGCGTGACCTTCAACGCGATCACCAACTCGGCCGTGACCGAGGCGATGAAGAAGCCGCGCGGCCTCGATGAGGATCTGATCGACGCTTACAAGGCGCGTCGCGCGCTCGATTATCTTGTCGGCTTCACGCTCTCGCCGATCCTGTGGCGGAAGCTTCCCGGCGCGAAATCTGCTGGCCGGGTGCAGTCCGTGGCCCTTCGGCTGATTGTCGATCGCGAGCGGGAGGTCGAGGTCTTCAAGCCGCAAGAATATTGGCAGGTCAGCGCGACTTTCGAAGCCGACGGCCAGAGCTTCACGGGACGGTTGGTCCAGCTCGACGGCAAGAAGATCGAGCGGCTGACGATCGGAAATCGAGGCGAGGCGGACGCCGCAAAGGCTGTTGTCGAGGCCGGTCGCTTCAGCGTTTCGTCGGTCGAGACCAAGCCGTTCGCGAAGAACCCGCCGCCACCGTTCACGACATCGACGCTGCAGCAGGAGGCGGCGCGTAAACTCGGCTTTTCCGCGAGCCACACGATGCGCGTTGCGCAGTCGCTCTACGAAGACGGCCTCATTACTTATATGCGGACCGACGGGGTCGACATGGTGCCGGAAGCGGTCAGCGCGGCGCGGCGAGCGATCGCGAGCCGCTATGACGCAGGCTTCGTCCCCGACCGGCCGAGGCATTACACGAGCAAGATCAAGAATGCTCAGGAAGCCCACGAAGCGATTCGCCCGACGGATTTTGATCGTTCGCGGGCCGCATCGGGCGATCACGGGCGGCTTTACGAGCTTGTCTACAACCGTGCTCTGGCGAGCCAGATGGCTTCGGCGAGGCTCGAGCGGACGACGGTCGAGTTGACTGATGGGGCGGCGAGGGCGGAACTTCGTGCAACGGGCCAGGTCGTGCTCTTCCCTGGCTTCATGGCGCTTTACGATGAGGGCCGCGACGATCCGCAGGACGAGGAAGGCGCGCGGATGCCCGCTCTTCGCCGGGGCGACGCGCCCGTGAAGACCGGAGTCGAGGCCACGCAGAGCTTCACCCAGCCGCCGCCCCGCTATTCCGAGGCGAGCTTGGTCAAGCGCCTGGAAGAGCTTGGGATCGGGCGCCCGTCGACCTACGCGGCGACGCTACAGACGCTGAAGGACCGAGAATATGTCCGCGTCGAAAAGGGCCGCTTCGTCCCGGAGGAGAGCGGACGGCTGGTGACGGCCTTCCTCGAGCGCTTCTTCGATCGCTACGTCAGCTACGATTATACCGCCGAGCTCGAGGAAGAGCTGGACGACGTCTCCGGCGGCCGACTCGATTGGCAGAAATTGCTCGACGACTTCTGGCGCGACTTCAAGCCCAAGGCCGGCGAGGTCATGGACCAGAAACCAAGTGAGATCACCCAGTCGCTCGACGAGTTCCTCGCGCCGTGGCTCTATCCGCCGCGCGCGGACGGAAGCGATCCGCGCGTCTGTCCGCAGTGCGGCAATGGCCGGCTGTCGTTACGCGGGGGCAAGTTTGGGGCATTCGTCGCCTGCTCCAATTACCCCGACTGCAAATATACCCAGAAGTTCGGCCAGGGCGGCGAGCAGGCGCAGAGCGAAGGACCAACCGATCTCGGGGACGGCATTTCGCTGAAGTCGGGCCGCTTCGGGCCTTATGTCGAACGCGGCGACAAGCGCGCATCTATTCCTAAGGACGTGCCGCTGGAAGATGTCACCGCCGAAGTCGCCGAACGGCTGCTGTCGCTGCCACGCGACATCGGACCGCATCCGGAAACCGGCAAGCCGATCACCGCGTCGATCGGCCGTTATGGGCCTTACCTCGCGCACGACGGCAAGTATGCAAAGCTCGGCTCGACCGCCGAGGTTTTCGAGACGGGCATGAACGCTGCGGTCTCGAAGCTCGCTGACGCTGCTGCAGGCGGTGGGCGCCAAAG
>JAICSX010000079.1 GCA_025936675.1 Sphingomonas sp.
ACGGCCTGCGCACGGTCGCAGATCAGCCACTTGTTCCAATGCTCGTAAGGGACGCCGAGCGCTTCGCCGATGAGCAGCGCGCGCATGCCCGAGCAGTCGACGAACAGGTCGCCGTCCACCTCCCGGCCGTCCTTCAGCCGGACGCGCTCGACAAAGCCGGTCTGGCCATTCGTGAGCACTTCGACGATCCGGCCTTCGATCCGGGTGACTCCGCGCTCCTCGCTTTGCTTGCGCAGGAAGCGCGCGAACAGGGAAGCATCGAACTGATAGGCGAAGTCGAGATCGGCGAGCGGCGAGTTCGGGTTGCTCTTGTCGGCGAAGGCGAAGCGGTTCTTCAGCGACGCGACGCAGTTGATCGAGTAATGGTCGAAATGCTTGACGGCGTCCGGCTTGCGCGCCCGCGCCGCAAGCCACAGCTGGTGGGGGTGCAGCCACAGCATGTCGCGGCCGATGCGGCCGAAGCCGTGGATGTATTTCTCGCCCGGCGCTCCCCAGTCGACGAATTCGATGCCGAGCTTGAAGGTGGCATTGGTCTCGGCGATCATCTGGAGCGGATCGATCTTTGCGAGCGACAGATAATTGCTGATGTGGGGAATGGTCGCTTCGCCGACCCCGATGGTGCCGATCTCTTCCGATTCGATCAGCCGAATTTCGATCTTGCTCAGCCATTGGGAGAGGACGGCGGCCGTCATCCAGCCCGCGGTGCCGCCGCCGACGATCGTAACTGTGCGAACCGGTTGATCGGCGCCCGCCACTCATTCCTCCAAGCGTGAAGCTGTCCGGGACCGCTTACACCAGCGGCGGCGCGAAGAGACAAGGCACGCGGCTCATGTGGGGCTGAGGAAGCCCGGCGCGCTTGACCGTGGTCAGGTTTGGCGTTCACGTCGCTTCACAACCGGAACGATGGAACACCATCAACGTTGCTGCCTTGTCGCGAGCGACCGGACGAGTCGCTTCCGAGTGTTCGCCCGGGAGAATCGATGGGGCAAGGTCCAACCCGACGCGTGAATCGCCGCGAGTTGCTCGCTTTCGGAGCCGCTCTCGGAACCGCGGGAGCGGCGGAAGCGCTCGCCCGGCACGACGGGATGCTCGGCGGTCCGAGCCGCACGTACACGGATGCGCTGCCTTGGGACGACGGTCTGACCGATGCGCCCTTGGCCGCTGCGGGGGGCGACTGGCAATATCTGAATGCTGGCGAAGTGGGCTTCCTGACCGCGGCGGTCGATCGCCTGATCCCGCCTGATCCGACCGGGCCGGGCGCGTCCGAGGCGGGCGTGGTCGTGTTCCTCGATCGCCAGCTTGCCGGCGAATACGGCAACGGCGCGCGCTTCTACCTCCAGGGCCCGTGGGGAAAAGGAACCGACACGCAGGGCTACCAGAGCCGCTTCACACCGGCGCAATTCTATCGGCACGCGATCGCCGCGATCGAGCAGGCGGTCGGCCGAAGCGAGAACGGCAAGGCGTTCAAGGACGTGGCCGCGGACAGGCAGGATGCGCTTCTCAAGCAAATGGAGTCCGGAGACCTGAAGATCGACGGGCCGATCACGTCGAAGGCCTTCTTCACGATGTTCCTCCAGAATGTGCTCGAGGGATATTTCTCGGACCCGATCTACGGCGGAAACCGCGGAGGCGCGGCGTGGAAGATGATCGGCTTCCCGGGCGCGCATTACGATTATTCGGAGTGGGTCACCGCTTATAATCAGCCGGTTCCCGTTGTGACCGTCGGCCTGCGCGGCCGCCCCGGCTGGCAGCGCGGCTGACGATGGCAACGACGATGCCAAAGGTCGATGTCGTGCTGGTCGGCTTCGGCTGGACCGGCGCCATCCTCGCCCAGCAATTGTGCGACGCGGGGATGGCCGTGCTGGCGCTCGAACGCGCGTCGGCGCGCACCACGCCGGATAATTGGGCGACGACCTTCGATCAGGACGAGCTCCGATACATGTGGCGGCACCACCTGTTCCAGAACGTCAAATATTCGACCCTCACGTTCCGCAACAACGTCAACCAGACCGCCCTTCCGATGCGGCACCTCGGCTCGTTCCTTCCAGGCACGGGCGTAGGCGGCGCGGGCATCCACTGGAACGGACAAATCTGGCGCTGGCTGGAGACCGACTTCAAGCTCAAGAGCCACAACGAGGCGCGTTACGGCAAGCAGGCGACGGCCGCGCTGACGATCCAGGACATGCCGCTCGGCTACCAGGAACTCGAACCTTATTACGACATGTTCGACAAGATTTGCGGGACGTCGGGGCAGGCGGGGAACCTCAAGGGCGCAAAGCAGTCAGGCGGCAATCCCTTCGAGGGACCGCGCAGCATGCCGTTCCCGACCCCGCCGCTGCCGATGACCTTCGGGCCCAAGCTGTTCGAGCAAGCTGCCGCGAGCATGGGATTGCACCCGTTCCCGCACCCCGCAGGCAATCTGTCGCAGGCCTACATCAATCCGCTCGGCGTGCAGCTCGGCAAATGCACCTTCTGCGGATTCTGCGAGAAGTTCGGCTGTGGGAATTACTCCAAGGCCTCACCGCAAACGACGCTGATCCCCTACATCCTGACCAAGCCGAACTTCGAGCTGCGTACCGAAGCCGAGGTACTGAAGGTCGAGCGGACGCCCGACGGCCGTCACGCGACCGGAGTCACCTACATCGATGCCGCCGGCGCCGAGTTCTTCCAGCCGGCGGAGATCGTCGCGCTCACCGCCTATCAGCTGCACAACGTCCATTTGATGCTCGTGTCCGGAATCGGCGAGCCCTACGATCCCGCTACGGGCAAGGGTCAGGTCGGGCGCAACTATTGCTACCAGACGATGAGCTCGGTCGACCTATTCTTCGACGACAAGCTCTTGAACCCGTTCATCGGCGCGGGCGCGCTGGCCTCCGTCATCGACGATTACAACGGTGACAATTTCGACCATTCCGGCCTCGGCTTCATCGGAGGCGCCTATATTGCGGGAATGATCACCGGGGCGCGGCCGATCGAAATGACGCGCGTGCCCGACGGCGTGCCGAAGTGGGGCCTCGAATGGAAGCACGCGGCCACGAAATACTTCCTGCGCAACATGTCGCTGTCGGTGCACGGATCGAGCTACGCGCAGGCCGGCAATTATCTCAGCCTCGATCCGACCTACCGCGATCAGTTCGGAAGACCGATGCTGCGCATGACGTTCGATTTCCCCGCGAATGATCTCAAGATGGCGAAATATTGTACCGATCGCGCAGCCGAGATCGCGAACAAGATGGGCGCGAGCCACGTTCACCCGAAGGCGCGTCAGGGTCCGTATGACATCACCCATTACCAGACCACCCACAACGTCGGCGGGACGATGATGGGCGAGAGCCCGGCCGACAGCGTGGTCAACAAATATTCCCAGAGCTGGGACGTTCCGAACCTGTTCGTCACCGGCGCGGGGATTTACCCGCAGAACCCCGGTTACAACCCCACCGGAACGCTCGCGGCGCTCTGCTTCCTGACCGCGGATGCGATCAAGTCCCGCTACGTCAAGGCGCCCGGCGCTGCGCTGGTCACTGCATGAGCATCGCCTGGCCGCGGAGTATCGCCGGCCGCATTGCAGCCGGGGTCGGGCTCATCATCCTGCTCCTGATTCTGGTCTCCGTAGGATCATGGCTGTGGTTCAAGTCCACCCAACCCAACATCAGCGACCCGCCGCCCGGCTTGCTCTCGGTGCTGACGGAGCCCATTCCGAACGGACCGAACGCCGACCTCATCCGGCGTGGACGATATCTCACGATCGCCGGCGACTGCGCCTCGTGCCATACCGCAAGGGGTGGCCGTCCGTTCCAGGGAGGTCTCGGCCTGCAGACGCCGTTCGGGATCATCTACTCGGCGAACCTGACAAGCGACCGCGAGTACGGGCTAGGCGCGTGGACGAACGATCAATTCTACCGGGCGCTGCACGACGGGGTGGCTCCGGGCGGCAAGCATTTATATCCGGCGCTGCCGTACCCGCACTTCACCATTGTGCCCCGGGCGGACACAGACGCGATCCTCGCGTTCCTGAAGACCGTTCCGCCGATCAATTATGCACCGCCCGCGAACAGGCTGCCGTTTCCGATCGACATTCGCGCCAGCCTCATTGGCTGGAACGCGATCAATTTCTCGCCCCACGGATTCCACGCCAATCCTGCCATGTCGGCGCAATGGAACCGCGGCGCCTATCTGGTCGAGGGACTGGAGCATTGCGGTGCCTGTCACACGCCGAAGAGCGCGCTGGGTGCCGAGCTTAACGACAAGGCATTTCGCGGTGCGGTTATCGAGGACTGGGTTGCGCCGGATCTGACCGGCAACCCGCGTACCGGCCTTGGTCGCTGGAGCGCGGGCGACATCGTGCAATACCTCCGGACCGGCAGGAATGCTCATGCCAATGCCTCCGGCCTGATGGGCGAGGTGGTCGCCTATTCGACCTCCCTCCTGTCTGACTCCGACCTTTCCGCGATCGCCACCTACCTCAAGTCGCTCCGGCCAAGTCCGACGCTTTCCAGTCCGGCGCCCGACCAAGCCGCGATGCGGGCCGGATCGGCAATCTTCTTCGACGGCTGCACCGCCTGCCATCTCGCGGGCGGCAAGGGGCAGCCGGGCATGTTCCCGCCGCTGCGCGGGAGCGCCGTCGCGCAGCAGCACGATCCGACGGGCGTGATCCGGCTGATCCTGGCCGGCACGCGTACGGCGCCGACCCGTTCGAGGCCCAGCTTCCAATCGATGCCTAGCTTCGCCTGGAAGCTCAGCGATCGGGAGGTCGCCGATGTCGCGACCTACGTTCGCAATTCCTGGGGTAACCGTGCACCGCCAGTCGATGCGCACGATGTCGCGTCGGTGCGGTCCAGGCTGAAGCTCACGAAACCGCTCACGCGAGATCAACAGTAGCAACTGCGTCGCCGGAGTCAGCTCCGGCCGTACTCGTCGTCGAGCCTGACGATGTCATCCTCTCCCAGGTAAGTTCCACACTGGACTTCGACCAGCTCGAGCGGGACTTTGCCGGGGTTCCCGAGACGGTGGGTGGTGCCGGCCGGGATGTAGGTCGATTGATTCTCCTGCAGCAGCGAGACGGTGTCGCCGACGGTCACTTCGGCGGTGCCCTGGACCACCACCCAGTGCTCGGCCCGGTGATAATGCTTTTGCAGCGAAAGCCGCTCGCCGGGCGCCACAATGATGCGCTTGATCTGGAAGCGCGGTCCCTGGTCGAGTGTCTCGTACGAACCCCACGGCCGCGCCACTTTCGCGGGCGAGACGACGCACTCACGTTCTTGCTCGTGGAGTCGATCGACCAGCAGCTTGACGTCGGCCGCACGGTCGAGCGGCGACACGAACACTGCGTCGCGAACCGCAATGACTGCCATGCCGTCCAGCCCGACCGCAGTCACGAGCCCGCCGTCATGGCTCCGGACCAACGAGTTTTGACAGTCGAGCGCCACGACGTCTCCCTGAACCACGTTGTTTCGGGCATCACGCGCCGAGATCTTCCACAGCGCGTCCCACGATCCGACATCGGACCAGCCCATGTCGACCGGTATGACGAGACAGCGGTCGGTTGCCTCGATGATGCCGTGGTCTATCGAAATGCTCTGAGCGGCCGCGAAGGCATTCCGGTCCGGCCGGATGAACACCCCGTCACTCGCCGGCGATTCCATCGCCTTCGAGATCGCGTCCAAGCTTGCGGGAAGATGCCGACGCATCTCGTCCAAAAAGGCGCTCGCCTTGAACAGAAAGATGCCCGAGTTCCAGGCGAACCGGCCGCTTTCGAGATATTCCCGCGCGTGCTGCTCGTCGGGCTTCTCGACGAACTTCGAGACCCGGTGAACGCCGCTCAGACCGTCGACGGGGTCCCCGACCTCGATATAGCCATATTGGGTAATCGGCGCGTCCGGACGGATGCCGAAGGCGACGATGGCGCCGT
>JAICSX010000117.1 GCA_025936675.1 Sphingomonas sp.
CTCTGGAAGATGAAGCCGATGTTGCTCTTGCGGGTGTCGGCGAGCTGGGCTTCGGAAAGCCCCGCGACTTCCTGCCCATTGAAGACGTATGAGCCGCCGGTCGGGCTATCGAGCATCCCCATCACGTTGAGGAGCGTCGACTTGCCGCACCCCGAAGGGCCCATGATCGCGACGAATTCGCCATCGGCAATGTCGAGATCGACGTCGTCGAGCGCGGTCGTCTCGACCGTGTCGGTGCGGTAGGTCTTGGTGAGGCCGGTCATGGTCAGCACGGTCAGGTCCTTTCTCAATCGTCGCTCGAGCTGAAGGTCAGGTGGTCCTTGTCGGTAAGGCCGCTGTACGAAGAGGTGATCACGCGATCGCCGGGCTTGAGCCCGCCCAGCACCTCGATGAAGTCGCTGTTGCGCCGGCCGAGCTGAATGGCGCGCTTGGTCGCGCTGTTGCCGTCGCGGTCGACGACGAACGCCCAGGTGCCCCCCGTGTCGTTGAAGAAGGCGCCGTTCGGGATCAGCAAGGCCTTTGACGAGTCGCCGACCGTCAGCTTGGCCTGGATGGTCTGGCCGCGCTGCATCGACGTGGGCTCGGCGCCATCGAACAGAAGGTCGATCTGGAACTCGCCGTTGCGGACCTGGGGATAGACCTTGGCGACCTTCAGCCGGTAGGTTTTGCCGTCGATGTCCGCGGTCGCGGTCTGCCCCACCGCGACGCGGCCGAGATAATATTCGTCGACATCGGCCTGGAGCTTGTCGCCGCCGGCGCTGTCGATCTGGCCGATCCGCTCGCCCTGCTGGAGCGACTGGCCGAGCTGGATATCGAAACCGCTGAGCTGGCCGGTCACCGGCGCATGGATGTTCAGCTGACCGAGGCTTTCGCGCGCGACCCCCATGCTGCTGTTGAGCGACGCCGCCGCCGCGCGGAGCTGGCCGAGCTGGCTGGTCTGCAGCGCCTCGTTCTGCTGGATGCTTTGCTTCAGGATCTGAAGACGGTGCACCTGGTAGTCGAAGTCGTCCTTGGCATCCTTGAAAATCTTCGTCGCGACGAAGCCCCTGTCGGCGAGCGGCTTGTAGAGGTCGTATTGCCGCTTGGCCTTGGCGAGGTCGGTTTCGGCCTGGTTGAGGTCGCGCAGATTGTCGTTGTGGGTATTGACGAGCGCGAGCTCCTGGCTGCGCATGTTGTTGAGCTGCTGCTCGACTTCGGCCTGCTTCTCGAGCGTCGACAGCTGAAGCTCGGCGTTGGACAGGACCGCGAGAAGCTGCCCCTGGGTGACCTGCGTGCCGTCTTCGACCAGCTTCTTGTCGACCTGCCCGCCTTCGACAGCGTCGAGATAGACGGTGACGAGCGGAGTCACCCGCGCGCGCACCGGCAGGAAATCGTCGAACGTGCCGGACTGCGCCTCGGAAATCGTCAGTCGGTCGCGCGCAATCGACATCGAGTCCGCGCGTGGAGCGAACAACCAGAAGAGGAGAACGAGCAGAACGACTGCCGCCGCTCCGCCCCCAATGAGGATCCGACGGTCGATCCGCTTGCGCTCGACCACCTTGTCCATCGCGCCGCCGCTGACGGGCTCGGCGCGCTCGCCACGGCGCAGTTCGACAAGGCTCATTGTCCGCCTCCGAACAGTGATTGTCCGGAAACGGACGCCGCTTCCTGCCGCTTCGCCTCGGCGTTGTCGTCGATACTCACTCGTGAACCCCGCATCATGAGCATTAGTGCTGCAAAGCTCGTGCCA
>JAICSX010000043.1 GCA_025936675.1 Sphingomonas sp.
CATCCGGATAGACAAAAGCGGCGAACGCGAGGGCTGACACCGAGCCAGTCCCGGCTGCCGACGAAGTGCAGGATTTGAACTTCGACCAAAGCCCACATTGGACTTAACATTTACCATCCGTTTCGCGCTACTGGGCTAGGCGAATGGCTGGCTGCCTCTCGCCTCCTCAATTCAATTTTCGTCATGGAATCAGATCGAAGTTATGTTTCGCGCGCTCATCCAGACGTACGTAGGTGCGGACCTCTCGACGGCCTCCGGCCGTGCCATCGTCGAGGAGCGTTACTGGTCGCTGCGCAGGCAGGTGCCGATCGTCTACCTGCTTGGACTGGTCAACCTCTCTGCCATGGAGCTCGCCGCATCCGGACGCTTATCGGTGGGCGTGAATTTGCCAACGTTTATTGCCGCCTGCAGCCTGCTTCGACTGTGGCAGTGGTTTCGTCCAGGAACGCCGGCCACGCATCAGATGATGGTGAGCCGAATGGAGCAGACACTGTGGTTTGCCGCAGCCGTCTGTCTCGCTGTGTGCGCCCGCTGCCTTTACCTGTTCCAGGTCGGTGATCCCGCTTCGCACATGGCCGTCATGCTGTTTGGCGGCCTCACGGCAATCGGTGTTGCCTTTGGACTAACAGCTCTTCCGGCTGCCGGGCGGATCCCGCTCATCATGATCATCGTACCGATCGCTGCGGCCGCATTGTTGTCGCGCGAACGCCAATTTGCCGGTGCTGCATTCGGGCTCGTCGTCGTCGCCGCTCTGACCATGCGACTACTAACGGCACATAGCCGGCACTTCACTGACGTCATCACCTCTCGATCGGTCATTGCCCATGAGCGCCAGCGCGTCGAAGAGGCGCATCATGACGCCGTTGCCGCGGCGACGACCGATTTTCTGACGGGCTTGCCCAACCGCCGAGCATTTGTCGCCGCCCTCGATCAAGCCGCTGACGAGGCTCGCAACCCTCGTTCATTTGCGGTCGCGATCCTCGATCTCGATCGTTTCAAGACTGTCAATGACATGTTCGGCCATGCCGCTGGCGACGAATTGCTTCAGGAAGTCGCCGCGCGTCTCCTCCGGGTCCTTGGAACGCGTGGGGTGGTCGCGCGGCTCGGCGGCGACGAATTCGGTGTATTGCTGCCAAACGTTGATCGGACGCGCGATTTGCAATCGATTGGCAGGATGATCCTGCGCGGTGTCAATGGGCCCGTGATTCTGCACGAACGGCACTTCGTCATTTCTGCTTGCTGCGGGCTGGCGCTTTCCCGAGGCCGAGACGATCGATCACCGTCGCGTTTGATGGCCGACGCGGACTTGGCGCTGTATGAAGCGAAAGAAAATCCGTCCGCCGCCTTCGCTGTATTTGAGCTGCGGATGGAAGCGCCCAGGCGCCGTCGCTCTCACATCGAAGGAGCTCTTCTGGCTTCCGAAACGTACGAGAATTTGCGCGTTGTCTTCCAGCCTATCTTTGATCTGAAGAGCGGCCAGATCATCGCGCATGAGGCGCTGGCGCGCTGGACGGACCCTGAACTCGGACCCATTCCGCCATCGGAGTTCGTACCCATCGCCGAGCACCTGAACGTTATAGAACAGGTCAACAATCATCTGATGAGGCTGGCTTTCACCGAAGCCCGAGAGTGGCCCTCGACAATCAAGCTGTCATTCAATCTAAGCGCGCTCCAGCTCTGCTCGCGCGGCCTGGCGAAGGTAATTTTGAATGCGCTTAGTCGGGCTGATCTCTCTCCAGATCGGCTTCAGGTGGAGGTTACCGAAACCGCGCTCTTGGCCGACTTTGAATGCGCGCGGGAAAACCTCGCGCAGCTACGCGCTGTAGGCGCCACGATCGTCCTGGACGATTTCGGCGCGGGCTTCGCTTCGATTGGCTATCTGCGCCACCTCCAATTTGATCAGATCAAGCTCGATGGCGGCCTGGTGACGGCCGCGCAGCATAGTGCAGATGGCAAGCGCTTGTTGCGGGCGGTCGTTGGCCTGTGCGAAGTTCTGGGAGTGTCCAGCATCGCCGAACACGTCGAAAGTGAGGAGCTTTTCCAGCTCGTAGTCGACCTTGGCTGTAGCGGCGGGCAGGGCTTTTGGCTGAAGCCTCCTGTTTCGTCTGAGGAGTTGCTCGGTTCGCTTGAGTTTGGGTGGAATCGCAGCGGGCCGCAAATGCGCCGTCATGCTGCGTAGACCTTGCCAGATGAGAAGCGCGGGTGGCAGGTCCCGGATTGACGTTTGAGCATTGCGAGAATTGATTTGTTTGATGAATGGGAAAAGAGCGCTGACGGAAAAGTGGAGATCTACCCGCTCGTAGCGTTCGAGACGTTCGTGCCGCACGGACGGCTCTGCGGCTTGAAAGTCCATTATCTGGAAAGCCCGCGAGAGCTTATGGATGGCCAATCCTCATCGGTGCCGTTGGTGATGACACCGAAAATGGCGCGTCGGCTCGCAAGCGCTCTGACAGAAGCGGCCAGCCAAGCCGAACACGGCCCAGCCGGCGAAGTAGCACAGTAGCGCTCGTGATCCTTCAAGTCCTGCTAGATAAGCAGCTTGAGTCCGTGCAGCTTAACCACCCCGTCAGTCCCAAAGACGGGCGCTGCAATCACGCGTAACATCCGGCATTCACGCACGGCCGCAGCGTAGATCTGAACGTCGAGAGTGAAGCCACACGTGTGTCGGATGGCGTGCGAGCGCAGGCGTTCAAGCTTGGCCCGAGAATCGTCGTGATAAAAGCTGATCGCTTCCGCTCGGGTGATGGCAGAGCGCCGTTCCAAGCCAAAAATATCGTAGACCCCGCCCGACCAGATCAGCTCATCGTTGGAGAGGTCACATTCCCAGAGACCCGCATGATGTAAGCCGATGCCGCCGACTGCCTGCGGTTCAATCGCGTCGGTAACCGCACAGTTCAGCACGTGGCCCAGATCAAAGTTCCGGCCCTGCTCCCAAAGCGGCCAGCTGCGATTGAGAGGCAGCGGTTCACAGGCATTCATCGTTGTCGGTCACTCTCCCGAAAATAAAAAGCGTACGCCAGCGGTCGTTTCGATGTCGATCCCGTACTCGCCGGCGGGCGTGGGCGCTTCAGACTGTCACGACGTTGCCGATTTCAGCGAAGTAGCGGCGCAAAGCCATGCTTGTCTCCGGCGCAAGCTCGACAAAAAATCTCCGCGCGTCGAGCGGATCCGCATGGCGGACAAACAGGCCCTTCTGAACCATGGTGCTGAGCCAGCGCAGAGCGGTCGTGGCCGGGACAGCGGCCGCAGTACACGCGCTCGAAACACTCACCCGTTGATGCGAAAGCTCCGCGTAGAGCAGGTCGAGCATCATGTCCCAGGCGGGGTCCGCAAAGAGCTCGTCCGAGAAATAGCGGGCCCGCAAGCGACGGGCGCGGATGATCGCCACGACGGATTCTGCCGTAACCTCCGGACCTACCCTGTCATCGATCGGCGTGAATTGCGGTCCCGTTGAGGCCGAATCCGTCGAAAGGCGAGCCAAAGTTCCAGCGATCCGGCTGACTTCATTGCTCAGCTGCAGCAGGCGCTCAGCTTTCTGGTGTGGAGAATGTGCAGTCATTCGAGAATTCCAAAGAAGAAAGTTGGCCGAGCAATAGCCAAGTAGTCTGCATTCTGGAGAAATGTCAGCCCATTTCCGTGTCCGCAATGGAGCAAAAACCGTTGAGTGCCTTGCCTGTCGGCTAATTTCTACAGCGGACGACCGTAGGCCCAGCTCCTATTTGGAAGGGTCGGTAAGGCCTTGCCTCTGCTTACTGAATCTGGCTACGGGCATGTGTCAGCGTGCCGAGCTGATCAATCACAAACCTCGGGTCGGACCTTAGTGTCGCCGACCATGAGCGACGCATCATGAGCATGGTGCGCACGGCTAGAAGGATTACGGGTGACCATAGCGTTGCGCAGCCCTACCGAAGAGGAAATCGCGTCAATAATGCGCTTGCGACGCACACGGTCCGAAACGTTCGGCACCGAGCTGTTTGGCGATTTCGCCTGGGACATCTTGCTGCAGCTCTTCGCAGCCAAGCTAGGCCGGCGAAAGACCAAGCTTGCGGATTTAGCGATTGTGGCTCCTGAATCGACGATTGCGCGCTGGGCAGCGGTGCTCGAAGAGCGGGGCTACATCCTATGCCACGTGGATTGCTTCAATCACTCTGATATGTGGGTTGAGCTCAGCAGCTCGGGCGCGGCTAAAATGTCTCGATTGTTCGCCGATCGTCCGGATTGGGATCCCCTGAGCTAAGACCGAGCGGCGTTTCGACCGACAACTCATTCTCAACTTGGTTTAGCGCGAGATCGATGTGCGCCGCGATATGGCCCGGCGCGGCAGCAAGATCCAGCAGATCGATCGCCTGCCTAAGGTGATCAAGCGCATCGATCAGCAGCTGCTGCTTAGGCGGAGCTTGATTGTCGTTCATGTTCATCCCCCGGGAACTTGCTTGTTAAATTACCGTTAACGGGAGTTCTATTGCGCCCTTCTCCCGGCGACAAGAGTGTTTCCTCCGAAGCGGGGTGATCCTTAGCGGATGATTAGCGTGCACCGGCGTCAACACCAACAATGCTCCGGCACGGCTGAAACCTGAATTGCGAGTTCAGAGTTATGAACGAAAGCGTCGGAGGCCCAAACTTCGCTGAGGTTGTAATGACCCGTATACTCTTGCTTTGGTTCGCGCTCGGGAGCGCAATCGGGGCAGCTCTTCCGGCCAGTGCAGAGGCGCAATCGATGGGCGGCGCCTTGGCGCAACAATCTCGAGCGACCATCCAGATCAGCGTCAGCACCATGCCCCGGTTCGAAACTGAGAACCATGCCGCGACTGAGGGCAGAAACGGAGATTTGATTGCGTTAGCTCCTCCGAAGCTAAAGTCGAACGCGCCAAATCTACGCTACGCGACCGTGATCGTGCCGCCTGATGAACCTAGCGACGTCCGATCAGCGGGCATCACGAACGATGACCTTGTGCCGGGAAGTGTAAGGCCAAGCTCGGTAACTACCGCAGCGACCGGTCGGCAGCCACTGCTCGTGCTTATTGTCCCCGACTGAGTCACTGCCGTGATTACCTCGCGGCAATTCTCAGTTGGCGGCCGCGCCATGCCCCGCTGAGTAAAGCTTCGTTGCGGTAAGCCCGCGATGGTGAGGAAGGCTGCAACCATTCGCGTTTAACGGCTTGTTTACGCGGCGCCCTTATATCCAAAACGGATGAGGTTACCGAACCTCTGGTGTGGTGGTGGGGGACGTAACATGGACAATGGTCTTTTTTTCCGGGTGTCCGCCGCATGCATTGCGGCGTTGCTGGTTCAGGGAACCGCCTCGGCAGCAACGCAGGGGAGCCTCGGATCGACATCGACCGGGTCGATCTCCATTGGGGCGTCGGTTCCGAACCGGGTCCAGCTCACGGGCCTGACCGACGTTTCGTTCCTCAATCAGGACCCCGCCAGCGCCGCGACCAACGCACAGAATGTTTGCGTGTGGAGCAACACCAGCACCAGGGGCTATAACGTCACGGCCACCGGGAGTGGCGTAGGCAGTGCCTTCACGCTGGCGAACGGTGCACTCACCGTGCCGTATAGCGTCGAATGGTCGGGCACTTCCGGCCAAGGCTCAGGCACAGCGCTCACCGCAGGTGCGGCGCTGACAGGCCTGACCTCAACGGCAACCAACGCGACCTGCTCTTCCGGCCCCGGCAGCACGGCGAGCCTGATCGTCAACATTTCCGCTCCCAGCCTGCAAGGGATGCTCGCGGCAACCACGTACACGGGTACGCTAACGCTAGTCGTCGCGCCCGAGTGAGGAGCCAATCATGGTGGCTCACTCTTATGCTGCCACCTTCTTCGTACTTGAAGAAAGCGACGAAGGCTGTTTTCGGCACTCTTTCTCGCGCGCGCCGTCTCGCGCTCTAGCACGCACAATCAAGCAGCGGGCATTGACGCTCTGTTGCTCGCTGCTCCTGTCGGTCGCTGGTGCGCCCAGCTTCGCCGCAAGCAATAAGGTCCGCATCACTCAGCTCGGCGACATAGCTTTCGGAACAATCGCCAATCTCAGTACTGATGCGACGCGCAGCGAAAGTGTCTGCTTGTTCGCCGACACAGCCACCAACGGCTATAATATTACGGCCTCGGGTACCGGACCTGGGGGCGCATTTGAGCTTTCGTCGGGCCTCAGCTCAATGGCCTATGAAGTTCAGTGGAGCAGCACACCTGCGCAAAGTTCCGGGACCCAGCTAGCTCCAAATCTGCCGCTCACTGGCCAGGCGAGCGCCGCTACCCAGCAGACCTGCAACAATGGGCCAGCGACGACCGCGAGCCTGATCATCGTTTTGCGAACGAACGCACTCGCAAGCGCAACGGCCGGCACATATAATGGCACGCTGACGCTCGTCGTCGGTCCTGAGTGAGGCTGGCCGCATGCTGCCGCGCCTCGCTCGCCTGTTCGCGTGCGCTTCGGCGTTAACCATAACTGCGCCCTGCTCCGCGGGGTCGATGAATGTCTCCCTTGAAACAACCGGGGTCCCCCCCGGTTTCAATGAGCTGGCAAGCTCCAGAGAGACTCTCGTCGATGTGTATTTCGGCAATCGCAAAGTCGTCGAAACGCTCGTCGATACAAAACCCGGGACGCTCCGATTCCGCTCACCACAGGAAGTCCTTGCCGCACTGCCCTTCGTGATTGCGGCGCCCGAGCTCGTTTCGGCATTGACGGCTGAGCTGCCAACCAACAGTCAGGCTGCGTGCGCATATTCCAACTTGGGGAACTGCGGGAACCTGAGCCCGCAAGTGATTGGCATCATCTCTGACGAGGAGCACTTCCGGGTCGATCTTTTCGTCAACCCTCGGTTCCTTCAGACTTTGCAATCAACCGGTGAGGGTTTCCTGCCAACGCCGTCGGCGCCACTCTCGTTGACGAGCGCGCTGGGACTCGCCGCGTCGGGATCATTGGGCGGACATAGCCTCTACAATATCCAGAATCGGACGGTCTTGGCGCTACGTAATGCTAGGATTCGAACGAGCAATTCATTCGCTTCCGGCCTTGGTTGGGTCGTTGACGACTTCGTAGGGGAGGTCGACCGAAAGGATCTTCGGTACTCGGCAGGGCTGTTCTGGGCGCCCGGCAACGAGTTCACCGGCCAGAGACGGATTATCGGCGGCGGTATCGGAACCCAGTTTGACACCTCGGCCGATCGCCAGACGCTTGAGGGGACGCCGCTCGTCCTTTTCCTCGTTCGCCCGGCGCGCGTTGAACTTCTTGTAGATGGCCGGCTTGTGAGCTCGCGCTCATATTCAGCGGGGAATAATGAGCTCGATACCTCAGCGCTTTCAGACGGCTCCTACTCGGTCCTGCTGCGTATCCAGGAAGAGAACGGATCCGTCAGAGAAGAGCGCCGTTTCTTTGTCAAGAATGCACAAGTCGCGCCAATCGGGCATCCCGTGTATTTCCTCTACGGCGGCCTGCTCGCCAACACGCGGGCACACAGTCCGATCAGCGTGAGCGACACGTTTTACTATCAGGCAGGTGCCGCCTGGCGCCTGAGCAACGCTATAGCATTCGACGTTGCGGCCCTTGGAACGCAGCGCAAGGCCATCTTCGAAGCTGGTGGATGGTTCATTGAACCGTTCGGAAGAATCCGGCTGGCGGGTCTTGCATCGACCGCGGGCGATGCGGGCGCGCTGGTCCAGCTTGCCTCGGGCGGGCACGGCCCCATCAATTTCAATCTCGATGTCCGCCGCATTTGGTCTCACAACGATCAGCCGCTGATTCCGCTACCCTCTTATGTCGACACGTTCGAAGCTATTCCGCCTACCGGAGTTCAGCTGGCCAACGGCTCCTATACGCAGGCGATCGGAAGCGTCGGGCTGCGCCTCGAAGGTGGCTATATTTCGCTCGTGGGTACCTATCGCAAGGACCGGAACGGACCGGCCGACTACAGCATCGGACCAAGCATCGATTTGCCTCTCTTAACTAACCACGGGCTGCAGGTTGTGTTTCAGGCTTCGGCTCAGCGTACCCGGTCCTCGACAGTGGGCTTTGCGGGTGTGCGATTGCTGTACACGTCGGGCGGCTTGTCGATGATGAGCACGCTCGGCCGCACCATCGAGGACGAGCGAGGTGACTCAAAGGAAGCAGAGACACGTTCAACCGGCAGCATCGCGGCTCAATACTCCCACCAGACGCAAGGAGGCAGCCTGCTGACCACAGAAGTGGGAGCCGATCGGAATATCAGTTCGTCGACCGTGCGTGCCGGCGCAACAATGTTCAGCGAGCTCGGCAACGCCCGCGTCGACCTGCTCCACAATCTCGAGGGACAACGGAGCACTCAGTATGACGTGAGCTTCCAGTCGGGCTTGGCGCTTTCCTCGCATTCTACGACATTCGGCGCTCGCCAGACCGATCAGAGCGCCATCGTCATTTCTGTTGCAGGTGACGCGGACAAAGCAGTTTTCAAAGTGTTGCTCGACGACACGCCACGGGGCGAAGTGCGGACTGGCCAACCATTGTCCTTGTTCGTTCCAGGCTATCACACGTACCGGGTCCGCCTGCTCCCGATAGAGGCCGCGTCGGTGGATTATGATGCTGGCGCCCGCGAGGTCACCCTCTACCCCGGGAACGTCCAATCTCTCGAATGGAAGGCGGAATCTTATTTTACCGTTTTCGCGCAAGCTGTTGCCCCAGACGGGTCCGTGATTTCCAATGCTCTCGTGGAGAGCAAGAGAGCAGTCGCGCAAACGGACGCGAGTGGCTATTTCCAACTCGACATGAGACGCGATGATGAAATCACCATTGCCAAGGATGGCGTACCGTCTTGCGTGGCGAGACTGCCCAGCTTCTCGGTCAAAAACGATTACGCCTCTATTGGGAAGGTCGTTTGCGAGTGAAACCCCGCCGCGCCATCAGTGTCTTCGTGGCTGCTATGAGTTTGGTGGCTTCCACGCCAGCAAGCGCCGATCTTGTCCTGAGCGAACTCATCGTCGAACTTCAGCCAGGCAAACGGATTCGCGACGATGTGGAGGTCTGGAATAACTCACCCGAGCGAGCATTCGTCGCGATTGAGCCAAGGGAGATAATAGATGCGGGCAAGCCGGCCCAAACAGTCCATCAAGATCCTGATCCTGAGAAGCTTGGGCTTCTGGTCTCTCCTTCGCGTATGATTCTCGAGCCTGGACAACGCAAGTTGATCAGAATTGCGGCGCTGTCGTCCAGCCGGGACCGCGAACACGTTTATCGAGTGACGGTGAAGCCGGTTGTCGGCGGTGTTCAATCAGGTGCGTCAGGGTTGAAGATCCTGGTTGGCTACGATGTTCTCGTGCTGGTGCGCCCTGCAGAGGCTGCGGCAAACGTCAGTGCCTCGCGAAGCGGCCGCACCCTGACCTTCGAAAACAAAGGCAATGTGAGCGTCGAGCTCACGGACGGGAGGCAATGTGAGGGGCGCAACAGCCAGTGCACGCAATTGCCCGGGAAGAGGTTGTATCCTGGCACGTCGTGGACCGTTGAACTTCCTTCCAGTCAGCCGGCGCAATATGATGTCAGATCTCCCGACCGGACTGATCACAGAGTTTTTTGATAGGTCCCTACGCCAAGAGCGGTGCAATCATCGTCGCGGCGTTTATGGGGCGTGACGCTGAACGAGGATCCATGGGTCGATTTTTCTGGATCAGGCGGCGAACGAATGAAGGCCGCATTGAAAGCCGACGCGAGTTCTCTGAGCGATTATTGCGCCAGCTAAGGGACATGGTCGACGATGGGGAGATCGGCGTCGCGGTCGCCAAGCGCATCATTAGCGATATGTTCGAGCCTGAAGAAGCCGGTGCGCCGCGACGCGTGCGATTGCGAGTGTGGCAGTCCTACGTAAAGGATCGAAGCGGTCACATCGGGCCCCATCTGGTCGACTTGAACTCGTTAGGCAGTACGGGCGGCAGTATAGGCGACGAGGAACCGAATGAGGACTGATGGTCCCGTTCTTGGGCTAAGGATTTTCGCTTGCAGCCGCCCAGCTGAATAGATCGTTTAGGGCACTCCGCCCCTTGTCCGACAAAGACAGCAGCGTCTTTCTCCGATCGCCACCATCATGGCTTCGCCCGACCCACCCTTGCTCCGCTAGAAGGTCTAACCAACGGATCGCCGTACTCAGATTTATCGAGGCGAGCTGCGTCAGTCGGGTGAGCGTGACGACCGATTCATGTTGCTCATGAACGTAAAGCGCAGTCAGCAACGCGAATGGCGGCTCACCGGAGAATCTAGCTCCAAAGATCAGCACTCGCCTTTGTCGCAGGCCTAATGCGAGCTGTGCCTGTTGCACCGGCTCCGAAAGGCCGGGGGAGCCGCTCAAAGCGTCTGCCGGCGCCGGCGCACTCTTGGAAGGTTCCGCGCTTGCAGAGAGAACTGATAGGAGCCTTTGCGCCGCGGCAACGTCGCAGTCTGAAACGAACACTCGACGAATATTCGATGTTTGTCGCACTTCTGGCCGCCGTGATCTCGGCATCAAATCCACTCGCAATAACGCCTTCCGCTAGCGGCCCTGAGGGCACAATCGATGATCCGTCGACTGCACGAGCTCGGGGTTCATGGCTTTTCGGCGCTGGAGTCAGTCGGCTTCGGCCTGGCCTCGTCCTGTGGCCTTCCAGAGTGTTCATCTGCCTCCGTCGCCCCAATGCCCAAAATCTCACGAAGCCGACAAATGGCGAGGTCTAAGTGTGCGCCAATTTCTGGAGCGGCATCGCACCGATCGAGTAGCCCTAAAGCCTCCTCCATGAGTGACAGGGCGGATGCTCCATCGGCATTGACCCGATCTGACGCCGCGTTCCCCATAGTCCGCCTCACCGAATGGCCAGCACAACGACCATCGGCCCGTCTAACAGCAAACAGGAAAACGCGCGACCGACTTTCGCCCGAGCCGCTCATGATATTCTCGTCACTGTTCCTCATGATCCAAGCAGACCGGACACGCGCATCAACTGACGGGGCGATTTCGTCGGCCGCCACTTTCGTTTGCATGTTCAATCGTAGCACTCAAATCCGGTATTCGCTGCCGCAGCGTCCTGGCCCGCCGAATTATAGTCGGCCGCCCTCTCTCTAGCGTTTCCTCGAGAGGTGCTGAGCCCTTTTACAGCGTTCGGGTAAGTCTTTGATTTTCCAATGGTCGTATTTGACGGATTTTACAGCAACTTTGCCGGTTCTCCGCAAATAGGCAGAGCTTGGAAGGCTTCTGCTCTACCATTGAGCTACACCCGCGCCGGACGCGCGGCATGCCATTGCACCAGCGCCGGCGTCAATGGCGGGCGAATTGGGGCAACACCATCTTGCCCCCGTAACGACGTTCCACTAGGTGCCTCACTTCGCTAGATATTTTCACGCGTGAGGGGGTCCGGCGAATGCCGATCGAAACGGTCATCAAGCCCATCCTTGATACCGTTCTCGACGCGGTCGTGGTGATCGATCGCAGCGGCATCATCCGCGCCTGGAATCACCATGCCGAATCGACGTTCGGCTGGACGGCGGACGAGGCGATCGGCCGCGACCTCGGCGACCTGATCGTGCCGCCGTCGCTGCGCGAAGCCCACCATCGCGGTCTTGCCCGGTTCAACGCCGAGGGAGTCGCCAGGGTGCTCGACACGCGGCTCGAGCTTTCTGGGCTGCGCCGCGACGGCGGGGAGATCCCGATCGAGCTGTCGATCACGCTCGTCAGCCGCGAAGGCCGCGATGTGTTCGTCGGCTTTCTTCGCGATATTTCCGAGCGACGCGAAGCCGAGCAGCAGATGGAATTCCGACTGCGCGAAAGCCGGCTGATGCTCGATCTCAGCGATCGCGCCAGCCGCGAGGAAGGTTTCGAGAGCGTCCTCGTGGCGACGCTCGACGCGATCTGCGAGCTTGCCGACTGGCCGCTCGGACATGCTTTCCTCGTGGCCCAGGATGACCGCCGGCTGACCTCGTCTGTGTGGAGCACGGATGCGGCCAAAGTCGCGCCTGAACTGGTCGAAGTCACCGAGCAGCAGGACTTTTCGGCGGGCGTGGGCTTGCCCGGTCAAGTGCTTGAATCCGGACAGCCGACGTGGGTCAGTCGAGTCGAACCGTCGTCCAACTTTCCGCGCAGGGGCCTGGGCTTCGAAAGCGGCTTCGCCTTTCCGGTATTCAGCGGCGACCGCTGCATCGCGGTGTTGGAATTCTTTTCGCGCGACAAGCGGGAGCCCGAGCCGGCATTGCTGCTGTCGGCCCGCGCGATCGGAACGCAAATTGGACGCGTCCATGAGCGCAAGCGCGGCGAGGACCTGCAGGCGCTGCTGCTCGCCGAACTCGACCATCGCGCCAAGAACATCATCGCCGTGGTGCGCGGAATCGCGCATCTGAGTTTCGGCTCATCGAAGACTCTCGAGGATGCGCGGAGCACGTTCGACCGGCGTCTCGATTCGATCGCCAAGGCCAACGACATCCTTCACGCACAGAGCGGCAAGAACGCACTCCTGGGCGACATCGTCCGCGAGGCGCTTGGCGGCTGCGGCGTCCCTTCAGAGCGCGTCGCCATCTCGGGGCCGGAGCTCTGCGTCGACTCCTCGAGCGCGATCATGTTCTCGCTCGCCGTCCACGAGCTGTGCACCAATGCGGTCAAATACGGTGCGCTGTCGAACGAAGGCGGTCGACTCCAGGTGGATTGGTCGGTCGCGAACGACGATCCGTCTCGGCTCGATTTCCGCTGGGCCGAGTTCGGCGGCCCCGACGTCGAGCCGCCGGCAAGCCACGGGTTCGGCATGCGGATTCTGATGCGCGGCATGGAGCTGGAAACGGGCGGTCGCGCGGAGATAACCTATACGCCTCCGGGCTTTGCATATACGTTGACGCGAGCGCGGCACGGCGGCCTTGCTCGCGATCGGGCGGCAGCCTGAGCTTGACGCGCCGCGAAAATCTCGACTAGCGAGGGCCTGATGACCGACCTGAACGCCATCGCCGTCGCCAGGAACGCCCGCCTGTGGTGGCGCGCACCCGCAGCTGCGGCGCGATGGCGCGACTGATCGACTAAAGACCGATCATCGACTGCCCGCCCGCCACCGGCGGGCTTTTTTGTTTCAGGAACTCGACCCATGAACATTGTCACACTTCGCGCCGATCCGTCGGAACTGCCGCCTGTCGCAGCATTGCCCGACGTGCCGGTGCCCAATCCGCTACCGCGGCTGCTGACCGGCGAGGACCTGCCGATCGACGATGCCCAGCACCTGTTCGAGCGGCTCGTGCTGGGCCGGCTCGAACCGGCGGAAATCGCCGGCATGCTGATTGCGCTGCGCATGAAAGGCGAAACCGCCGAGGAGATGATCGGCGCCGCCCACGCCCTCTCGGCTGCGGCGCTGCCGTTCGAGCGGCCGGATTATCTGTTCGCCGACTGCTGCGGCACCGGCGGCGATTCCTCTGGGCTGATCAATGTCTCGACCGCCACCGCATTCGTCGCAGCGGCCGCGGGCCTGCCGATCGCCAAGCACGGCAACCGCAGCGTCAGCTCCCGCTGCGGCTCGGCCGACGTGCTGGAGGCGCTCGGGGTGAAGATCGAGCTTGCGCCGGATTTCGCGCGCACGCTGCTCGACCAGACCGGCTTCTGCTTCCTGTTCGCGCCCGCCTATCATCCGGGGATGAAACACGCCGCGCTGGTGCGGCGCCAGCTATCGGTGCGCACGGTGATGAATCTGCTCGGACCGTGCATCAATCCGGCGCGGCCGCCGGTCCAGCTCCTCGGGGTTGCCGACCCGAAGATGCTGCGCAGGATTGCGCGAACGCTCGATGCCCTCGGTGTCGCGGAGGCCTTGGTCGTTCATGGCTCGGGGCTCGATGAAGTCGCTCTCCACGGCGAAACGCGCGCCATTCGCCTGTCGCGGGGGGAAATGACCGAGATCGAGATCACTCCCGAAGAGGCCGGCCTCGAGCGTGCGCCTTTGAGCAGCGTCGCCGGCGGCGATCCCGCGGAGAATGCCGAGCGCCTGCGCAACCTGCTCGGCGGCCGCGGGTCGCGCGCGGAGAACGACATTGTCATGCTCAATTCGGCGGCGCTTCTCCTCACGGCGGGCAAGGCGGCGACGTTGAAGGATGCCGCGGCACAGGCGCGGGATGCGCTTCTTTCCGGTGCGGCGGGCAAGGTGCTGACCGCCTATGTCGAGGCAAGTAATGGCTGAACCGGTCGGCGTCTTGGGCGAGATCGCCGCGGCGAAACAGGTCGAGCTTGCCGAGCGCTTCCGCGGCGTTTCGCTCGACGCGTTACGAGCGCGCGCGCAGCCGACTAGCCGCAGCCTGCGTGCGATCCTCGCCGAGCCTGGCGCGCGGTTCATTCTCGAAATCAAGAAAGCCTCGCCTTCCGGCGGCGCGATCCGTCCCGGAGCGGATCCGGCTGCGATCGCGCGCGGCTATGCCGGCGTTGCCGATGCGCTCAGCGTGCTCACGGACGCCACATATTTCGACGGGTCGCTCGACGACCTCCCAGCCGCCCGCGCAAACTTCGACGGACCGATTCTCACCAAGGATTTCTTGATCGACGCGCGGCAAGTGGCGGAGGCGCGGATTGCCGGAGCGGACGCCGTGCTGGTGATGCTGTCATTGCTCGACGACGCAGCGGCGCGCGAGATCATCGCGGAGGCGCGCCGTCTCGGAATGGACGCTCTCGTAGAGGTCCACGATGAGCGGGAGATGCAGCGCGCGCTGGGGCTGGATGTGCCGCTGATCGGGATCAACAACCGCGACCTCAAGGATTTGTCGATCGATCTCGCGACCACCGAGCGGCTGGCCCGGCTGGCGGGAGACCGCACGATCATCTCCGAATCCGGCATCCTCACGCGCGCTGACGTCGAATGGCTGTCGCCGTTGGTCGACGGCTTCCTGATCGGCTCTTCGCTGATGCGCTCGGCCGATCCCGCGCAGGCCGCGCGCGAACTGATCTTCGGCCGGACCAAATTGTGCGGCCTCAATTGCGGCGCGGACATCGGCGCCGCCCGGCCAGCGGCGTTTGCGGGCTTCGTGTTCGTGCCTGGCAGCCCCCGCCATGTCACGGCGCAGGAAGCCGCGCCGCTGGCCGGCGTCGCACGCAAGTCGGGCATGCTCCCGGTCGGCGTATTCCGCGATGCGCCGCATCGGATCGTGTCGGACATCGCAGCCTTGCTCAACCTCCACGCGGTGCAGCTGCACGGCCATGAGGACGTCGAATATGTCCGCTCGCTGCGGCGGGAGCTTTCCGGCTCGTGCGAGATCT
Source organism: Sphingomonas sp. (assembly GCA_025936675.1). The sequence goes on from JAICSX010000043.1 coordinate 15,198, forward strand.
GGACGGCGGTGAGTGTCGGCCGTGAGGCCCTTTCGGATCGGGGGGGCGATCGCCTCGTGTTGGACAATGCGGATGGCGGCAGCGGCCAGGCGTTCGACTGGGCGTTGGTCCGCGATCATCAGGCACTTGGCAGTGCGGTCGTCGCCGGCGGCATTGGGCCGCGCAATGCGGGCGCCGCGGCCGCTCTCGGCGCTTATGCGATCGACGTCGGGTCCGCGGTCGATGCGCGTCCCGGGCGCAAGTCTCCGGACAAGATTGCGGCGCTTTTCGAGGCCCTGCGGCCGTCCTCGCGCGAGACGTTGGCCGCATGCGCCTGAATGGCCGCTTCGGCCGATTCGGCGGCTGCTACGTCCCGGAAATCCTGGTGCCGGCGCTCGAGCAGCTCGAAGCCGCGTTCCTGGATGCACAGCAGGACCCGGCCTTCAACGCCGAGCTCAATGCGCTCCTTTCCAACTACGCCGGCCGCCCGACGCCGCTGACCCGCTTCCGCAATCTCCCCGCCAACATCTATCTCAAGCGCGAGGACCTGCTCCACGGCGGTGCCCACAAGACCAACCAGGTGCTCGGGCAAGGGCTGCTCGCCAAGCGGATGGGCAAGACTCGCCTAATCGCCGAGACGGGTGCGGGCCAGCATGGCGTCGCGACGGCTATCGTCGGCGCGCTGCTCGGGTTCGAAACGGCCATCTACATGGGCGCCGAGGACGTTGAACGGCAGAAGCTCAACGTCTTCCGCATGCAGTTGATGGGCGCGAAAGTAATCGCGGTGGAGAGCGGTGGGCGCACGCTCAAGGACGCGATCAACGACGCGTTGCGCGATTGGTCGGCGAGCTTCGAGACCACCCATTATCTGCTCGGCACCGCCGCCGGGCCGCACCCGTTCCCGACGATGGTGCGTGAGTTCCAGCGGGTGATCGGCCGCGAAGCGCGCGCGCAGATGGTCGAGCAGCTCGGACGTCTGCCCGATGCGGTCGTCGCCTGCGTCGGCGGCGGCTCGAACGCAATCGGCCTGTTCGCCGATTTCCTCGACGATGAGGTGCGCCTGATCGGCGTCGAAGCGGCGGGCAAGGGGCTCAATGGAGAGGAGCACGGAGCGACTTTGCTCCGCGGCACGCCTGGCATCCTCCACGGGGCGGAGACTTATGTGCTCCAGGACGGCGACGGGCAGATCGCCGACACCTGGTCGGTGTCCGCCGGTCTCGACTATCCTGCCGTCGGGCCCGAGCACGCACATCTGAAGGACAGCGGCCGCGCCCAATATGTCGGTGCGACCGACGCCGAGGCGCTCGCCGCCTTCAAAGCATTGGCTGAAAGCGAGGGCATCCTCTGCGCGTTCGAATCCGCACATGCGCTGGCCCATGCGCTGAAGCTTGCTGAAAAGGAGCCCGACAGCGCGATCCTGGTCGGGCTCTCCGGGCGCGGCGACAAAGACGTCAACCAAGCGCAGGCGCTGCTGGCGTGAGCCGATACGCTGCCATGTTCGAGCGCCTTGCAGCCACCCGCGAAGGCGCGTTCGGCGCGTTCCTGACGCTCGGCGATCCCGACCTGGAGACCAGCGCGGCGTTGCTCGACGCGCTGGTGGTCGGCGGCGCGGACATGGTCGAGGTCGGATTGCCCTTTTCCGATCCGGTCGCCGATGGGCCGGTCATCCAGGCGTCCGCGGCGCGGGCGCTGGATGCAGGAGTCCGCGTCGCAGACTGCTTCGATCTGATTGCCGGCTTCCGGCAGCGACACCCGGACGTCCCGATCGGCATTCTCACTTACGCCAATATCGTCATGGCTCGGCCCGGCTTCATGGCCGATGCCGCTCAGGCGGGCGTCGATAGCCTGCTGATCGCGGACGTGCCCGCGCTCGAAGCCGAGCCGTACGTCCGGGCGATGGCACAGGCGGGCATCGAGCCGGTTCTGATCGCCGCGGCGAACACGCCTGAAGAGACACTCCAGCGGATCGCCGGTCTGTCCAAAGCCTACACCTATTGCGTCAGCCGCTCGGGGATCACTGGAACGCACGCTGGCGGGCAGTTCGACAGCGGCTTGGTCGAACGCCTGTCGGCAGCCGGCGCGCCCCCGCCGGTGTTCGGCTTCGGAATCGCCAGCCCGGACCATGCTCGGGCCGCGCTCGATGCGGGCGCGAAGGGGGTGATCTGCGGCTCGGCGATTGTCGATTGCGCCTCCCGCGGCGGCGATGTCGCAGCTTTCGTTCGCACGCTGAAGAATTCGACACGGAACGAGTCGCCGCCGCAATGATTGAATCGCTCCGGACAAGGAGACGAAGTCATGGCTGCGCGCGCGATCTGGCGAGGGCAAATCCGGCTCGCTTTGGTGTCGATTCCCGTCGAGCTTTACCCGGCGACCAAGAGCGGGGCGTCGATCCAGTTCCACCAGGTGCATGAGCCGACCGGCAAGCGCATCAAATATGAGAAGGTCGTGCCGGGCGTCGGTCCGGTCGACCGCGACGAGATCGTCAAGGGCTACGAGGTCTCGAAAGGCCATTACGTCCTGCTCGACCCCGAGGAGATCGAGAGCGTCAAGCTCGAGAGCCGCAAGACGCTCGACCTGGTCGAGTTCGTCGACACCCACGACATCGACGCCATGTATTACGACAAGCCCTATTTCGTCGTCCCGGCCGACGACCTCGCCGAGGAAGCCTATGTCGTGCTGCGCGATGCACTCAAGGCGGCGAAGAAGATCGGCGTCGGCCAGCTGGCGATGCGTGGCCAAGAATATGTCGTCGCCCTGAAGCCGTGCGGCCGCGGGCTGCTGCTCGAGACTCTCCGCTACGCGGACGAGGTCCACAAGGCGCAATCCTATTTCCGCGAGATCGGCGACACCAAGCCCGACGCCGACCTGCTCGACATGGCTTCGATGCTGATCGAACGGAAGGCGGGCAAGTTCGACCCGACCGAATTCCACAACCGCTA
>JAICSX010000010.1 GCA_025936675.1 Sphingomonas sp.
GACTCGACCTCCATCCGGATCCGGCTCGCGGCCTCGTCCATCAGGTCGATCGCCTTGTCCGGCAGGAAGCGGTCGGTGATGTAGCGGTTCGACAGCGTCGCCGCCGCGACGATCGCCGCGTCGGTAATCCGGACACCGTGATGGAGTTCGTACTTCTCCTTTAGGCCGCGCAGGATCGAGATAGTATCTGGCACGGTCGGTTCGCCGACGAACACCGGCTGGAAGCGCCGCTCGAGCGCGGCGTCCTTCTCGATATATTTGCGATATTCGTCGAGGGTCGTCGCGCCAATGCAGTGAAGCTCGCCCCGCGCCAGTGCAGGCTTCAGCAGGTTGCCGGCGTCCATCGCACCTTCGGCCTTCCCGGCGCCCACGAGCGTGTGCATCTCGTCGATGAAGAGGATGATGTCGCCCTCGGCCTGGCGAACTTCGTCGAGCACGGCTTTCAGCCGCTCCTCGAACTCGCCCCGATATTTCGCGCCGGCGATCAGCGAGCCCATGTCGAGTGCGAGCAGGCGCTTGTCCTTGATGCCGTCGGGCACGTCGCCGTTTGCAATCCGAAGTGCGAGGCCCTCGACGATCGCGGTCTTGCCGACGCCCGGTTCGCCGATCAGCACCGGATTGTTTTTCGTCCTTCGGGCCAGCACCTGGACGGTGCGGCGGATTTCCTCGTCGCGACCGATGACCGGGTCGAGCTTGCCCGCGTTCGCTGCCTCGGTGAGGTCGCGCGCATACTTCTTCAGCGCGTCGTAGCGGTCCTCGGCACCTTGAGTGTCCGCCGTCCGACCGCCGCGCAGTTGCTCGATGGCGGAATTGAGGTTCTGTGGGGTGAGCCCGGCCTTCGCGAGCGCATTGCCGACGTCCGTGCCCTTCGCGAGCGCCATGGCCAGCAGGATCCGCTCGACGGTGACGTAGCTGTCGCCCGCCTTTTTCGCGATCTGCTCGGCCTGGTCGAGGATTCGAATCGTGTCGCCGTCGAGCGCGGGCGCTTGCGTCGCGCCGCTGCCAGTAACGGCGGGGATCTTCGCGACAAGCTGGTCGACTTCGCGCTTTGCCGTCTTGGCATCGCCGCCCGCCGCCTCGATCGGTCCGGCGGCCATGCCCTGTTCATCATCGAGCAGCGCCTTCAGCAGATGTGCCGGCGCGATGCGCTGCTGATGCTCGCGGACCGCAATCGTTTGCGCGGCCTGCAAGAAACCCCGCGCGCGATCCGTCAGCTTCTCAAAATCCATCTCTTGCTAACCCCTCTTTGCTTGGGGCTGATATGGTGTTGCAGATCAGCAACACAAGGCAGATACGACAAACTTGTCCAAGCGCAAGTCGCCGCCGGCAATGGCCTAATGCGGCTGCCCCGTCGATTGACCCTGGGGCAGCGCAGTGTCGGGCGGAGTGGCTGCTGCCGGAGCAGCTTGGGCGTTCGCCGCCGGAGCCGCCGGGGGGAGCGGCTGCCCGGAGCTCGCGACGTCCTCTGGATGAAGGATCGGCGGGCAGTCGGCCGCCACCGCGGGGTCCATGTTCCAGCGACGGAATTTGGTGCTGTCCACATGGAAGCGGAGGTAGGCGTAGAAGCCGAGCCCGGCATTATAGGCGGCGCCATGCTCCGAATGGATGCCGCACAGCGTCTTCATCAGCGCCTCGCGCGTGGTCGGCCTTAAGGGCACGAGGTCGACTGCGCTATCGAGCTTGTGTGCGCTCTCGGGCGCGCCGCCCGCGCAGACGTTCAGTACCGGATTCCGGTAGACCGAGACCGGCTCGACGGGGCCGACCGCCGGAACCACGTAATCGCGGACATAGCGCAATGTCTCGACCATGTGCGGCCATTCGTCGGATGGCGGCACTTCGAATGGTTGCTGCCCGCATTCCTTCCACGAGGTCGCCGTACGCAGCAACTCCCACGTCGGCAGGATTCCGCCGACTTGATTGGCGACGAGATAATCGTTGAATGCCTTGACCTGCCCTGCGCGCCACGGCGCCGCTAGGTACCAGCTACGGTACCCCGGCTCGTCCTGCCCGGCGGCAATATACTGGCTGACGGGATCCCACGCAGCTGCCGTAGCAGGGGTTTGCACCACCGGCGCGGAGACCGGAGCCGGTTGGGCAACGGCCGTCGCCGCAAAGAGCACGAAGGGCGCAAACATCAGCTTCATGGGCGAATCATACTCCCATGACTCTGCTTGAAAAGCGCTGAACGGCCGCCCACGTCGCATTTATGACTCAGCCCATCGACGTCGACCTGCCCCACAACCTCGGCAAGGACGAGGCTCGCCGGCGCATCGCCAACAACATCCACAAGCTCGAACACCAGATCCCAGGCGGCGCGCAGGTGAAGTCGGGCTGGGTCGGGGACCAGCTGAATCTCGAGATCGGCGCGATGGGGCAGAACATCAGCGCGACGATCGATGTCATGGAGACGAAAGTGCATCTGAAGGTGCTGCTCCCCGGCATGCTTGGGATGTTCGGAAGCCTCATCCAAGGTGCGTTGCAGAGCAAGGGCCACGTCTTGCTCGAGGACAACCGCGACTAATCAGTCATTGCGAGCAGCGAAGTGACGCGGCAATCCAGTGCAGCGGCTGGATTGCTTCGCTGCGCGCGCAATGACGGAGGGTACATGCGCCATTTCGCTGTGGTGGGTTCGGGACCGGCGGGCTTCTATACTGCCGAAGCGCTGGAAAAGGCGTATGGCGATCAGGCGCGCATCGACATCCTCGACCGCTACCCCGTCCCCTACGGGCTGATCCGATTCGGGGTCGCGCCGGACCACCAGTCGCTGAAGGCCGTCAGTAAACGCTACGACAAGGTCGCCGAATGCGCTGGAGTGGATTTCATCGGCAACGTCAGTGTCGGCTCCGACGTCTCGGTCGCGGAGCTCCTCGACCTGTACGACGCCGTCATCCTTGCCACCGGCGCGCCGCACGACCGCAAGCTCGGCATTCCCGGAGAAGACCTGCCGGGGGTCGTCGGATCGGCCGAGTTCGTCGGCTGGTACAACGGTCATCCCGAATATGCGGACCTGGACCCGTTCCTCAACGGCACCCACGCCGTCGTCGTTGGCGCAGGCAATGTCGCGCTCGACTGCGCGCGCATCCTCTCGAAGACACGACACGAATTCGAAGGGTCGGACATCGTCGGCCGCGCACTCGACGCGCTCGACCGCTCGGCGATCCAAACTGTCACCATCCTCGGACGGCGCGGCCCGCACCAAATCGCCATGACGCCCAAAGAGCTCGGCGAACTCGGGCATCTCGAAGCGTGCGTTCCGATCATCGATCCCGCCGATTTCCCGCCCGTCGAAGCGGACGAGCCGCTCGAGCAGGGCTTCCGCAAGTCGGTCGGCCTGCTCCGCGACTTCGCCGACCTGCCGGCCGACAAGCGCAAGCGGATCGTCTTCGATTTCTTCGCCAAGCCGGTCGCGATCGAGGGAGAGGGCAAGGCCGAGCGGATCATCGTCGAACGGACCGAGCTCGATGAGAAAGGCGGCGCGCGAGGCACAGGCGAAACATACGAGGTTCCGGCGTCGCTCGTGATCACCGCGATCGGCTACTCGACCTCGCCAATCCCCGACGTGCCCTTCGCAGGCGGCAAGTTTGTCAACGACGGCGGCCGCATCGCTGACCGCCTCTACGCGGTCGGCTGGGCGCGGCGAGGCCCGACGGGAACGATTGGCACGAATCGCCCCGACGGTTACGAGGTCGCAGATCAGGTCGTGGCCGCCATGCCTGCGGGAAGTGGCGGCAACCGGCGGGGCGCGGACGGTTTGAAGCGCCTCCTCGCCGAACGCGGCGTCATGCCGACAGATTATGACGATTGGCGCAAGATCGAGGAAACTGAGAACGCGCGTGCGCGCCCCGGCTCGCCCCGCGAGAAGTTCGTCCGCCACGCCGACTGGCTGCAGGCGATCGGACGCTGAAACGCGACTTGCGCTATCGGGCACCCCCTTCTATCTAGCCGCGGCCTTGGCTCCCGCCGCGACCCTGTCGCACGCAAAAGCGGGTTCCGGTCGGGGAGTAGCTCAGCCTGGTAGAGCACTGTCTTCGGGAGGCAGGGGCCGGAGGTTCGAATCCTCTCTCCCCGACCAACGCCTTGTCGCTGAGGAAGCGTGATGGATTCTACATTGGGCACTCGTGAGCAAAGTGCGGCATCATCGCTGTTGGGCGAAGCAGCCAAACTGATCGAAAATGACCCGGCAGCGGCAGCGGCAAAGGCGCGCGAGGCCATCGCCCTCAATCCGTCGCAGGCTGCCGCATACCGATTGCTCGGTGCCTCCTTGCGCTTGCTCGATCAGGACGGTGAAGCCAACGCTGCCGAGCTGAAAGCAATAGAACTGTCTGGAAACGATGCGGACCTCGTCCGCGCCGTGCAAGCCTTGAAAGCTAAGGATTACAAGACTTCCGAATTGATCCTTCGTGCAGTTCTGGCTTCGCGTCCGAATGATGTGCTCGCAATCCAGACGCTCGGAGAAGTCGCAGCTGCGGCTGGGGCCCTCCATCACGCCGAAGCGCTGTACCGCCGCGCATTGAAATTGGCGCCCGGGTTTGAATATTCCCGGCTTCACCTTGCGAACGTGCTCAAAGACCAAGGCAGGCCGGGCGAGTCCCTGTGTGAGTTGAGATTCATTCGTGGCGAAATGCTTGAATTCGATGGCTTCAAGATGCTTTTGGCGGATGTGCTCAGCCAGATCGGCGAGTGTGACGAGGCGGCGGATATCTACCGGGGCATTCTTGCCTCAGATCCCAGCAAACGGGATGTCTGGTCCCGCCTCACCTTCCTTCTCAACTCCGTCGGAAAGGGCGATGAAGCCATCGAGACGTGCCGGGCTGCGCTCAAGGCCTTGCCTGACCGCGGGCACGCGTGGTGGTCGCTCGCCAATCTAAAGACGTATCGCTTCAATGACGAAGACCTGGCGACGATGGAGCAGGTACTTGCCGACCCGTGCGTTGGCACGGAGGATCGAATTCAGGTCCATTTTGCGCTCGGAAAAGCTTTGGAAGACCTGAAGGAGTTTCAAAAGAGCTTCGATCACTATCGTCGTGGAAACGAGCTTCGGGCGAGCCAAGTTCATTACCACCCTGAATCGGGCGCTGCACTGCTGGAGCGCGTCCGCGGTATCTTTACGAAAGAGTTTCTCGAACTGAAGGCCGGTCAAGGCAATCCGGCTCCAGATCCGATATTCATCGTCGGAATGCCGCGGGCCGGATCGACGCTGGTCGAACAGATACTCGCCAGTCATCCGCTAATCGAAGGGACAGCGGAACTCCCGGACCTGCATGCGCTCGCGACTGCGCTCGCCGCAGATTCACGGCTCGAGCCCAAAAGCCTCCTCTATCTCGATCGATTGGAAGGGCTCTCCGTTGAACAGCTGCGCGAGCTTGGTGGGCTTTACCTCGAGCGCACGCGCATTCAGCGCAGAGCCGGACGACCGTTCTTCGTCGACAAGATGCCGAGCAATTGGGCGCATATCGGATTCATTAAGCTCATCCTGCCGAATGCGAAGATCATCGACGTACGACGGCATCCACTCGCTTGCGGATTTTCCAACTACAAGCAGCTGTTCGGGCGCGGGCAGGAATTCTCCTACGACCTCGCGCATATTGGCTCGTATTACAGACATTATGTTGCTGTCATGGCGCACTTTGACCTGGTCGCTCCGAGGGCCGTCTATCGTGTTATCCACGAGCAACTCGTCATGCAGCCTGAAAAGGAGATCAGACGCTTGCTGGATTACATCGGTGTACCATTCGATGAAGCCTGCGTCCGTTTTCATGAAACTCAGCGGTCGGTCCGAACCCCAAGCTCGCAACAGGTTCGCCAGCCACTACGAGCGGAGTTTGCCGGTCAATGGAAGGCCTTTGAATCTGAGCTTGACCCGCTGAAAGATGCGCTCGGGCCAGCGCTGCAACACTGGAATGACCCACAGCCGAACTGACGTTTGGCCCGAAACTTTAGCCATAATCTTAACCATCCGCGCTTAGCCTTGGCGCATGTTGCGCGACGCTTGCCGCCTGCTTCTTGGCAGTGCGCTCCCATTGGGCTGCGCGCTCGCTGCGCTTTGGCCGGCACCGGCGCGCGCTGACGGCGATTCCGGGATCTTCACCCGCGACAGTTTAGAGCTGAACGGCGATGTCCGCCTCGTCGCGGTCGACGGCGAGAAGAGCTGGGTCGAAGGCGGCTTCGGCAAGCTTCGCTCCGGAAGCGACGGCGACCTTCGTATCCAGCCGCAACTTGGCAACGTCGACCTGGTCTGGAAGCCGCAATTCACCTGGTCGCTGGGAGGGGTCGTCGTCGGTGCGATCCAGGGCGGCCAGCGCACCGATGCCGGAATCAGCCAGGCCTATCTCACCTATCGCCCGATGCGGTCGAGCAAGCTCGCCTTCTCGGCCCGCGCTGGTCTCATGTGGCCGCCTGTGAGTCTCGAGCATGAAGGTGCCGACTGGCACGTCAAGGATTCGATCACCCCGTCCGCGATCAACAGCTGGATCGGCGAAGAGGTTCGTCCCGTCGCCGTCGAAGCGACGCTGGCCACGAACATTGGCGCGCACAAGCTGCGTGTGACCGCTGCCGTCTTTGCGGCCAATGACACTGCGGGCACTTTGCTCACATTCCGAGGCTGGGCGCTCCATGACCGGACGACGCTAGCATTTCGCAGCGAGCCGCTGCCGCCGCTCGGGGAATTCACTGGTCACCAGGCCCCCTTCACCCATCCGCTTGCCGATCTCGCACCCGGGGTCGCTCGCCGCCCAGGCTATTATGCGAAGCTCGCCTGGGCTCCGCCGGCGCCGCTCCGGCTCGAGCTGTTTCATTATGACAACCGCGCCGATCCCGAGGTGGTGACGAGCACGCCCGAATGGGGTTGGCGAACGCGGTTCGACGACGTTGGCCTCGCCGCGGATCTCGGCTCGGGCGCCGAGTTCAAGGCGCAGGCACTACAGGGCCGCACGCGGATGGGATTCGTGATGTTGGGCCGCCGTTTCGTCGACGAACGGTTCCGCTCCGCTTATGCGATGCTGACCAAGCCGTTCGGCAAGGTCGGCATCGCGGCACGCGTCGAGGCGTTCGACACGCGCAACCGCGGCAGCATCTGGACCGACGAATATGACGAGCACGGCTGGTCCGCGATGCTTGCGGCCAAGCGCCAGTGGGGCCCGGTGACGGCTCTTGCCGAGCTGCTTCACGTGTGGAGCGACAGTCCGCTTCGCGAGCATGCGGACGAAGAGGAACGCCAGCGCCAGACGCAGCTCCAGGCCGAAATGCGAATTCACTGGTAACCAGTTTCGCTAGGCACGGCGTTTACCGTCCATGGCTTAATCTCGCTCCATGGCGCGAGGAATCTTCCTGACCGCGGCGGCTTTGAGCTTTGCCGCGCCGCTCGGTGCAGCTCCGTTGACGGTGCGCGTCGTCGACGCTGCCGGACATCCGGTGCGCGACGCCGTCGTCACGCTCCATCCAGCGGGAGCTGCCGCGCGCGCCGCTCACGCCGCCGGACGGTTCGTGGTGTCGCAGCAGAACATGCAGTTTCACCCGTTCCTGACGATCGTTCCCCTCGGCTCGGACGTGTCCTTCCCGAACTTCGACAACACCAAACACCATGTTTACTCATTTTCGGCGGCGAAGAAGTTCGAGCTGAAGCTTTTCGCCAAGGACCAGTCGCGAACGGTGCATTTCGACAAGGCCGGCGTGGTAGCGCTCGGCTGCAACATTCATGACCAGATGAGCGCATTCATCGTCGTGACCGACAGCGCATGGACCGCACGGACCAATGCGCAAGGTCTAGTGACGTTCAGCGATGCGCCGAATGCCCCCGGCCGCGTGAGCGTGTGGCACCCCTATCTCCGCGCCCCAGGCGGCGAAATGCAGGAGGCGGTCGGTCCCGCGCAGCGCAGCGCGAGCTTCCAAGTCCGCCTTCGCCAGCCGCCGTCGTCGATGGCGATGACCGACTATTAGGAGGCCGATGCGCCCGTTCCGCTCCTTGAGCGCTCGTCTCACGGTTCAGTTCGCCCTGCTGTTCGCGGTTGCGATGCTGGGCGTATCGGCGGCACTGTCGAGCGTCATCTTCGGCGCGGCCTCGCGACAGGTCCAGGGGCAACTGCAGTCGAGCGGTGCGGTCTATGACCGGCTGTGGCAGCAGCGCGCGCACGAGCTCCAGAACGCCGCGCAGCTGCTTGCGCGCGACTTCGGGTTCCGGGCTGCCGTAGCGAGCGCCGACCAGGCGACGATGCAATCCGCGCTTGGCAACGCCGCCGCCAGGTTGCGGATCAGGAGCGCGTTCATCGTGACGGCGGACGGCAAGGTCTCGTCTATCGATCCCGGCCTTACCGGCGCCGAGGCGGCTGCCCTGTGGAATCCGCTAGACGATGGGCGGCTCTCGGGTGTGTCGGTTCTTGCAGGAAGGCCGCGCCAGCTCGTCGCCGCGCCGATCATGGCGCCGACCTTGATCGGATGGGTCGTTTTCGCGTCTGACCTCGACCAGCGCGAGATGCGGGGGCTCGAGCGCCTTTCGGCGATCCCGCTCCATGCTGCCGTCATCGCCAACGACAAGGGACGCTGGGCCGAGGCGTCGGGCAGCATGTCGGCGCTGGACGCCGGCGCCTACCGGCTTGCCCAGACGCATGTCGGCGGTGCGTCGTCGTTCGAGATGAATGTCGGAGGGACGCAGTCGATCGCACTCGCAAAGCCGCTACCGGCCTTTTCGAACGACGAGCATGCGATCCTGCTGCTCGCTTATCCGAAAGCGCAGGCGCTCGCCGACGCGCGGAAGCTCCAGCTTGCGCTTGTGGCAATGACGCTGATTGGGCTGCTGCTCGTCGCTTATGCGACTTGGAAAGCCGCCGGGCGGATTACGCAGCCGCTCGCGCGTCTCGACGAAGCAGCCGGGCGCCTGGCGTCGGGCGAACATGTCCAGGTCCGCGTGCGCGGCGAGGACGAGCTCGCGCGCCTGGCATCGAGCTTCAACGAGATGGTCGGAAAGATTGCCGAACGCGAGCAGCGCATTACGCAGCTGGCGTTCAACGATGTTCTGACGGGTCTTCCGAACCGCACTATGTTCCAGCAGCAGCTCGACCACGCTTTCCGCGCTGCCGAGGGCAATGGCGGGCTGTTCGCGCTTCACTGTCTCGACCTCGACCAGTTCAAGGTGATCAACGACACGCTCGGCCATCCCGCCGGCGATGCATTGCTGGTCGAGGCGGGCCGCCGCGTTCAGCAAGCGGCCCGCGGACATTTCGTCGCTCGCCTTGGAGGCGACGAGTTCGTAGTCCTCCAAAGTGTCGGCGAGGACCGCAATGCGATCGACCGCCTTGCTCGCGAGATCCTCGAATTGATGAGCCAGCCGCTCACCATCGACGGCAACGAATTTGCACCGTCGACGAGCATCGGCATCGCCATTGCACCGCAGGACGGCGAAGAGAGCGGAACCTTGCTGCGCAACGCCGATCTCGCGCTCTACCGCGCCAAGGAAGCAGGTCGCGGCACCTTCGCCTTCTTCGAGGAGAGCCTCAACGAACGCGCGCAGCAGCGCCGGCAGCTCGAATCCGACCTCCGCCTTGCACTCGAGCGCGGCGAGTTCGAGCTATTCTACCAGCCTCTGTTCGATCTGGAGCAGAACTGCATTTGCTCATTCGAGGCGTTGCTCCGCTGGCGCCATCCGCAGCGCGGGATCGTTTCGCCGGTCGAATTCATCCCGGTCGCCGAGGACACCGGACTGATCGTGCCGATCGGCGCCTGGGCGCTCCGAGAAGCCTGCTCGCGGGCGGCGCGCTGGCCCGAGAATGTTCGCGTAGCCGTCAATGTCTCAGCGGTGCAATTCCACCGCGGGGCGCTCCATGAAACCATCCTTCGCGCGCTCGCCGACAGCGGCCTCTCTCCCCACCGGCTCGAGGTCGAGATCACCGAATCGATCTTTCTCGATGGCGGCGAGACGACGCTTCGGCTGCTCCATGCATTGAGGACGCTCGGCGTCCGTATTGCGCTCGATGACTTCGGCACGGGCTATTCCTCGCTCAGCTATTTGCAGAGCTTCCCGTTCGACAAGCTGAAGATCGACCGCAGCTTCATCCAGAACCTCCTGACGCGGGAAGGTGCGACCGCGATCGTTCGCGCGATCACCGAGCTTGCGCACGCGCTTGGAATCGAAACCACTGCGGAGGGCGTCGAAGAAACCGCGCAGCTGATGGAGCTTCGCGCGCACGGTTGCTCGTCCGTCCAGGGCTTCCTCTTCGCCGAGCCGATGACCTCGAGCGACGTCGACAAGCTGTTCCGCGAGGACGGCGGAATCCTGGTTCAGAAGGTCGCCTGATTACCAGTCCTGTCTAGTATCTCTTCGTTGATGTCCTTGATCCTCGTGCAGGCGGTTAGCGCCATCGCGACGCGCATTTCCGCCTCGATCAGCTTAAGGGCATGCGCCACTCCCGCGCCGCCGCTCGCAGCCAGCGCATAAGCCCAGGCACGGCCGAGCAGGACGAAGTCCGCGCCGAGCGCCAGCATTCGCACCACGTCGAGCCCGGATCGAACGCCGCCGTCTGCAAGGACGGGTAATCGACCCGAAATCGCATCGGCAATCCACGGCAGCGCTCGAGCTGTCGATGAGGTGCCGTCGAGCTGACGTCCGCCGTGGTTCGACACGACGATGCCGTCGGCACCGCTGTTCGCTGCCGCCCGCGCATCTTCGGGGTCAAGAATACCCTTGATCACCAGCGGGCCCTTCCACTTTGAGCGGACCCATTCGACATCCTCCCAGCTCACCGATGGATCGAAGTTGGCGTGGATCCATGCCTGAAAATCGCTGAGCGGCGCGCGCTTGCCGACGATCGGCTCAAGATTGCCGAGGCTGATCGGCCGCCCGCGCATGCCGACGTCCCAAAGCCAACCGGGTCGCGCCAGCAGGTGGGCCGTGCGCCGCAGTCCTCCGCCCGCTGCTCGATAGTCGCGGTAGCGAGAGCCTGGGACCGCGAGATCTACGGTGAGGATCAGAGCACCGCACCCTGCTTCCGTCGCGGTATCGATCATCTGTTCGACGAACCCGCGGTCCTTGACGAAATAGAGTTGGTACCAAGGGACATTGCCCGACGCTGCGACCTCGCGAAGCGAGCAGCCACTGACGGTCGACAGCGCCATCGGCACATTGGCGGCAGCGGCCGCTTTCGCCGCCTGCACCTCGCCGCGGCGCGCATAAAGACCGGCGAGGCCGACCGGCCCCAGGCCGACTGGCATCGCCCAATTCTCCTCGAACAGCTCGGTCGAGAGGTCGATCCGTGAGACATCGCGCAAGACGCGTTGTCTCAGCGCTATCGATTGGAGGTCCTCGACATTCCGCCGCAGCGTCACTTCGTCGTACGAACCGCCGTCGAGATATTCGAACAGGAAATGCGGCAGTCGTGCCTTGGCGAGCGCGCGATAGTCGCTGACGGATGCCGCTCGTCTCATTGCGCCCCTCCAGCCGCCGTTAAAGGCTTCAATTCACGCGTTGCGACCACATATTGGCTGCTGTTGCAATCACCACGGACGAGGAGATCGACGATGGCCGAGCCGCTGCGCATGGATTTCACCAAGGTTGCGCCCGAAGCGTACAAACATCTGATCGCTCTGGAACAGACGATTGTTCCGAAGATCGACAAGACACTCTATCATCTGCTGAAGGTCAGGGCATCGCAGATCAACGGCTGCGCCTTTTGCATCGGCATGCATACCGACGAAGCGCTCCGCGACGGCGAGAAGCTCGAACGGCTGATGATGCTCGATGCGTGGGACGAAAGCTCATTGTTCAACGAAAGGGAGCGCGCTGTCCTCGAGTGGGTGGAGGAAATCACGCTGATCTCTGAAGGTCATGCGAGCAAGGAAGCGTTCGACGCGCTGCGACAGCATTTTTCGGAAGAGGAGATCGTTTGGTTGACGCTCGCGGCGGCGATGATCAACACTTGGAACCGAATCGCGATATCCTCGCGCGCACAATATGACCGTGAAGCATTCCACCAGCGGACCGACGAGCTAAAGGTCGCCGAGCCAGCCTAGCTCGCGAAGCTCGGATCGAGGCGGTAGGCCTTGCGCTTCAGCGCGGGCCAAGCGAGCAGGTTAGCTGCCAGAGCCACTCCGACCTGGCCCTGCTGGGCCGTGACCTCGGGCGAACCCTGCGGCGGGTTGTTGACATGCTCTCCGGCCGACAGAGCCATGATCTGCGCCTGGCATGCGCGCTCGAGGAAATAGAGCCGAACAAAGCACTCGCCGACATTCTTGCCGACCGCCAGCGTACCGTGATTGCGCAGTATCATCGCGTTCTTGGTCCCGAGGTCGGCGACCAGCCGCTCGCGCTCCCCAAGGTCGACGGCAACGCCCTCATAGTCGTGGAACGCGACATCGCCGCGCACCAGCATGGCAGTCTGGGTCAGCGGAAGCAGTCCCTCTTCGTGCGCCGAGACCGCCTGGCCCGCTGGCGTGTGGAGGTGCATGACGGCATGCGCGTCCTCGCGCGCCATGTGAATGGCGGAATGGATGGTGAAACCGGCAGGATTGGTGATGAACGGCGTCGGATCGACCGGATTGCCGTTGACGTCGACCTTGACCAATGACGAGGCGGTCACCTCTTCGAACATGAGATTGTACGGGTTGAGCAGGAAATGGTGCTCGGGCCCGGGAATTCGCGCGGAAAGGTGCGTGAAGATGAGGTCGTCCCAGCCATAGTATGCGACCATCCGGTAGGCGGCGGCGAGATCGACACGAATCGCCCATTCGTCTTCGCTCACCTTGCTCTGGAGCGATGGGATCTCGACCGAATCGAGCGGCTTCATGTCGCTCATCCCGCGATTGATGCTCTCGACACGGTTCATGCTGGCACCTGCTGGCGTTCCGGATGCGCTGCCGCAAACGCATCGAGCTTGTTGGCATTCTCTTCGGCGCGCAGCAACGTCGGATAATCGTCGAGCGGCACGTCGTAGCGGCGCGCATTGTAGAGCTGCGGGACGAGCAGCACGTCGGCGCCGGTCGGCCCGTCGCCGAACAGGAACTTGCCCGAGCGCGGCTTCGCCATGGTTTCGAGGGCCGGAAGGCGCTCGCTGATCCAGTGGCGGTACCAGGCGTCGACCTTCTCCTGAGGCTGGCCGAGCTCGTTCTTCAGATATTTGAGGACGCTGAGGTTGTTCAGCGGATGGATGTCACAAGCGACCATCATCGCCAGCGCGACAACGTGAGCGCGCTCGGCGGCCGAAGCGGGGATCAGCGGCTGGTTGGGATAGCGGAGGTCGAGATAGTTGATGATGGCGAGGCTCTGGGTGAGCGTCTGGCCGTCGATTTCGAGCATCGGCACTAGCCCCAGAGGGTTAAGCGCTCGATATTCCTCGGAATTCTGCTCGCCGGTCAGCAGGTTCACCGGCCGGCTTTCGTATTCGACATTCTTGAGATTGAGGGCGATGCGGACCCGGTACGAGGCGGACGAGCGCCAATATTCATAGAGGATGGGTTTCGGCATGCGCCGCTGCTTACTCTGGCGAAACGAACGGCGCTATGACTTCCGGCGGCACGCGGATGGGGCGGCCCAACGCTTTGTCGATAATCGCCCACTGTGTCTTCGAGCGAACGCAGATTTTCCCGTCAGCGCCGGTGAATTCGACGAAGCGGTCGAAGCGCGCGCCCTTAGGCTCGTCGCCTACCCATGTGCGAGCAGTGACCCGGTCGCCTTCGTGGGCAGCGCGGAGGTAGTCGATCTCGTGCCGAACCACGACCCAGTAGAAGGCGTGCTTGTGGGCAGCATCGGCGACCGATTCCCAGTGAGCGACCGCGACCTGCTGAATCCACTGCACCCAGACGGCATTGTTGACGTGGCCGAGCTCGTCGATGTGCTCGGGCCTGGCGCTCAGCTCCAGTTCGAAGACCGGACGTGTCACCGCACCTGCGTCAGTATGAACCCGTAAGTCTCGGCGACTTCATGGAGCCGGTCCCAGCGCCCCGACTTCCCGCCATGGCCCGCGCCCATGTTGATCTTGAGCAGCAGCAAATTGTCGCCAGTCTTTGTCGTCCGCAGCTTAGCCGCCCACTTGGCCGGCTCCCAATAGGTGACTCGCGGGTCGGTGAGGCCACCCGTAATCAGCAACGGCGGATAATCCTGCGCCTTCACCTGGTCGTAGGGCGAGTAGCTGCGGATGTAATCGAACGCCGCCTTGTCGGTGATCGGATTGCCCCATTCGGGCCATTCGCCAGGCGTCAGCGGAAGCGTATCGTCGAGCATGGTATTGAGGACATCGACGAAAGGTACGTCGGCGACGGCCGCGCCAAACAGCTCCGGATCGGAATTCACCACCGCGCCCATCAGTTCGCCGCCGGCCGACCCCCCGTTGATCGCGATTCGTCCTGCGCGGGTGAACTTCGCCGCGATCAGCCCCTTCGCTGCGTCGACGAAATCGTTGAACGTGTTCGTCCGCTTGGTCAGCTTGCCGTCGAGGAACCATTGGTAGCCGAGGTCGTCGCCGCCGCGGATGTGAGCGATCGCGCACGCCCACCCGCGGTCGAGCAGGCTCATCCGATTGGAATTGAACGTCGGCGGGATCGCATGGCCGTAGGCGCCGTAAGCATAGAGGAACAACTTGCCCTCGCCGTTCTTCTCGAAGCCCTTCTTGTAGACAACCGACACCGGGACTTTCACGCCGTCGCGCGCCTCGATCATCAGCCGCTCGGTCGCATATTGCGAAGCGTCATAGCCTGACGGGATTTCCTGGACCTTCAGCACCTCGAGCGACCCGCTCTCCGGGTGGTAGTCGTAGACCGTCGTCGGCGTGACCATCGACGAATAGCCGAGGCGGTAGGCCGACGGCGCGAACTCTGGATTGCCGAGGAAGAAGGCGCTGTAGCTCGCCTCCTCGAACGGAATGCGCGTCTCCGCACCGTCGTAGGTGCGCAGAATCAGCTGATCGAGCCCGTCGACCCGGCTGCTGATCGCGAGATGGTCGCGATAGGAGGTCGCATGGGTCAGATAGACGCGATCCGAACCGGGAACGACCGTCTCCCACTGCTCAGGCATCGCCGGATCGGCAACGGCCAGGCGGAAGTTCACGTGCTCGTCGTTGGTGTGGATCCAGAATTTCCCGTGCGCCGCATCGACATGATATTCGCGGCCGGTCTTCCGCGGCGAAATCAGGGTCAGCGGCTGCGACGGATCGTCGGTCGCGACGAACCGCACCTCCGTGGTCGTATTATCGCCGGTCGAGACGAAGACGATGCTGCGGTCCTGCGACTTACCGACGCCGACTGAAAAGCCGAGCTCCTCGGTCTCTTCGTATAGCGTGATGTCCTCGTCCGCCGACCGTCCGAGCCGGTGGTACCGCGCGCGATAGCTCCGCCAATTGTCGTTGACCTCGGTGAAGACGATCCCGCCGCTGTCGCTCGACCAGACGGGAACGCCGATCCCGACCTTGGTAACGGTCTCGATCTCCTTGCCGGTCGCAAGATCGCGAATTCGAAGCTCGAACCGCTCGGAGCCGTCGTAATCAGCGAGTGTCGCCAGCAGCTTGCCGTCGGGGCTGACCTCGAGCGCGCCCAAGCGGAAATATTCGCGGCCCTCGGCTTCGGCCGGTTCGTCCAGAAGCACCTCGTCGGCGCCGTCGGCGAACTTCTTGCGGTACCAGGTGCGGTACTGTGCGCCCGGCTTGAACGCCCACCAGTAGAGCCAGTCGCCGTCGCGGATCGGCACCGAGCTTTCGTCCTCCTTGATCCGTCCCTTCATCTCCTCGAACAGCTGGTCGATCAGCCCCTGGTGCTGCGTCTTCCACCCTTCGAAATAAGCATTCTCTTCCTTCAGATATGCGAGGACGTCCGCGTCATCGACATTTGGATATTTGGGATCGCGCAGCCAATGCCAGGGATCCTCGATCGTCACTCCGTGTCGCTCGTAGCTGTAGGGGCGCTGCCCGGCTTTGGGCGGGGTGGGGAGGCTTGCGGGCTGGTCCATGGTACGCGCTCTTAGCGCGATCACGCGGGACCGGAAGCGCCAAAAGCGCAAACGGACTTGCGCCTGCTACCGGTGGAAAGCGGTCATTCCGGCCTCCGATTTCGCTGTCCTACAGCGGAGCAGTTCGATCATAGGCTCAGTGATGAGCGAGACTCCTCCTGTTTCGTATCGACTGCCAGCGCTTTGCGCGCACGCGCATGTAGCTTCGCTGCGATTGCTGCGTTTCGGGCTCACCTCGCGCGCGCACGCGTAGAGCTGTGACTTTTGGAACTTTTGGCGCTTCGCGCCGCCTCTTTAACAATGGATCATCTGAGACTAGCTGAGAGGCGAGGGAGTTAATGCATGTCCAGTTACGCAGACCGCCTCGCCGCACTTCGCGAGCAATTGAAGGCCGAGAAGCTCGACGGGTTCGTCGTTCCGCTCACCGACGAGCATATGAGCGAATATGTCGGAAGCTACGCCCAGCGCCTCGCCTGGCTTACCGGGTTCAAGGGATCGGCAGGATCGGCGGTGGTGCTCCCCGAGGAAGCGGCGATTTTCGTCGACGGCCGTTACACGCTGCAGGTGCGCCAGCAGGTCTCGCCGACCGAGTGGAGCTACCAGTCGGTGCCCGAAACCAGCACGACTCAATGGCTAGAGGAGCATGCGCCCAAGGGCGGGCGGATCGGCTACGATCCCTGGCTGCATACGCGCGACTGGGTAAAGAAGGCCAAGGACGCGCTCGCTACGCGCGGCGCCGAGCTGGTGCCGGTAGAGCGCAATCCCATCGACGAGATATGGAAGGATCGGCCGGAAGCATCGAAGGCGCACCTCGTCGTCCAGTCCGACCAATATGCCGGCAAGTCGGCGGCGGAAAAGCGAACCGAGATCGGCGACTGGCTAGCCAAGCACCATGCCGACGCGGCGGTGCTTTCCGCGCTCGACTCGATCGCCTGGGCATTCAACATCCGGGGCGCCGACGTGACCCATACGCCTGTAGCGCTGGCTTATGCGCTCGTTCACGCCGACGGGACCGCCGACCTGTTCGTCGCGAGCGAGAAGATCGGCCCGGAGGTTCGTCAGCATCTCGGCAACGGAGTCCGGCTCCACGAGCGTTACGAGTTCGAGCCGGCGCTTTCAGAGCTCAAGGACAAGACGGTCGTCGTTGATCCCGAGCGCGCCGTGGCCGCAATCTTCGAGGCGCTCGAGAAGGCAGGCGCCAAGATCGTCGCCATGCGCGATCCGACGATCCTGCCGAAGGCGCTCAAGAACCCCGCCGAGATCGCCGGGCAGAAGGCGGCGCAGACGCGCGACGGCGCCGCGATCGCCAGGTTCCTGCGTTGGATCGATGAAGAAGCGCCTAAGGGCGACGTCGACGAGCTCAAGGCGTCCGATCACCTCGAATCGTTGCGTCGGGAGAATCCGGAGCTTCGCGACCTCAGCTTCGACAGCATTTCGGGTGCCGGACCGAACGGAGCGATCGTCCACTACAAGTCGAGCGAGAAGACCAACCGCAAGCTCGAGAAGGGCACGCTCTATCTAATCGATTCGGGCGGCCAGTACCTCGACGGCACCACCGACATCACCCGTACCGTGGCGATCGGCGAGCCTACGGCCGAGATGCGCGACCGCTTCACCCGCGTGCTGAAGGGCCATATCGCGATTGCGACGGCGGTCTTCCCGAAGGGGACTCGCGGGTCGCAGCTGGACAGCTTCGCGCGGCGGCCGCTGTGGGAAGCGGGGCTCGACTACGCCCACGGCACCGGCCACGGAGTCGGAAGCTTCCTCGCGGTGCACGAGGGACCGCAGCGAATTTCGCCTGTGGGAAGCTCTCAATCGGGTGGCGACGAGCCGCTGCAGGCGGGCATGATCATCTCCAACGAGCCCGGCTACTACAAGACCGGCGAGTACGGCATCCGAATCGAGAACCTCGTGCTCGTCGTCCCCCGAGAGATCGAAGGGGCGGAGAAGGAGATGCTCGGCTTCGAGACTTTGACCTTCGCGCCGATCGACCGCCGGCTGATCGACGCCGAGATGCTCGAACCCGAGGAGCTCGTCTGGCTCAACTGCTATCACGCGCATGTCGTGGCGAAGATCGGGCCGACATTGTCGGGTGCTGACCTCGACTGGCTGCAAAAGGCCTGCGCCCCGATCGAGACTTAGGGCGCAGCTGCGGCTTTACCAGGCGCGCTTGTTCCCCTAATGTTCTCCACCCGACTCAACAGGAGGACGCAATGATCGGCTATGTGACGCTCGGCACCAACGACCGGGAGAAGTCGGCGAAATTCTACGATGCGCTGTGCGGCGAGCTGGGCGTTGGGCGGATGATGGAGAACGAGCAGTTCATCGCCTGGGGCAAGCCGGGCGGCGGCGCCGGGATCGGGATCACCAGGCCCTTCGACGGCAATGCGGCGACCGTCGGCAATGGCGTGATGGTTGCCCTGGAGGCGAAGGATACGGACCAGGTGCAGCGGCTCTTTGACATCGCGCTCGCGAATGGCGGCACCGACGAAGGCGCGCCGGGCGATCGCGGCGGCGGCTTCTATGCCGGCTATTTCCGTGATCCGGACGGGAACAAGCTCAACGCCTTCGTAATGACTGGCCAGGAGTAAGCTTGGAGGCGGCCATGCAAGGCAAGTCGCTGTTCAATCACCACATCCACCTCGGGCTCGGCGGCCGCGCGGTTCCGCAGCCCGAGTTCACCGGCGACATGAGCTGGTACGAGGCTTACGGTGAGCGCCACGGCGACGACGGCGCTGAGGGGCGGCTTGTCGCGCTTTACCGGTTCGACGAGCCGTGGACGAGCTGGGAGATGCATCCCGCCGGCGACGAGGTTGTCTGCTGCATCCAGGGCCATATGACCTTGCACCAGGAGCTGCCTGACGGCAGCAAGCAGAGCGTGGAGCTCGGGCCGGGCGATTATGCGGTGAATTCGCCCGGCACCTGGCACACGGCGGACACTGACGGGCCGGTCGTCGCGCTGTTCATCACCGTCGGCAAGGACACGACTCACCGACCGCGGTGAGGCACTAAGGGGACCAGTAATGAGTGATGGTTCAGCCGCTCAGCAGATCGAGGAGAAGATCAGGCAACTGGGCGATTGGCGCGGGACGATGCTGGGCCACTTGCGCGCGCTCATCCGCGAGGCGGATCCGGATGTCACGGAGGAGGTGAAGTGGCGAAAGCCGTCGAACCCGCTCGGCGTCCCCACCTGGGAGCATGCCGGGATTATCTGCACCGGCGAGGTCTACAAGGACAAGGTAAAGCTGACCTTCGCGAGAGGCGCATCGGTTCCCGATCCGTCGGAGCTGTTCAATGCGAGCCTCGATGGCGGCACGCGGCGGGCCATCGACTTTCGCGACGGCGAGAAGATCAACGAAAAGGCCTTCAAGGAGCTCGTCCGTGCTGCCGTCGCTGTGAACCTCGCCGGCAAGCGCGGTCACTAATCGAGCAGCCCGTCCCAGAATGTGACGAGACGGTCACCTCGAATTAATTGCGCGTTTAATTCATTGGCTGTAAAAGGAAATCACGGAGAAATGATTCGTGACTGAAGCGCTTTTGCTAGCCCTTGCAATCATCCTGCTCGGCGCCGTGATCTGGGTCGGCGACGCCATCGCGCGCGGCGTCGACAGCGCGCTCGGCGAAACGAAGCTTCGCGACCGCGACGCCTAGCGTCTTTCGCCGTCCTTATCTTCGCTTCCTGCCGCGCCGATCTTTCGCGACTGAGCCTTGCGTCGCCGCAAATTCTCACGGAGTGCTGCAGCGAGCCGCTCCTCCCGTTCCTTGTCCTTCATCTCGCCCAAATGCGGCACGGAGTTGCCGTCTTCAAGGCGGGTTGACATGGCGACGCGCCGCCCCTCATAGGCGCGCCTTCCTCGACAGTGCTGCCGTAGCTCAGTGGTAGAGCGCATCCTTGGTAAGGCTGAGGTCGTGAGTTCAATCCTCACCGGCAGCACCACTTCTTCGCATTGACCGTTGCGGCCTCGCTCGCCATTCGGCGCCCCATGCGCTTCGTCTCCGATAATGCTGCTGCGGCCCACCCCAAGGTGATTGAGGCGATCGTCGCCTCCAATCGGCCCGACACGGCCTATGATGGCGATCAATGGAGCAAGCGCCTCGACGGCGTCTTCTCGGATCTCTTCGAGAAAGAGGTGAGGGCGCTGTGGGTCAGCACCGGGACGGCCGCCAATTGCCTCGCGCTTGCTGCCCTGTGCCCACCGTATCGAGCGATCCTGTGCCACCGCGAGGCACATATCGAGACCGATGAGGCTGGCGCGCCGGGCTTCTTCACAGGCGGCGCCAAATTGGTCCTGCTCGGCGGGCCGGGGGCAAAGATCACGCCAGAGGCGGTGAACGCGGGATGCGACCGCATTTGGAAGGACGTCCACCAGGTTCAGCCGGCCGCGATCTCCATCACCAACGCGACCGAGTACGGCCGCGTTTATCGAGCCGAGGATGTCGCCGCTCTTGGCGAGATTGCGCGCAAGCGCCCGCTCGCGCTGCACATGGATGGCGCGCGGCTCGCCAATGCGATCGCGACCACCGGCGAGCGGCTCGCCGACGTCACCTGGCGCTCCGGCGTCGACACCTTGTCGTTCGGGTTCATCAAGAATGGCGGACTCAATGCCGAGTGTCTGATCCTGTTCAAGACCGAACTCGCCGACGAGATCGAGGTCCGCCGCAAACGGGCGGGGCACCTTTCATCGAAGGGTCGAATGCTCGCTGCGCAGATCCTTGCGATGGTCGAAGGCGGGCTGTGGCTCGATAACGCACGGTCGGCCAATGCGGCGGCGCAGGTTCTCGCCAAAGCCGCGCCCCAGCGCCTGCTCCATCCGGTCGAAGCGAACGAGGTCTTCCTCAAGGCGACAGCCGAGGAATCCGCTGCGTTGCGCGGCCAGGGCTTCGAATTCTACGACTGGCGCGAAGGCGAGATCCGGCTGGTGACCAGCTGGGATACGGACCAAAAGGCGGTCGAGAAACTCGCCGCGGCGATTGCGGCCCTCGGATAAGGCCGCCTTATCGGCCGGGCTGCCGCTTTGATTGGCATTGGACTTATCCGGGATGAATGATCGTCTCATGCCGCGAGACGTCGCCAGAGACGAGCTCAACAGCGACCGGCTGCGTTCGGTCGCCGTCCCGTTCGCCATCTTCACGGCGATCTGGGGCTCGACTTGGATCGTCATCCGCACCCAGCTCGGCACCGTGCCGCCGCAATGGTCGGTGACCTATCGCTTCCTCATCGCCGCGATCGCCATGGCAGCACTTTCTAAGTGGAAAGGCGAAAGCTTGAGCATCGGCCGCAAGGGGATCGTCACCGCCGCCTTCCTCGGCTTCACCCAGTTCTGCGTGAACTTCAATGCGGTCTATCTGGCCGAGCGGCACATCACCTCGGGCGTCGTCGCGACTGTCTTTGGTCTCCTGCTCATTCCTGCGAGCCTGCTCGGTTGGGCCTTGCTTGGGCACAAGCCAAGCAGCCGCTTCGCCTGGAGCTCGCTGGTCGCGGTCGCCGGCATCATCTTGCTGTTCGTCCACGAAATCCGCGAGCATCCAGCGGACAGTAAGCAGATCGCCGCCGGCATCGCGCTGACGCTCGTCGGCATGCTGGGAGCCGCGATCGCGAATGTCTGGCAGGCTAGGCCGGAGGTCCGGCGTTTGCACCTCTTCCCGCTGCTCGCCTGGTCGATGGCCGCGGGCGCCCTCATCGACGGCGTCATCGCTTTTGCGATGACGGGGCCGCCCGTCCTCGACCCGAGGCCGAGCTACTGGGTGGGGATTCTCTATCTCTCGCTCTTCGCTTCGGTCCTGACCTTCAGCCTTTATTATCCGGTGGTCCGGAAGATCGGCCCCGCCAAGGCGTCTTATTCGAGCGTCATCGTTCCGGTGATCGCCATGGGCTTCTCGACCGCCTTCGAACATTATCGCTGGACAGGCCTGACGATCGCAGGGGCCGTGCTGGCGTTAGGCGGGATGGCTGCAGCGATGCGCCGCGATCGATCCGACATAGCGGCTCCAGACGCGGCCTGAAGCGTTGGGCGGTCGATGCCTTCCACCGTCATCCGCCGCTTCGCCTACGACGAGATGAAAGAGAACCTCTGGGTCGAGTTCACCACGGGGCGCCGCTACGTCTATTTGGGCGTGCCGCACGAGGTCGCCGATGCGTTCCGCGGTGCCTTTGCAAAGGGCGTTTATTTCAACACGCGCATCCGCGACCGCTTCCCGTTCCGCGAGATCACGCACGAGCAGGAAGAAACACAATCTTAAGGCGGTGCTGCGACCATGGAGCGCATGTTCCCGATGCGGTTCAGCACAATCTTCAAGAGTCGCTGGTGGGCGCTCGTCTGGGCGGCCGGAATCATTTGGGTCGCCTATGATTTTGCCGCATCGCAGCCGGCGAGCGTCGACAACAGCGCCGACAACAGCGAGCAGGTCAACACGGCGCTGAACGCGTTCTAGGCGTTGCCCCAATCGATGCGTTCGATGTGCCAGTGCCGCTCGGCCTCGGTCGATCCAGGCACATCGTTTACGCGACGGAGGATGGCGGTTGCAGACCGGCTAATTCGCTTACCGCCCTGCGTTCCTGAAATCGTGAGCGGAACGGACAAATAGATCGATCCTGCTGCCCCTTCCTGGTCGCCCGCACTGCCGACGGTGACAAGAAGGTTCTCGATGCCCTTCAAGCCATTGTCGAACTGGCTCCGCGGCTCGGAATTCGGTCCAAGCAACATGTATGCTTCATCAAATTTTTGGCGGTTCAGGAGGAGTACGAAGCTTCTGACGAGCTCGACGGCTGCCTCGGAGCTTTTCGGATCGATCGTGGGCTCCTTCGCGGTCGGCTCGGCCGGCGCCGCCTGCCGGTTCGTCACCGCTGGCGGTGCGCTCGGCTCAGGGATTACCGGCGCATTCGCGTTCGTTGTGGGCTGCCCCGGCTGGTGGCGCGGCCCGCATGAAGCGAGCGCAACAAATGACGCCATGATCAGAAGCTTGGTTTTCATCGACTTTCCCTTTCGCGGAACCGCGTCCGTCAAGAATCGTTCGTTTCGCCGCAACAACAGGGTTTGACAGGGAGAGTTTCCAATGGCCGATGATCGCGACGATACCGACCGTACGACCATCGTAGAGACGGGCGGCGGCGGTGGAGGCGGAGTCCTCGCCGTGGTGCTTCTGATCATCGTAGTCCTTGTCTTGCTGTACGTTTTCCGCGCGCAGCTTGGGCTTGGTCACAGCAACAGCGTCATTCCAAGCACCGTCAACGTCAACGTCAATCACAGCTGATTGAGCGATAAGAAGAGCTGGACGGGTTGCGAGTCCCTGTCCGGCGAACGGGCGCGGTTCCATGAGTGCCGCGCCCGTTTGATTGTGCGCGCCTGACGCATTAACCGGCAGCCATGACGACCGGCTACATGACTGGCTTCGGCGGCCACTTCGAAACCGAGGCCATCGACGGCGCGCTTCCCAAGGGCCGAAATTCGCCGCAGCGGCCAGCATTTGGCCTTTACGCCGAGCAGCTTTCGGGAAGCAGCTTCACCTCGCCGCGCCACGAGAATCGCCGCTCCTGGCTGTACCGCATGAGGCCGACGGCGGACCATCGGCCGTTCGTCCGTTACGACGGCGCGCCGCTGTTCGCGTCCGCAGCGTCAAAGGGTCCGCTCGCGCCCAACCGGCTGCGGTGGGACCCGCCCGAGGATCTGCCCAAAGGAACGGACTTCGTCGACGGCATGGTGACGATGCTCGTCAATCGGTCGCCCGAAGACCTCGAAGGCGTCGCAGTTCACCTGTATCGGGCAACCCGGAGCATGGAGCGCCGCCTGTTCGTCGATTCGGACGGTGAATTGCTGATCATCCCCCATCACGGAGCGCTTCGGATCCTCACCGAGCTTGGCCGGCTCGACGTCGCGCCGGGCTCGATCGGCGTGATTCCGCGCGGCGTGAAGTTTCGCGTCGACGTCGACGTCGACGGCGAAAGCCGCGGCTATGTCGCGGAGAACCACGGCCTACCGTTGCGCCTGCCCGAGCTGGGACCCATCGGTTCGAACGGACTCGCAAATCCGCGCGATTTCGAGACATCGGTCGCCTGGTTCGAGGATAGCGACGAGCCAACCGAAGTTATCCAGAAATCGCTCGGCCACCTGTGGACGACGGAGCTGGACCATTCGCCCCTCGATGTCGTCGCGTGGCACGGAAATTATGCGCCCTATCGGTACGACCTCTCGCGCTTCAACACGATCAACACGGTCAGCTTCGACCATCCCGATCCGTCGATCTTCACAGTGCTGACCAGCCCGAGCAATGTGCAGGGCCGTGCCAACGCCGATTTCGTCATCTTCCCGCCGCGCTGGATGGTCGGGGAGGACACGTTCCGGCCGCCGTGGTTCCACCGCAACGTCATGAGCGAGGCGATGGGCCTGATCCACGGAGTGTACGATGCCAAGGCCGGAGGTTTCGCGCCCGGCGGGCTGTCGCTCCATAATCTGATGAGCGGACACGGCCCCGACGTCGAAAGCTGGCGCAAGGCGAGCGAGGCCGAGCTCAAGCCGGTGAAGATCGAAGGTACGATGGCCTTCATGGTCGAGACGTGCTGGCCCTACCGTCCGACTGTATGGGCGCTGGAGCGTGCGCAGCCCGACTATGATCAGGCATGGCAGGGCTTCCCCAAGGCGAAGCTACCGTGAGCGACGCCAGCAACGACCCCAGGCTCAAGACCTGGTGCGAGAGCGCGGAAGGGAGCGATTTTCCAATCCAGAACCTGCCGCTCGGCATCTTCTCCGTCGGCGAGCGGCGCCGCCAGGCCGGGGTCGCGATCGGCGATTACGTGCTCGACCTTGGCGGTATCGCCGAGCTGCTCGACGAGGACTGGCGCGAGGATCTCTCGCAGCCGGTGCTCAACGGCTGGCTCGCGCGCGGCCACGAGGCACAAAGCGCGCTTCGCCAGCGCCTCCAGGAGCTGCTTTCGGAGGAAAAATATCGAGACGAGATCGAGCCGCAGCTCGTCGGCCAAAGCGAGGTGCGCTTTCACCTGCCGTGCTTCGTCGGCGACTACACGGATTTCTACGTCGGCATTCACCACGCGACCAATGTCGGCAAGCAGTTCCGGCCCGACAATCCGCTGCTGCCCAACTATAAATATGTGCCGATCGGCTACCACGGGCGAGCTAGCTCCGTGCGGGCGTCGGGCGAGCCCGTGATCCGGCCGAATGGTCAGAGGAAAGCGCCCGACGCGGATGCACCCGAATATGGTCCGAGCCGCCGCCTCGATTACGAGCTGGAGCTCGGAATCTGGATCGGCGAGGGCAATGAGCTGGGATCACCGATTCCGATCGGCGAGGCGGCCGAGCATATTGCGGGCTACTGCCTGCTGAACGACTGGTCCGCGCGAGACATCCAGGCGTGGGAATATCAGCCGCTCGGTCCGTTCCTCGCCAAGAACTTCCTGACCAGCGTCAGCCCATGGGTGGTCAGCACGCAGGCGCTCGCGCCCTTCCGCAAACCAAGGCTATCGCGTCCGGTAGGGGACCCGCAGCCCTTGCCCTATCTCGACGATGCATCCGATCGCCAAACCGGCGCGCTCGGGATCCAGCTCGAAGTCACGCTTTCGACCGAACGGATGCGTCGCGAGGGCTTGGCCCCGCATATTCTCTCGCACGGGTATGCCGATGCGGCGATGTATTGGAGCGCAGCGCAGATCGTCGCCCATCACAGCGCCAATGGCTGCAATCTTCAGCCCGGCGATTTGATCGGGACGGGAACGCTTTCGACCGACAGCGCCGGCGGCCTCGGCTCGATGCTCGAGATCAGCCAGGGCGGAAAGCAGCCCATTCAGCTACCGAATGGGGAGACGCGCAGCTTCCTCGAAGACGGCGACGAGGTGACTCTCAAGGCCTGGTGCGAAGGCGAGAGCGTCCGCATTGGCTTCGGCGAATGCGTCGGCCGGGTTGTTGCTTCAGGCCAGTCCTAAGCTCTCAGCCATCAGCTTCGTGACTCCGTAGAGCCGGTCGAGCGCCGGCGTTTCGATCCCTTTGGCGGCGGCGATCTCGCGCGGCGCGCCGAGCAAGGCCTCGAGCTCGATCGGGCGCTCTGACTCGACATCTTGGAGCATCGACGTCTTGAACACGCCGAGCCGCGCCGTCACCGCCATCCGGTCTTCGCCGCTCTCGGTGATCGGGCAGCCGACCGCGGCGCCGACGGCGGCGAGCTCGGCCATCCCGGCGAGCATCCATGCGCGACACTGGGCATTGGCGAGAATCTTGTCGCAGCTTGCGCGGGTCAGGGCCGATAGCGGGTTGATCGTCGCGTTGCCCCATAATTTGTACCAGATCGAGCGGCGGACATTGCCGGTTATGTCCGGCTTGAGACCAGCGCGGTCGAGCAAGCCGAACAGCTCCGCCAAGCGATCGCTGGTTTCGCCGCCGCGCGGCTCGCCAATGATGAGCTTGTCGGCATGTTTGACGAGGACTTTCCCGTTCGCGCGATAGCAGGACGCATGCACCACGCAGCCGAGGATCTGCTCGAGCGGCAATGCTGCGGCGATGCTCCCGTCCGGGTCGACCGACGTCAGCCGCATCCCGTCGACGAACCACCAGGGGACGCCGTTGAGCATGGGCAGGATGACCGTGTTGGAGCCGACATGCCGTGTTGCGGATTGTGCTGCCGCGGCGAGGGCCGTCGCCTTGACGGCGACGATCAAGAGGTCCGCCGGTACATCGAAGCGACCGATCTCTGCGATGCTCGTCGATCCGGCCTCCTCCAGCTCGATCTGTTCAAGGAGGCCCCGGCTCGTCAGCGCCATCACATTTTCGCCGCAAAGCGACAACTTCGCCGCGACCCATCCGCCGATCGCGCCGGCGCCGACAACGCAAATGTTCATGACTGCGGCGATGGGCTAAGATGCTGCGGTTGGGCAAGGGGCAGCGAATGATCTTCCGACAGCTTTTCGAGCCGAGCTCGTCCACTTACACCTATCTGGTCGCCTGTGGGCGCACGCGCGAAGCCGTGCTCATCGACCCGGTGATCGAGACGGTGGAGCGCGACCTTCAATTGCTGGAGGAATTGGGCCTGACGCTCAAATATACGGTCGAAACCCATATTCACGCCGATCATGTGACCGGCGCCGCGCGCTTGCGCGAGAGGACCGGAAGCAAGGCCGCCGTGCCTGAGATAAGTCATGTGGCCCATGCAGACGTCGCCGTGCGTGAAGGCGAACCGATCGCGTTCGGCGATCTCAAGCTCGAGCCGCTCTACACGCCCGGGCACACCGACGATCATCATTGCTATTTGCTACACAGTGCAGATGGATCGCGCGTATTTACCGGCGACGCGCTTATGATCGACGGCTGCGGGCGCACCGATTTCCAGAGCGGTGATGGGGCCACACTCTACCGGTCGGTGCATGAGAAGCTCTTCTCATTGCCGGAGGACACGCTCGTCTATCCGGGACACGACTACGAACAGCGGCGGGTCAGCAGCATGGGACAGGAGAAAGCGCGTAACCCGCGGCTCGGCGCAGGCAAGACGATCGACGAGTTCGTCGCGATCATGAACGGTCTCAACCTCCCCCGCCCCAAGAAAATGGATTTGGCGGTGCCCGCGAACCGCGAATGTGGCGCTGTGCAAAGCGCTTGAGGTTTGGAGGCTGGTGCCGCTTGCGTGACTCGAACACGCGACCCCATCATTACGAATGATGTGCTCTACCAGCTGAGCTAAAGCGGCTTGGCCTTTTCAGGAAGTGCGCGCCCTATCAGCGACTATCGCCGCTCGCAAGCGCCACCGAAGCCGCTTTCGATGGCCGCGCAAATCTCCTGCTGGCCGGCATTGCTAACCGTTTATGCTTAACGCTTTGGTAACGCCGCTCCGCCATTTTCCCCGTGAACAAGAGGGTGGGGCCCGGCGTAAAGATGGACAGCTACCGCGAGCATCCGAGTGATTTCGATCCCCCGTCGTCCGATGAGGCGGCGGCCCCGAATGACGTGACTGCCGCAATCGGCACAGACGAACGGCGCATGCATGTGCGCGCCTACAACTATTGGGTTTCCCTGCTGGACGGACGCGACTTCCCTTCGATCGATGAGCTCGAGCCGAGAGACGTCGAAGATTTCTCCGCGCACAGCGTGCTTCTCGACTTCACCTGCGGCCGCGACAATCCGGCAATTCCGTATGTCGGCGGCGCAATCCGCGACGAATGCGCCCTCGACGATGACGTTCAGACCATTGCCGACATTCCCAGCCGCTCGCTGCTGTCGCGCCTCACCGATCACTATCTGCAGATCATCGCCAACCGCGCACCGATCGGTTTCGAGGCCGAATATGAGAACATGGCAGGCGAGACGATCTGCTATCGTGGAATCCTCATGCCGTTTTCCTCGGACGGCGAGCAGATCGATTTCATCTATGGCGTGATCAACTGGAAGCTCGTTGACGGCGAGACGGACGAGGCACCGACGGCTGCGATGCCGGTCGTTGAACTCTCCCAAGATGAGGAGGTTGAGAACGCCTCAGAGTTCGAGTCCGAACCGCAATTCCAAGCGGAAGCGGATTTCGAGGGCGAACCCGAGTTCGAAGCCGGGCCTGTTGCGGAAAGCGACCCGGTTCCTGCACCCGAAGCCGTGGTGTCCGTCGAGCCCGAGATCGAGCCCGAGCTCGTCGCTGCCGGTGCGCCAGAGACGTTCGCCCGAGAAGAATTTCAGCCGGCAGAGGATGAAGAGCCGCTCGAGCTGACCGAAATGCTCGCACCCGCGGCGTCCGTCGAGGAACAGCCGCCTGTAGAGGTCGCGGAGCTCGAAAGCGTCGACGACGAGGCGCCGAATGAATCGGCGCCGGTTCATTTCTCGTGGGAAGATGGTCCGCTTCACGGCGATGACGACGATGGTGTGACCATCGAATTCCCCGAGATCGCGCTTGACGAAAATGCCGGTCTTGCAGACCGCCTGTGGGCTGCACGCGAGACGGCGGAGTCGGTGAAGGCGGGGGAGGGCCGGACCCGCTCGGCGCTCTACAAGGCGCTGTCGCTCGCTTATGATTTCGCGGTCGCTGCAGAAGCGAACCCCGGGGAATACGCCGAGCTGCTCGAGGAATCGGGCATGAAGGCGCAGGCGCGCGCGCCGATGACCCCGATAGTCAAGCTCGTGTTCGGAATCGACTATGACAAGGCGCGGCTGACCGAGTTCGCAGCGGCTTTGTCCTATGCCCGCCGGCGGGACATCCCGGCTGGCGAGTTCCAGGACCTCATCGAGAAGCAGGCCGGGGGCCTCAAGGCTCTCGTCGCCGCCGAGCGCCAGGCTCGGCGCCCCGAGCCTAGAGCCGACACCAAGGGCGAGGTCGCCCGTGCACGCCTGCGCTCGGCGCCGTCGCTGTCGCTCGCGGACGTTCCGGCTGAAGAGGAATTTGCAGTCATCGTGACGCGCCGGGGCGCCGATGGGCGCCATGAGCCGGTCGCCATTCTCGACGACGAAGCGCTGGTCGAGCGCGCCATTCGCCGCGCCGCCTGAGCGGCCGCGGGGTTGTCCGCCTCGCGAGCGCGGGTCTATAGGCCCGCCCTGCCCACAGTCCCTCGGAGCAAGCTTCTTCAATGACGGCCCATACGCGTCTCGACCCGCCTTTGGTCGAGTCCATCCGGAAGGCGCTGACCGGAAATGCACTGCCAGGCGAGACGCAGGGACTGAGCCGGGAAGCCGAGCGCGACGCTTCTGAATTCCTGAGCCAGGTGGCGGCATCGCGGCGACGCGGCGAGCTTGCGCTGGCCATCGAATCCATCGGCGGCGAGGCCGGAAACCGGCGCATGCGCATCGGCATCGTCAACGACGATATGCCGTTCCTGGTCGACTCCGTCGCCAACGCGATCGCCTCGAAGCAGCTCACGATCCATCGGCTCCTGCACCCGGTCGTTTGCGTCGAACGCGATTCCGGAGGCGAGCTCCAGGCGGTCGAGACCCTGTGCGGTGACAAGCATCGCCGGGAATCGATGATGTACGTCGAGCTCGACCGCGCCGATGCGAGGGGACGGCAGGAACTCGCGGCGGATCTTCGCCGCGTTCTCGGCGACGTGCGGCTCGCGGTCCGTGACTGGGAATTGCTGCAGCGAAAGATGCGCGAGGATGCAGCAGCGATCGCGGATCCCGAGTGCGCTGCGCTGCTCAACTGGTTCGCCGATGGAGCCATGACGCTTCTCGGCTACCACGTCGAGAAGCCGTACGAGGCGCCGACGGACGCATTGGGCATCTTCAGCATTCCCGGTGCGCCGACCGATGAGGGCGGCTGCCTCGGCGCGATGCATTATTTCGAGCGCGGCGGGGACGTCCCGCTGATGGCCAAAGCCGAGCGCAAGTCCACGGTTCACCGGCGGGTGCCGCTCGATCTCGTCGTCGTGCCGCTCAAGGAAGGCGACAAGATCGTCGGGATCGGAGTCCATGCCGGGCTGTGGACCAGCGAAGCGCTTCGGGTCTCGCCGGAGAACGTCCCGGTCCTTCGCCAGCGCCTGAAGCAACTCGACAAGGATTTCGGCTTCGATCCCAAAGGCCATTCCGGCAAGGCGCTTCGCCACGCGATCGCCTCCCTGCCGCGCGACCTCGTCATCGCCATCGATTACGAATCCCTTCGCGAGCTGGTGATGATGGCGATGTCGCTCGCCGACCGCCCGCGCCCCGCGCTGCTCCAGGTGCGATCGATCCTCAAGGGCCAGCTGTTCACGTTCGTCTGGCTTCCGCGCGAGGAGCTGAGCACCGCGCGTCGGATGGCGATCGCCATGCTGCTGGAGAACGAGATCGGCCGCGAAATAACGAGCTGGTCGGTCGAGCTCGGCGACGCGGACCTCGCGCTCATCCGCTACACCCAATATATCGACGAGGAAGCGCCGCGGCCGGACTGCGAAGCGCTAGACGCCGCCGTCGTCGAGATGGTCCGCGGCTGGGCCCCTGCCGTGGAATCGGAGCTGATTACGGCTGCTGGAGCGCCGCGCGCCACCCGTCTTGCGCTGACCTACATCAACAGCTTCCCGGACGGTTATCGGGCGCGAACCGCGCCGGAGGAAGGCGCTGCCGACATCCTTCGCCTGTGCCAGTTGACAGACGACAGTGATCGCTCGGTCCGCATCACGCGAAACGAGCATGACGCGCCGCGCCAGCTGCGGCTCAAGACCTACCGCAAGGGCGGTCTCATTCCGCTGTCCGACGTGGTTCCGGTTCTCGAAAATTTCGGCTTTCGAGTCCTCGAGGAATTTCCCAGCGCGCTCGCCGGCGGCAACGGCTACATCCACGATTTCCGCGTCGAGGTCGGGGAGGGCGCAGAGCTCGACTCCATCCTGGACCGCGTCCCCGAGATTGAGCGATCGATCGCCAACGTGCTCTGCGGAAGCGCCGAAAATGACGAATTCAACCAGCTCGTCATCTACGCCGCGCTCGATCCGCGCGCGGTCGTGTGGCTCCGGGCATGGTTCCGCTACCTCCGTCAGACGGGAAGCAGCTTCGGCCTCGTCACGATCGTCGATGCGCTTCGGCGCGCTCCCGGTGCGACGCCCGCGTTGATCGGCCTTTTTACGGCGGCGCACGATCCCAGTATGAAAGATCGCGATAAGCAGGTCGCTCATCAGAGGGATCTGCTCGATCGCTCGCTCACCAAGATCCGCTCGATCGACGACGACCGAATCCTGCGCAGGCTCCGGTCGCTAGTCGAAGCGGTCGTTCGCACCAACGCCTTCACGCCCGCGGCCGAGGAAGCGATTGCGTTCAAGATCGACAGCGCCAGGGTGCCGGGACTTCCGGCCCCCGTTCCGTGGCGCGAAATCTGGATCTACTCGCCACGGGTCGAGGGCATCCACTTGCGCGGCGGCCCGGTCGCTCGCGGCGGAATTCGATGGTCGGACCGGCGCGACGATTTCCGGACCGAGATCCTCGGTCTGATGAAGGCGCAGGTCGTCAAGAACGCGGTGATCGTCCCCACCGGCGCCAAGGGCGGCTTCTATCCAAAGCAGCTGCCGCCGACCTCGGATCGCGATGCATGGCTGGCGGAAGGAACTGAGTCTTATCGCATCTTCATCCGGTCGCTGCTTTCGATCACTGACAATCTAGTCAACGACAAGGTTGCCCACCCCGAAGGCGTGGTCATCCAAGATGGCGACGATCCCTATTTCGTCGTTGCCGCGGACAAGGGCACTGCGACCTTCTCCGACATCGCGAACCAGATCGCGCTCGACCGCAATTTCTGGCTTGGCGACGCATTCGCGAGCGGTGGAAGTCACGGCTACGACCACAAAGCGATGGGAATCACCGCGCGCGGCGCGTGGATCTCGGTCCAGCGTCACTTCCTCGAAATGGGCGTCGACGTTCAGTCGGATCCGGTGAGCGTCGCCGGCTGCGGCGACATGTCGGGCGACGTCTTCGGCAACGGCATGCTCCTGTCGAAGTCGCTGAAGCTGATCGCCGCGTTCGACCATCGCCACATCTTCATCGACCCGAACCCGGATCCGGCGAAAAGCTGGGCCGAGCGCAAGCGGATGTTCGACCTGCCGCGCTCCAGCTGGGACGATTACAACAAGGCTCTGATCTCGAAGGGAGGAGGCGTCTTTCCTCGCACGGAGAAGTCGATCCCACTCAGCGCCGAGGCGCGCGAAGCTCTGGGAATCGACGCCAAGGCGCTCGACCCGGCGAGCCTCATCAACGCCATCCTGAAAGCGCCCGTCGACCTTCTGTGGTTCGGCGGCATTGGCACTTACATCAAGTCGTCGACGCAGAGCCAGGTCGATGTGGGCGACCCGTCGAATGACGTGCTTCGTGCGAGCGCGTCCGAGCTGCGCGCGAAGGTGATCGGCGAGGGCGCCAACCTTGCGATCACCCAGGCGGGCCGCATCGAGTTCGCCGAAGAGGGCGGGCGCATCAACACCGATTTTATCGACAATAGCGCGGGCGTCGACTGCTCGGACAATGAAGTGAACATCAAGATTCCGCTCAACCGCGAGATGCGCGACGGGCGGCTCGCCTTCGAAAAGCGCAACGCGCTGCTGGCGCGAATGACGGAGGAGGTCGCCGACCTCGTCCTCGAGGACAACCGCCTGCAAACGCTGGCGCTCTCGATTGCCGAAGCAGGCGGAGCGACGGCGCTTCCGGCGCACGTTCGTACGATCGAATTGCTCGAGGCGTCGGGCCGGCTCGACCGGAAGGTCGAAGGGCTCGCGTCCAGCGAGGACCTGCTTCGCCGCCTTCAGGAAAATCGCGGCCTGACTCGGCCCGAGCTCGCGGTCGTTCTGTCGATCTCGAAGCTCGTCCTGCAGGATGCGGCGGAGGACCTTCGCCTCGCCGACGATGCGCTGGTCGGTCCCGAGCTGTTCGAGGCGTTCCCGAAGCCGATGCGCAAGGCGCACGCCGACGCCATCCGCGCCCATCGCCTTCGCAACGAGATCGTAGCGACGAAGGTTGCGAACCGGCTCGTCAATCGCCTCGGCCCGGGTGTCGCGTTCGACCTCACCGAGGAGGAAGGCGCATCGCTTCAGCAGTCCGTCGCCGCATTCCTGGTCGCCGAGCGCCTGCTCGACCTCGACAAGTTGTGGCTGGAGATCGAGCAGGACAACCTGCCCGAGACGGTGAGGATCGAGCTGTTCTCTATCGCCGCGGCAAGCGTTCGCTCCCATATTTCCGACGTGCTTCGCGCCGCTGGGGGCGAGACGAGCGTCGAAAAGCTTTGCGCCTTGCTCGAGCCTGGCGTCCGCAAGATTTCGGCGGCTGCGACCAAGCTCATCCGCGCCGAGGTCCGCAACGAGGCGGTGGCGCGTCGCGATCGGCTCGTGGCCCTAGGTGCAAGCGACGACATCGTCCGGATGCTGGTCCGTCTGTACGAGCTCGACGGCGTGTTCGGAGTCGCAGCGCTGTCCGCTCGCA
This sequence comes from Sphingomonas sp., assembly GCA_025936675.1. The sequence continues at coordinate 33,754 of JAICSX010000010.1, forward strand.
AGGAGCTCGACGAGCTGGAAGCGACGCGCGCCTACACACGCCTCGGTGAAGCACTCGGCCTCGACTGGGCGCAGCAGCAGGTCGCCCGCTTCGTTCCGGCCGACCAGTGGGAGCGGCTACTGACGGCCGGCCTGGCGCGCGACTTCGAGCAGCTTCGAATCGACTTCCTGAGCCGCTGCCGCGGTGACGCGGTCGATGCCGGTGTCGAGCACTGGATCGTAGAGCACCAGCGCCAAATCGAGCAGTTCCGCGCCCTCGTGGCACGCGCCCGCGCCGAAGGCCATGTCAGCGCGCCGATGCTCGCCCAGATCGCCGGCCAGGCGCGGATACTGCTCGGCCGCTAACGCCGGACAAAGAGCCATTGCCGGATCGCCGACGTCAGGTTCGGCGTCGGACGGAAACTCAGCCGCTCTGCGTCGATCTCTGCAACGAGCGAATTGACAGCGCAGCCGCGTTCACGCGCAGCCTGCTCGAGCGCATTCCAGAACATCGGCTCGAGGCTGATCGACGTCGCATGGCCAGCGATCAGGACCGACCGCTTCTTGGGGGGAGCGTAAAACCGCTCCATCAATACATATGCTGGCCGCCGTTGATCGATATCGTCGAGCCGGTGATGAAGCCGGCATTCTCGTCGACCAGGAAGGCGACTCCGCGCGCGATCTCCTCGGCCTTGCCGAGCCGCCCGACCGGTATCCGTGCGACGATCTTGCCAAGCACCTCTTCGGGCACCGCCGCCACCATGTCCGTATCGATATAGCCGGGTGCGATGGCATTGACCGTCACGCCCGAGCGCGCGCCTTCCTGCGCCAGCGCTTTGGTGAAGCCGTGGATTCCCGACTTGGCGGCGGCATAATTGACCTGTCCGTACTGGCCGGCCTGGCCGTTGATGGAGCCGATATTGACGATCCGTCCGTAACCGCGCCCGGCCATGCCTTCGAACACGGCTTTCGCCATGTTGAAGCAGCCGCCGAGATTGACGTCGATGACGTCCTGCCACTTCGCGCGGTCCATGCGCTTCATCGTCGCGTCCCGGGTGATGCCGGCATTGTTGACCAGCACGTCGACCGGCCCGAGCTCCGCCTCGACCTTGCGCACGCCGTCCTGGCACGCATCGAAGTCGGCGACGTCCCATTTATAGGCTGCGATTCCGGTGCGGTCGGAGAATTCGCGCGCGCGCTCCTCATTGCCGGCGTAGTTTGCGGCGACCTTCATGCCCATGTCGCGGAGCGCGATGCTGATCGCCTCGCCAATGCCGCGCGTGCCGCCGGTGACGATCGCCACTCGAGCCATTCATCCCTCCTGTTCGTTTGCGCGAGGCCGCTTATGCCTGCTCCAGCCAGCCTGCAAGTTCGCGGCTGACCAACTGGGTCAGCATGGCCATGCCTTCGGCTGAGTCGTTGAGACAGTCGAGCAGTGCGAAATGCTCGCCGCCGTCCTCCATAAAAGTGCGGCGGCCGCGAATTCCAAGCTCTTCGAGCGTCTCGATGCAGTCGGCAGAAAAGCCCGGTGCGGCGACGGCAATGCGCTTCACACCGTCACGCGCGTATTTCGCGAGGGTAGCGTCCGTCGCTGGATCGAGCCACTTCGCGCGTCCGAAGCGCGACTGGAAGGCGACACCGACTTCACGGCCGAGCGCTTCCCCGACGAGGCGCGCCGTCTTCTGGCAGTGACAGTGATAGGGGTCGCCGAGCTCGAGCGTCCGCACGGGCATTCCATGAAAGCTCAGCAGAAGCCGCTCGGGCTCGAAATCCAGCGCCTTGAGCTGGCGAGTGAGATTCTTCGCGAGAGCCTCGATGTAGGTCGGATCGTCATAATAAGGCGGCAGGAATCGCAGCGCCGGCTGCCAGCGCATCCTTGCGAGCGCCGCGAATACCGCGTCATTCGCTGTCGCCGTCGTTGCCGCGCAATACTGCGGGTAAAGCGGCGCTGCGAGAATCCGCGTACAGCCCTCGCTGACCATATTGTTGAGCGCTGCCCCGATGCCTGGATTGCCGTATCGCATCGCATAGTGGACGCTGACATCCGGGAGTCGCGAGCGGAGCGCCTCCGCCTGCCTATGAGCGATGGCGCGCAGCGGTGAGCCCTCGTTGGTCCAAACCTGGTTGTAAGCCTCGGCAGACTTCTTCGGCCGCGTCCGCAGGATGATCCCGTGCAGGATCGGCTTCCACGCGATCGGATGGATTTCGATGACCCGAGGATCGCTCAGGAACTCGGCAAGGTAGCGGCGAACCGCGCGCGCTTCCGGCGCATCCGGAGTGCCGAGGTTGATCAGCAGCACGCCAATCTTCTGCTCGGGAATGTTCGGATGATCGTTCATGCGGCCATCACGTCAAACGGAAGCGATCGCAGGCGCTTGCCCGATCCAGCATGGATCGCGTTGGCGACCGCGGGGGCGAGCGGGAGCGTGCCGAGACCGCTCAATCCACCCGCGGGATCACTGCTGCGGATGAGAGAGACGGTGATCTCGGGCGTGTCGCCAAGCAGCGGCGGACCGAGGCTGCCGAGCGGCCGTGCGCGGGGCATGCCGGCAACCCACTCGGGTGCCGGAATCGTCGCCTGGCCGAGCGCCCAGATGAGCCCGCCCCCGATCTGCTGCTCGGCGACCGAGCTGTTGACCACCTCTCCGCAATCGACGGCAGCAACGAGCCGGTGCACCTTCACGCGCTGCTCGTCGCCGATGCTTGCGACTGCGACAAGCCCGATGTGCGAGCCATAGGCGGAAGCGCCGGCCAGCCCCATCGTGCTCCCCGGGCCTCCCCCGTCCCAGTTCGCCAGCCTTGCGGCCGCCTGGAGGCATCGCGCGAGGCGCCCATTGTTCCCTAGGATCGACATTCGAAAAGCGAGGGGTTCTACGCCAGCGGCATGAGCCAGCTCGTCGATGAAGCTCTCGGTGAAGAAGGCGAACTCCCGCTGCGGCGAGCCGCGCATGTATCCGACCGGAAAGGGCAGCTCCGGCCGGACCGCTTCGACGCTGACATTCGGGATGGCGTAAGGCGGAATGGCGATCACCGCATTGCGGATCGCACGGCCCTTGTGCTCGCTTCCAAGCAAGCGCGCGATGGCAGAGCCCATGCCATTGGCGGTCGCCACCTGCATTTTCCACGCTGCTGTGATCCCACCTTCGCCTGGAAGCGCAGCCATGCGCGCCAAGGCGCCGGATGAGACGAGGTCGTGATTCTGGCTCGCGCTCTGAGAGAGGGTGACCTGGACGGGCGCGTGAAGCTCGCGCGCAAGCTCGACGGCGATCGGAACCGCATCGGCTTCCATGGCCCTCCCTGCGGGCTCGCCGACGGGCATCGGGTAAAGGAACAGATTGGAGCTGTTGATCTTGCCCGCCTTTGCCGCGGCATCGCGTGCAAGTCCGGGCGCCTGGGTCGCGGCCCAGAGCTCGAGATGATGGCCGTCGTATCGGGCTGTGGCGGTGAGCGGCTCGAGGCCGAGATGCTGGCTCGGCGCGACAAAATAAGTGGCGGCGAGTGGTCGTGAACCGCGCACGATTCCTTCGTAATCGCCCCGCCGAAACACGCGCGCATGACCGTGCTCGATCGCATCTTCGAAATAAGAGCGGAGGTTCGCCGGCGTGCGCGTGCCGGAGAAGGTCGGATTCGCCTTTTGCAGCGCGCGTTCCGCAGTCCACCAGCTGTCGGCAACCACCGCGACCCAATTGTCGCGAACTGTAACGTGCCGAACTCCGGGCGCGCGCTCGACGGCTTCTCGCGGAAAGCTCTTCAAGCTTCCATCGGGCGGAGCCACCCGCGCCGAGGCGTACAGCATTCCGGGCAGGCGAACGTCGCCCGCGAACCGCCAGCTTCCACCCGCTTTGGCCGGTCCGTCGAGCCGCTGCAGCGGCTGGGCGATCGATCGGCCTTTGGTCGAGGTGCGCAGCGCGGCGTGTCCCGGTGGACTGCGGTCGGCGGCTTCCTCGGCGAGCTCGCCGAAAGTGAAAGTCCTGACGCCGTTGATCACGAACCCGTCGGCGGTGTCGCAGGTCGATGGATCCACGTTCCAGCGGTCCGCCGCCGCGCCGACGAGCATCGCCCGGGCAACTGCTGCGGCCTCGCGCAGCGGGCGCTCGAAGGCCCTCACGGATGTCGAATCCGCAGTGATCCGGGTGCGCCCCTCACTTTCGATCCGGTGCTCGCGAAGAAAGCCGAATCCGTCGAGCCATCCCTCCGTAAGTGCGAGGGAATTGGGGTAATCGCCGGTCAGCGGTGCCGGCTCGACCGCGACCGTTTCCCATGCGGCACCAAGCTCGTCGGCAACGATGTGCGGAAGCGCGGTCCAGATGCCTTGTCCGGTCTCGACCTGCGGCACGGCAACCGTCACCCGGCCGTCACGCGCAATCTTTATGTAATTGCCGAACGCCTGCTCGCCCTTGCGAACCGCAAGATCGCTCGAAAGATGTCTCGGCCACAAGGCAGAGGCGACGACCAGCCCGACGCCCGCGCCGCCACCGATCAGCAATGTCCTTCGGTCGATCTTCAATGGGCGTATTGGGCCTTGAGCGCGCGCCGGTCGATCTTGCCGGTGCCGAGCTTGGGTAGCGGCTCGTCTGACAGGATGATGCGCTGCGGAATCTTAAACTTCGCCATCCTGCCGTCGAGAAACGCGAGCAACTGCTCCTCGCCGAGCTGTTCGCCGTCCTTCAGATGGATGACCGCGACGGGGACTTCGCCCAAGCGCTCGTCGGGGGCGCCGAATACCGCGACCTCGGCAACCGCGGGGCAGGCGTAGCACTCGGCTTCGACCTCCGCTGCCGCGATATTCTCGCCGCCGCGGATGATGATTTCCTTCTTGCGGTCGACGATGAACAGATAGCCGTCTTCGTCGAGATAGCCGACGTCGCCGGTGCGCAGCCAACCATCGTCGGTGAAAGCCTCTCGCGTCGCGCCGGGATTGCGCCAATAGCCCTTGATGTTCGCCGCGCTTCGGATGCCGATTTCGCCGACTTCGCCGCGCTCGAGGTGCCGATCGCCCGCGCCGAGGATCGCAAGCTCGATGATCGGCTTCTGGGGTCGGCCTGTGGATGCCGGCTTGGCTGCATAATTGCCCCAATAATTGGCGCACCCCGCCGCATTCGTTTCGGTCAGCCCATAGCCGAGCGCCGGCTGAGCGTTGGGAAACTCCTTCTGAAGCCGTTCGACATGCGTGACCGGCCGCGGCGCTCCGCCTGCAGTGATGTCGGTCAGCGAGCTCAAGTCGTATTGCTGCCGGTCCGGATGGTTCATGAGCTCCAGGCTCATCGTCGGCACGCCAACGAAATAGGTGACCTTCTCCTTCTCGATCAGCCGCAACGCGTCCGTCGCATCCCATTTTGGCATGATCACCAGGCAACGGCCGACGACAAAGCTGTTGAGCATCACCGGCACTTCGCCGGTGACGTGGAACAAAGGAACGGTGAGGAGGGTGCGCGGCTGCGCCGCCGGTGCGCGGCCCTCCTGCGTCAACAGTCCGAGCAGGACCGCGAGCCCTGTCGCGTAGGCATAGACCGCGGTCGTCACTGATCGGTGGGTCGACAGGGCGCCCTTCGAATCCCCCGTTGAGCCGGACGTAAACAGGATGGTCGCGTCATCTTCCGGCGCGATCGTAGGCAGCGGCGTGCTTTCGTCGGCACAGCCGAGCAACTCGGCAAGCGCCTGCTCGATCGGCTGCTCGATGGGAAGACAAAGTGTCTCGAAGCGGCCGCAGCGTTCGGCGATCCGCTTCCCGCGCGCCGCATCGGCGATGATCAGCTTCGGCTCCGTCAGCAGGATCGCATGTTCCATCTCATGCGCTTCCCACCAGCCGTTGAGCAAAGTGGCGACTCCGCCAGCCTTCAGGATTGCCATGTAGCTGACGATCCACGCCGGGCAGTTTCGCATCGCGATTGCGACGCGGTCCCCTTTCTCGACGCCGCGCGCCACCAGTCCATGCGCCAGCCGCTCCGAAATGTGGTCGAGATCGGCAAAGCTCAGCCGCTCGTCGCCTGCGACCAAAGCCTCCGTTGCCCCGTGAAGCTTGCAGAAGGCGCGGAACAAATCGGGCAGCGTCGCGGGAAGCTTGGCGGCGATCGCGCGCCCCTCGCTGTCGCGCGCCATTTCGATCCTGCCGCCGGATCCCGTGACCTTGACCAGCTCTTCGTCAAATCGGCGGTCGAGCTCGCTCAGCATGGTCGCTCTGCGTTTCCTTTGCCTTTACCGGTCCCCGCCTTATGAGGCGCTGAGCATTCATGGGGAAGCCCTTGCCGACTGACGATTTTTCAGGCTTCACGAAGTTCAGCGACCTCGGGCTCTCGCCCGTCGCGCTGCACATCTGGCGCTTCGACCTTCGCTGGTACAGCCTTGCGTACCTCGCCGGCATTTTCATCGGCTATTGGTACCTGCTCAAATTGCTGAAGCAGCCCGGTGCGCCCATGGCGCGCCGCCATGCCGATGACCTTGTCTTTTATGCCGCCCTCGGAGTGATCCTCGGTGGCCGCCTCGGCTACGTCCTCTTCTATAATCTCGGCGAGTACCTCAGGCACCCGATCGAGATCCTGAAGCTGTGGGACGGCGGCATGTCGTTCCATGGCGGAGTCATCGGCACGTCGCTCGGCATCATCTATTTCGCGCGCAAGGAGAAGCTGAACTGGCTTCGGATCCACGATTATGTCGCCTGCTGCGCGCCGTTCGGGCTCTTTTTCGGCCGTCTCGCGAACTTCGTGAACCAGGAGCTGTGGGGCGCCCAGACGACGGTCCCCTGGGCGATCCGTTTCCAGGAATTCAATGCTTATGGCCAGCGCTATCTCGGGCCGCCGCGTCACCCGAGCCAGCTTTATGAAGCCTTCCTCGAGGGCATCGTCCTCTTCTGCATCCTCGGCTTCATGTTCTGGAAGACGAAGGCTCGCTACGAACCGGGCAAGCTCGTTGGGGCGTTCGTCTTCTTCTACGGAATCTTCCGCTTCGGGATCGAATATATCCGCGAGCCCGACAGCCAGCTCGTCCGGTTTGCGCAGCAAACAGGCCTTCACATGGGGCAGTGGCTGTCGCTGCCTTTGATCGTCGGCGGGCTATACCTGATGCTGACGGCGAAGAAGCGGCGTGTTCGCGTGGAAGCAACCGCAGGCACCGCCTCGGTCGCCTGACGCCTTCGAGATCTATCGATGACTCCGCTCGAGCGCGCGCTTCGCGAGCGGATCAGGGCCGAGGGGCCGATTACGGTCGAAGCCTATATGGAAGCGTGCAACGCTTATTATTATGCGACGCGCGATCCGCTCGGGGCTGCGGGCGATTTCATGACAGCGCCCGAGATCAGCCAAATGTTCGGGGAACTGGTCGGCGCAGCTTTGGCCGACTGGTGGAAGCGCGCGGGCGCGCCGGGGGACGCAATCTACGTCGAGTTGGGGCCCGGCAGGGGCACGCTCGCCGCCGATGCGCTGCGGCTCCTGCGGTCGGCCGGCTTTTCCGGCGAGGTACATTTGGTCGAAACGAGCCCGGCGCTGCGCGAGCGGCAAAGAGAAATAATGCCCGACGCGATCTGGCACGACGACATCGCAGATTTGCCCGCCCGTCCGCTGCTCCTCGTTGGCAACGAGTTCCTCGACGCGCTGCCTGTTCGCCAACATGTTGGTGACCTTGAGAGATGCGTAACCATCGTGGGTGGTGGGCTCGCGTTCGACCGCGACGGGGAGATCGTCGAGACTTCGCCCGCGCGCGATGTGGCTATGATGAGGATCGCTACGTGCCTTGCCGCAAGGGGGGGCGTCGCGCTGTTCATCGACTACGGACACGAACGCAGTGCCGCCGGCGACACCTTGCAGGCCGTGCGCCGCCACGGCTACGCCCCGGTGCTTGCAAGTCCGGGGGAGCAGGATTTGACCGCGCACGTCGACTTTGAAGCCGTGGCCGAGGCTGCGCGCGATGGTGGCGCGTCGGTGACCGAGCTCGTCACTCAAGGCGAATGGTTGATCCGGCTCGGCATCGAAGCGCGCGCGCAGTCGCTTTCGCGCGCTAATCCGGAACGCGCTTCGGACATCCAAACTGCGCTCGAGCGCCTCACCCGCCACGATCAGATGGGCGAGCTGTTCAAGGTGATTGGCGTCCACTCGCCGGGATCAGTTGTTCCGGCGGGCTTCGCGTGACCTCGTTTCGCGACGCCGTCGTCGCCGATCTCCCCGCGATCGATCGCGTCTTCCGGACGAGCTTCTGCGATACATTTGCCCATCTCTATCGGCCCGAAGATCTTCAGGCCTTCCTCGCGCAATTTACGCTGACTGCCTGGCGCGAGGAGCTCGACGATCCGCGCTATCGCTTTCGCGTTGCAGAAGACGGCGGCAAAATCGTCGGCTTCCTGAAGCTCGGTCCTTCGGCGCTCCCGATCGAGACCGACAAACGCGCGATCGAGCTAAGGCAGATCTACATTCTCAAGGAGCATCACGGCAGCGGCATCGCGGCCGCGCTAACCGATTGGGCTGTCGACGAGGCTCGCAGGCAGGGCTTCGAAGAACTCTACCTGACCGTCTACGTCGACAATGACCGGGCGAAGCGATTCTACGACCGCTATGGATTTGAGCCCGTCGGACGCTACGATTTCATGGTCGGCAGCCAGGCGGATGAAGACATCATCATGCGGAAGGTGATTTGAGCGGCGTCGAGGTTATTCGGGCAATCAGCCTCGGCCAGCTTCCGCACGGCTTCCTCGGTCGCCGCGGAGGCATTTCAGTCGGCGTCTGCGAAGGCCTCAACGTTGGCTTCGGGAGTTGTGACGATCGCGAAGCGATCGAAGGCAATCGCCGCCTCGCCATTGCCGCGATCCATCCTGAAGCGGCGCTTGCGACCGTTCACCAAGTCCATTCCACCGATGTCGTGGTCGCCAACCGCGCATGGCCGCAGGCCGAGCGACCGCGCGCGGACTCCATGGTTACCGACACGCCAAACCTGCTTCTCGGAATCCTCACCGCCGACTGTGCACCTGTCCTCTTCGCTGACCATCATGCGGTGGTGGTCGGTGCAGCGCATGCCGGCTGGCGCGGCGCGCTCGCCGGGGTCACGGACTCCACGATCGAGGCAATGGTCGAGCTCGGCGCCCGGCGTGAGAACATCCATGCCGCCGTCGGGCCGTGCATCGCTCAGCCCTCGTACGAGGTTGACGGCGCGTTCCGCTCACTGTTCCTCGACCACGATTCCGAAAACACGCGCTTCTTCATCGGGAGTGAGAACGGAAAATCTCATTTCGATCTCGAAGCCTATGTCGTCCACCGTCTCATCGCGGCCGGAATCGACGAAGTGGAGGCGCTCAATCTCGACACCTATTCCGATGCGGATCGCTTCTTCAGCTACCGGCGCGCGACGCACCGCGGCGAAGTCGATTATGGTCGTCAATTGAGCGCCATCGCCATCCCCGGCTGACGACAAGCTGAGCTTATCGGCACTCGGCGTGAGGCTGATTGGCGGAGGCCGTGAGTTGGCGCTAATGCGCTCGCCAAAGGAGATTACATTTGCCCACCGAACGCGACATCGCGGCCGACAGCTCCCATCAACGCGCCCCGCGCCCATCACCGACCAAGATCGGCAACCGCAAGCTCAGCGCCCAGACCTTGATGCTCGGGTACGGGTTTGATCCGGAGCTTAGCGAAGGTTCACTGAAGCCGCCGATCTTCCTCACCTCGACCTTCGTTTTCGAGAACGCCGCGGCGGGTAAGCGCTTCTTCGAGGGCGTGACCGGCAAGCGACCGGGCGGTGCCGAGGGGCTCATCTATTCACGCTTCAACGGCCCCAACCAGGAAATCCTCGAAGACCGCCTCGCGGTGTGGGAGGACGCCGACGACGCGCTTGCCTTCTCGAGCGGCATGTCGGCAATTGCCACGCTCCTCCTGACCTTCGTTCGACCGGGCGACTGCGTCGTCCATTCGGGCCCGCTTTATGCCGCGACCGAGACTCTGATCGCGAAGATTCTCGGCCAGTTCGGTGTCTCCTGGGTCGATTTCCCGTCGGGCGCGACGCGCGAGGAGATAGACGCCGCGATCGAGAAAGGCATGGAAAAGGGCCGCGTCAGCCTCGTCTATCTCGAAAGCCCCGCAAACCCGACCAATCAGCTCGTGGATGTCGAAGCGGTTCGCGCGGCCGTCGATGCAGCTTTCCAGGCCGACCAGCGCCCGCCGATCGCCATCGACAATACGTTCTTGGGACCGCTCTGGGCTAAGCCGCTCAGCAACGGCGCAGACCTGTCGGTCTACAGCCTCACCAAATATGTCGGCGGCCATAGCGACCTCGTCGCCGGTGGGTTGGTGGGCGACAGGGAGCTGATCAACCGCGTCCGGATGATGCGCAATACGATTGGCACTATTTGCGACCCGAACACCGCGTGGATGCTTCTTCGAAGCCTCGAGACGCTCGAGCTTCGAATGAGCCGCGCCGGCGAGAATGCGGCGAAGGTCTGCGATTTCCTCAAGAGCCACCCAAAGGTCGAGAAGATCGGCTACTTGGGTTTCCTCGAGGAGGGCTCGCGTCAGGCCGACATCTTCAAGCGTCATTGCAGCGGCGCGGGCTCGACCTTCTCGCTTTACCTCAAGGGCGGCGAGAAGGAGGCATTCGCCTTCCTCGATGCGTTGCAGATCGCCAATCTCGCGGTCAGCCTCGGCGGCACCGAGACGCTCGCCAGCGCCCCTGCGGCCATGACTCACCTGTCGGTGCCCGACGAGCGCAAGAAGCAGCTCGACATCACGCCGAACCTGGTGCGGATCTCGATCGGCTGCGAAGACGCCGACGACTTGATCGCGGACTTCGCGAACGCTCTTCAGGCGGTCTAGAGCCTCCGGCTATTCAGCCGGGACGGGGTGCGCAATTGCCTGCTCGTCGCTGCCCACGACCCGTTTGAGGAAAGCAGCAAGCCGAGTCTCGAAAGAGATCGCGATCGAGAAATAGGACGGCACCAGCAGCAGCGTCAGCACGGTCGAGAAGATCAGGCCGCCGATCACGGTGATGCCCATCGGTGCGCGCCAGCTGTTGTCGCCGCTGATCGAAATGGCGGTGGGAAGCATGCCGGCGACCATCGCCACGGTCGTCATGACGATCGGCTGGGCGCGCTTGTGGCCAGCCTCCCAGATTGCGGCATTCTTGGCCATTCCGTGGTTCATCATCTCGACGGCGAAATCGACCAGCAGGATCGAGTTCTTGGCGACGATGCCGAACAGCATCAGGATTCCGATCAGCACGAATAGCGAGACGGGCTGACCCGCGATGTGCAACGCAACCGCGGCTCCAAGGGGCGCGAGGATCAGCGAACCCATGTTCACGAACGGCGCGAGGAACCGGCGGTAGAGCAGCACCAGCACCGCGAAGACGAGCAGGACGCCGGCAATCAGCGCGACCGCGAAGTTGAACAGGAGCTCGGACTGCCACTTCTGGTTGCCGAGGTTCATCTTCTCGACGCCGTGGGGCAGGTTCTTGACCGTCGGCAAAGCGTTGATTCGGGTCCAGACGTCGCCTTCGACGACGCCGGGTGCGAGATCGGCGCCAATCGAAAGGCGGCGCAGCTGGTTCGACCGCTGGATCGTGGTCGGAGCAGCGCCGAAGCCGATGTCGGCGACCGACTTTAAAGGCACCGAGCCGCCACTGGACGTCGGCACCGGCAAATTCTCGAGCGTTGAGAGATCGCGGCGCGCATTCTCCGACAGCGACACCTGGATCGGCACCTGACGGTCGGACAGCGAGAACTTCGCGCTGTTTTGCTCGATGTCGCCGAGCGTCGCGATGCGAATTGTCTGGCTGAGCGCTGCCGTCGTCACGCCGAGGTCGGCGGCGAGATCGAGCCGCGGCTTCATCGTGATTTCGGGTTGGACGAGGTTGCTCCCGACCCGCGGCGCCCTGAGGCCCGGGATGGTTTCCATCTCCTTGGCGATCTGATTTGCGACGGCCGTAAGCTGGGCCGGATCCTCACCGCCGAGGTAAAGCATGATGTCGCGCGAATCCGCGTCCGGTCCGCCATTCTGGCTCTGGAAGCTCACGCGTGCGTCGGCGATGGCGGCAAGCGTGGGTGAAAGGTTGCGCTCGAACTCGGAGCTCTTCAGCTTACGATCCTTCTTGAGGACGATGTTGACGTGGCCTTCGCCGACATTGATGCGCTCGAACACGCGATCGACATTCGGATCCTTGCTGATGATCGCTGCGGTCTCGTCGACGATCTTTTCGGTCGTTTTCAGCGTCGCGCCGGGCGGCATGGTGATGTTGGCGCGCGAATAATCGCTGTTCTCCGGCGGGAAGAAGGACACCGATAAGGTCCCGAAGAGGATGATGCTGAGCAGCATGGTCCCCGCACCCGCGCCGACCATCACCAGCCGGTGGTCCTGCATCCGCGCGTTCCAGCGAGCCGAGGCGATCGCATGCCATTCTGCAAAGGAATGGCTTCCGATAAGCGGGACGACAATGCCGATAAGCTTTGCCGCGCCATAGCCGACTCCGCCGCCGATCAGCACTGCCAGGACGAAGGTGATTGCGCCGTTCCAGCCGAGCTTGCCGAGGCCCATCATCGCGGCGCCGGTCCCGCCGATGAAGGCGGCAACCATCAGCAGAACGAGGAGCCCGAGGATTCCGTAATAGCCGAACCTGCGCGGCGTCTTCGGCAGCTTCTCCAGCAAGGCATGTGCCTTGGTGGTATCCAGGCTCCAGTTGAGCACCTTCAGGTAGAGGTCCATCCACTTCCACGCCGCGTGCGGCTGCTTGCCGTGCGAGCGCAGGAAGTAGGCGGAAATCAGCGGCGTGATCATCCGCGCGACGAACAGGCTCATCAGCACCGACAGCACGACGGTGAAGCCGAACGCCTTGAAATACTGGCCCGCGATGCCCGGCATCAGAGCGACAGGGAAGAACACCGCGACGATCGCCATCGTCGTCGCCAGCACCGCGAGACCGATCTCGTCGGCCGCGTCGAGCGCCGCCTGATAGGCGGATTTACCCATGCGCATGTGGCGGACGATGTTCTCGATCTCGACGATCGCGTCGTCGACCAAGACGCCAGAGACCAGACCCATCGCCATGGTCGACATGAAGTTGAGCGTGATCCCCATCATGCTCATCAGCCAGAATGACGGGATCGCTGACAGCGGGATGGCAACTGCGGAAATGAGCGTCGCCCGAATGTCGCGAAGGAAAAGAAGGACGACGAGCACCGCGAGGACCGCGCCCTCGATCAGCCCCTCCATCGCCGATCGGTACTGCGCCTTGGTATATTCGACATTGGTGAAGACCTCGGAGAAGTGGATTCGCGGGTCTTCCTTTTCGAGCTTGTGAAGCTCGGCCCACATCGACTGGTAGGCGGTGACCTCCGACGATCCCTTCGCTCGCTGAATCATGAAGGTCACGACCTGGTGGCCGTTCATCTTGGCGAGCGAGCGCTGCTCGCTATTGCTGTCCTTGACCTCGCCCAAGTCGCCGAGCTTCACGAACCGACCGCCGGGGAGCGCGACCTGGGTTTGCGCTAGCTGATATGCCGTGTTGGCATTGCCGATGACGCGAACGCCTTGCTCGGAGCCGGCGATCTCGGCGCGTCCTCCGGCGCCGTTCATGTTGCTTTGGCGGAGCTGCTGGTTGACCTCGGCTGCGGTGATTCCCTGCGCCTGCAGCGCAGACGGATCGAGGATCACTCTTATCCTGCGGTCGACCCCGCCGACGCGCTGGACGCCGGCGATTCCGGGGAGGCCGAGCAGGCGCTTGGCGATTGTGTCGTCAATGTACCAGCTCAACTGCTCGAGCGTCATGTCGGTCGTGGTCGCGCCGACGTAGGAGATCGGCTCATTCTCGGCATCGACACGCGTGACCTGCGGTTCGAGGATTCCGTCGGGGAGGGTCCCGCGTATCTGCGCGATCGCGTTGCGGACGTCGTTGACGGCGCGGTCCGGCGGGGTTCCGAGCTGGAACTGCACGAAGGTGTTGCTGCTGCCTTCGGTAACCGTGCTGCTCATCTCGTCGACGCCGTTGACCCCGCGGATGGCAGCCTCGACCCGCTGCGTGATCTGCGTTTCCATCTCGTTCGGCGCGGCGCCTGGCTGGACGACCTCTACGTCGGCCGCGGGGAAATCGATGTCCGGCGCGTTGTTTACCTGCATTCGGGCGAAGGCAATCAGCCCGGCGAGCATCAGCGCGACGAACAGGACGATCGGGAAGACCGGGTTCCGGATCGACCAAGACGAGATATTCCGGAAGTTCATGCGTACTTCCCCGTTGCCCGTGGTGACAAAGTCGGCGGCCCAGCCCTCAGGCGAGCTTAGCCTCCCGCGCCACCATGATTGTGTGCGAAGTGTATCACACATGTAACTCACTCAGTCAAGCTGAGCGGGACGCGCTTCCGCAGCTCGACCAAAGGTTATTGCGTCGCCGAGCCAAGATGCAGCGGCGGCTCTATCAGCGATGCGCGAAGAGGGAATCCCTGTTCGACCTAGGGCGGCTTATTGTCGACAGCCCACCCTGCTTCTTCGACAAGCGGGGCTTCTGAAGTGGGGTCGACGGAGCTTGTGACAGGCAATGTCAGATCCTAGCTTTGGCCAATGTCCCAGACCATAGCCTCGAACCGGCAAGGGCCTGTGCTTCGCCTCACGCTTCGGAACCCGCCCGCGAACGCCCTTTCGATCGAGGTCATGGAGTCGCTCGTTGCCGAGCTCGATGCGGATCGCGACGACGCGGCGACCCGCGTCATCGTCATCGCGGCGTCTGGCAAGCTCTTCTCGGCCGGGCACGATCTCAAGGAAATGACCGCGCACCGAAGCGATGCCGACCGCGGCCGCGCCTTCTTCGAGCGCACTTTCGCGCTCTGCTCTCGCCTGATGCAGTCGATTGTCGAGCACCCGAAGCCGGTGATTGCCGAGGTCGACGGGATCGCGACCGCGGCGGGTTGCCAACTCGTCGCCTCGTGCGACCTCGCGGTCGCTTCAGACCGGTCGAGGTTCGGCGTGAACGGAATCGACGTCGGCCTGTTCTGCTCGACTCCGTCAGTCGCTCTAACCCGCAACATCAGCCGCAAGCGCACGATGGAAATGCTGCTGACGGGCGAGATGATCGATGCGGCGACGGCTCTCGAGTTCGGATTGGTAAATCGCGTCGTCTCGTCGGAAATATTGACGGATGCGGTCAACGAGCTCGCTTCCAGGATCGCCGCGAAATCGCCGCTCGCGTTGAAGCTCGGGAAGAGAGCAGTTCGCGAGCAGGCAGCGTGCGGCCTGCTGGAGGCGTATGAATGCGCCTCCCGAGAGATGGTCGAGAACATGCTCGCAACCGATGCGGAGGAGGGTATCAGCGCGTTCTTCGAAAAGCGCGAGCCGAACTGGAGCGGAGAGTGAGGTTCGACACCTTGCCTGGTGTATTGCAATACTAAGACACTTGTGAGAAACTGGGCGACTGTCGTTCGAGTAAGCTCCAGGTTCACCGTTCCTCACGCTGAGAGGAGTTTGACGTGCAACATGGCGTGGTCGAGGTAGTGGCCTACCAGGAGACGCTGCTCATCATGGCGGTGTTCGGTCTTGTCATCCTCGCGATGGTCTGGCTCGGGTTCCGCCGGTGGCTGCAATCGAAAGAGAGAGCGAACCGGCTGCTAGCTGACCAAAGGGCGGAAACGGCGGCAGACTATCGTGCTCTGATCGAGCGGGTCGAAGCGCGCTTGAACGCGCTCGAGCACATTAAGGACAGCAGCAAAGCTCCCGCCCAGATGGAAGAGAACCGTTCAAACCCGCCGATCGGCCAATCATAGCCGTTCAGCCCCAGTCCTCGATTGCCCAGCCGCGCTCCTCCGCCACCCGCCGAAGCTTGCCGTGCGGGTTGACCGCGACCGGCTCGTCGGCCCATTCGAAGGCCGGCCGGTCCGACACGTGGTCGGAATAGAAGCGCACATGCCCGTGCACGCCCTTCAGCCCTGACTTCTCGACCCAGTCAGCGATCATCCGCATCTTCGCTTCGCCATAGGCATTCTCGCCGGCGATCTTCGCGTGCACACGCTGGTCGAGACCGATCACCGAACCGGTGCCGATCACGTCGTCGAAGCCGAGCCGCTCGGCGATCGCGTCGGCGTAGAGCCGGTACGACGCCGTCGCGAGCACCAGCCGTCGGCCCTCGGCTTTGTCGCGAGCAATTGCCTCCAGCGCGCCCGGCCTGATGTTCGATGCGACCTGCTTGTCTGCAAAGCTTGCCACCAGCGGCTGCAGGTCGTTCGGGTGGATCTTGCCTCCGAGCAGCAGGCGATGGTTGATCTCCTTGAGCCTGGCGCGATCGATCAGCCGCGCAACGTAAGCGAGCATCGACAGCAGCACGATCGGCAGGAAGAGTAGTCGCCAGGGCGCACGTTTGATCGCGCAATGGAGCAGGAAGGGCGTGTAAGTGGCGTCCTTCGTCACCGTCCGATCCATGTCGTAGACCGCGAGACCGTTCATGCGCGGCCGGCCAGTATGTCTTGCACCAGCTCGTGGTCGGACGGCTTGTCGATATCGACTCCCGCAAGCGGATTGGACAGCACAACCGGTCTGATGGTGAGTTTCAGCTTCCGCCCGGCGATCGACAGCACATTGTCGATGCTGAGCAGCCGGAGCGCCGTCCCAGCGAGGAGAAGAGGCCCGAGAGTCGAAACCAGCCGCCAGCCCTTCTTGCGATCCTGCTCGACCGAGCGCCAAAGCTCGATTGCCGGACGTACCTTGGGCGATGAGAGCACGAACAGGTTCGCGCCGGTATAGGCACCACCGCGGAATTTCAGCCAGGTCCGTCGGGTTTTCGGGAGGCGGCGGAGCAATTTGCCTTGCTCGACGACCCCGACTGCGATGTCGGCGCCCGCAGCGTGCCGCGCGAACTCGTCGACCATTTCGCCGTCGAGCAGCGCGTGATCGGCGGTGGTGACGAGAAGTGGCCAGGCCGTTTCAGGGTCGCCGCACATGTCCAGCATCGTCTGCGCGATCGTCGTCCCGGATGTTCCGAACCGAACGCGCGGGTTTTTCGGGATCACCCCGGCGATGCGATCCGGCGCCTGCGACAGTACGATGACGTCGCCGATGCGCTTGCTAGACACGAGCGCTCGGACGGGGCGGCGGACCATCGGTTCTCCGCCGACCGCGACCAGCGCCTTCATGTCCGTTCCGAACTGGTGGGCAAAGTCATCGCGCCCCGGACGAGAGCCGGCGAGGACGACCGCCGTATATTTCACGCGTCCAGCCAAGAATTGACCTGCTGGCCTCGTGCCTTCAGCTCGGTCATCTGCGCGAGGCGGACCGCGTGGAAGATCAGGCTGATCAACGTCCACCAGGCGACCAGCTCCAGCCCTACGTCGGGTCGGCGGAAGAGAAGGCTCGCGACGAGAATCACCATGTTCGGATTTCGCCGCGCGGTAATTAGCCGGAACTTGCTGTCGAGCGGCCGCCAGACGTGGATTTCCATGCCATCGAAGCGCTTGATCGAAATGCCCTCGATCGCCCGCTGCGCGACATAGCCGCCGACGATCACCGAAAGGACCATGGTGGTGGTGAACGGCGTCAGCGGCGTTCCATAGGCACGGAGCCCATGCTCCCATGCCCACCACCAGAATGGCGGATGGATGAGGTCGATGCCGTGGTCGAACAAATTCCCCCATTTGGACGACGCGCCGGTGCACCGTGCGAGCTTCCCGTCGACCGTATCGAGCACCATGAAGATGAAGCCGGAGAGGACGCCGGGCCAGTAATCGCCGCGCCAGAAGAGGACGAAGGCGAGGGCGCAGAGGATCGCCCCGATCAGGGTGATGAAGTTCGGTGAGAGGCCGGCGCGCGCGGCCCAACGCGCGAGATAGAAGGCCGGCTTTCGCCACAGGTATAGCGTCAGCGCGTCCGTTACGCCCTTGTAGGCAGCGTCATAGGCGGCGCGTTCGACGGACTCCGGGTTGGAATGGTCGAGTATCATAGCGAACGGCCGCTCGCGCTTGCGGAGGATTTGGTTGGTGAGTTCGGCGGTAGTTGAATCGAGTTTTTCGTAACCTGCCGGCACGACATCATGGTCTAGATCTCTCGCCGCACTGACGGGATCGCCGTCGGCAGGCACGTGGATCATAATCGGCCAATCGCCAGCAGTGAGAGCGGTCGCTGGTCGAAGCTTCATCTCCTTCAGCCATGCGGGGTCCCACGCATATTCCATGCTTGCCAGCAAAGCCGCCCGTCCCGGCTGGACCTCGTCAGCGCATTCGAGCCCGGCATTGGCCGCCAGCCGGCATGCCCGCTCCCGCGCACCCATGCCGAAGGGCCGCGCAGGATTGTCGCCGATGGGCACGAACAGGAGGGGCGCGTCGCTCGCCATTGGTGAGCGCATAAAGGCGGCGGACTCGGCAGAAAAGAGCCGTAACGATCCCGCGCCAGCCGCACCGCTTGCCGAGAGCAGCCATTTCGCGCACTAATCCGCGCCGCATGGCCGAGGTCACGGAGCAGGACACGGATCAGCGCCAAGGCTCGGTCTACCGGGTCGCGGGCACGATCAACATCGCACGTGCGGCGACCACGCAGCGCGAGATCGACGCGCTTCCCGATCCGCTGACGATCGACCTCAGCGACATCAACCGCATGGACACGGTCGGCGCGTGGATCATCTACCGGACCGTCCGCGATCGCGGCGCCAAGGTGATCGGCGCCAGCCGCGACGAGGTCAGCCTGCTGAAGCAGGTCGGGGAATTCGACAAGCCTACGCGCGTCACGCCCGACGAGCCGCACAACTTCCTCGCCGGCGTTCGTGAACTCGGCGAGTGGGTTTCGGAGACGGGCACGACGCTCGTCGGCCTGATGGGCTTTTTCGGCGCGACGCTGATCGGCTTCGGCAATGTCATCCGCCGGCCTGCGCGGCGCTTCCGCCTCAATGCGGTCGTCCAGCGCTTCGACGTGGTCGGCGTTCGAGCGCTCGGAATCATCGCCTTGATGAGCTTCCTCATCGGCATCGTCATCGCCCAGCAGGGCTCGGTCCAGCTCGCCCAGTTCGGAGCCGAGGTCTACACGATCAACCTCATCGGCCGAATTACGGTGCGCGAGCTTGGCACGTTGATGACCGCGATCATGGTCGCCGGCCGCTCGGGCTCGGCGTTCGCGGCTCAACTCGGAACGATGAAGATCACCGAGGAAATAGACGCCATGCGCACGATCGGGGTTTCGCCGATCGAGGCATTGGTGATCCCGCGGATCATCTCGGCCGTCGTGATGATGCCGTTGCTCGCCTTCTGGTCGATGCTCCTCTCGCTGATCGGCGGCGGTGTATTCGTCTGGCTCTCCCTCGGTATCCCACCCTTGACCTACATCCAGCGGCTCCACGACGTGATCCCGATCACCGACATGTGGGTGGGGATCATCAAGGCCCCGGTATTCGGTTTCATCATCGCGCTCGCCGGCTGCTTCCAGGGCATGCTGGTCCAGGGCAATAGCGAGGAAGTCGGCTCGCGGACGACCACCGCAGTCGTCCAGTCGATCTTCCTCGTCATTGTGCTCGACGCGGTCTTCGCGGTCTTCTTCAGCTCGATCGGCTGGGTATGACCTCGATCCCGAAGGAGCTCGATCCCGCCAACGTCCCAGCGGGATGCCATCCGATCATCACGGTAAGAGGGCTTCGGAACAGCTTCGGCGAACAGGTCATCCATGACAATCTCGACCTCACGGTATGCCGAGGCGAGATCCTCGGCGTGGTCGGCGGCTCCGGCACCGGCAAGTCGGTGCTCCTTCGCTCGATCATCGGACTCCAGACACCGGACACCGGCGAGGTCGAGGTGCTCGGCGAGAATATGGTCGGCCGCACCGAGGACGAAGCGAAAAACATCCGCCGCCGCTGGGGCATCTTGTTCCAGAACGGCGCCTTATTCTCGACGCTGACTGTCGCGGAAAATGTCGAAGTTCCGATCCGCGAATATTTTCCAGGGATCAAGCCGCCGCTGCTCGACGAAATGGCATCCTACAAGATTGCGATGGGCGGCCTTCCGCCGGATGCCGGACCGAAATATCCGTCGGAGCTTTCGGGCGGAATGGTCAAACGCGCGGGGCTCGCCCGCGCGCTGGCACTCGATCCCGAGCTTTTGTTCCTCGACGAGCCCACGGCGGGACTCGATCCGATCGCCGCGGCGGCGTTTGATGAGCTCATTCGTTCGCTTCAGCAGCGGCTCGATCTCACCGTTTTCCTGATCACCCACGATCTCGATACGCTTCATGCGATCTGCGACCGCATCGCCGTTCTTGCGGATCAGCATGTGATTGCGGTTGGAACGATCCCGCAACTCTTGGCTTTGGACCATCCTTGGATACAAGAGTATTTTAACGGGCCGCGCGGACGCGCCGCGGCGGAGAGTTATGAAGAGGGGGCGCCGGCCTAGTGGAGACGCGGTCCAACTACGTCATGGTCGGCACGGTGACGCTGCTCCTGCTCGCCGCCACCTTGGCATTCATTGTCTGGCTCGCGGGTCTCTCGAACAAGTCGACCAAGTGCTACGACATCTATTTCGCGCAGGGCGTCGGCGGCTTGAACAAGGGCTCGAACGTCAGTTTCTCTGGCGTTCCGGTCGGGCAGGTCACCAAAATTTCGCTGCTACCCAACCGGCCGGAGTTCGTCTGGGTCAGGATCGACGTCGATGAGCAGACTCCAGTGCTGCAAGGCACGAGCGCGCAGATCCACGGCGTGGGATTCACCGGCGTTTCGGAAATCCAGCTGACCGGCGCGGAGCGCGGGCGGCCGGCGATCCAGCAGATGGGACCGCAAGGCTGCCCCGTCATTCCGGCGACCTCAGGGGGGATTAGCGCCCTTCTCAACAGCGCGCCGGAGCTGATCGACCGGATCCAGCGTCTGACCGAACGGCTGACCGAACTCCTCTCCGACAAGAACCAGAATTCGATCTCCGACATCCTCGAGAATATCGACGCGACCACCGCGGAGCTCAGGAAGCACGCGCCGGAGATGGGCGACACGATCGCCGAGATTAAAATCGCTTCGCACAATGCCGGCGTCGCTGCGAATAATGTCGCCGCGCTGTCGGACAATGCGAACAAGCTTGTGAACGGCCCGGGACGCCAATCGATCGAGAACCTGAATCAGGCGATCATCTCGGCTAAGCAGTCGGCGGATAATCTAAACGCGATGATCAGCGACGCTCGGCCGGGCGTTCAGAATTTCAGCAAGGAAACGCTGCCCGAGGCCAACCGGCTGGTCCGCGATCTCCGACAGCTCACCCAGTCGCTTGAGGCGGTCTCGAACCGGGTCAATCAGCAGGGTATCGGCGGCGCGCTCGGGCCCCAGAAGCTGCCCGACTATAATCCAGGGAAACGCAAATGAGGCTGTTGCTTAGGACGGGCGCGATCGCCTTGGCTGTGAGCTTGAGCGGCTGCTCGCTCGGCGGATTGCTTGGCGGGGGCGGCAAGGGCCCGACGACGCTCGTCACGCTGACGCCGGAGGCGGCCGAGCCAGCCTCGTTGGTGCGCACCGCGGCCGCCGGCCAGGCGGTGACTGTGATGGTTCCGACGGTTCCGAAGGAGCTGACGGCGGTCCGCGTTCCAGTCCAGGTCAACTATGTCGACGTCCAATATGTAACCAATGTCCAGCTGGTCGATACGCCGGACCGCTTGTTCCAGCGACTCGTCTCGGAGACGATCCGACGGACGACCAATCGCGTGGTGCTCGATCCCAACCAGGCATCGCTCGATCCCGGGTTGGTGGTCACCGGCATGTTGCAGCGCTTCGGCTATGACGCGGGAAGCGGGCAGGTGATCGTGACCTATGACGCGTCGCTTTCGACCGCCGGCGGCAACCGGGTCGAGACGAGGCGTTTCACCGCGAGTGCGCCGGCCGACGGTACGGCCGCGACGATTCCCGCGGCACTTAATCGCGCCGCGAACCAGGTCGCGCTCGACGTTGCCAAGTGGGTGGGAAGCTCCGGCGCTTAGGCCAAGCTCTTTGAGACCTGCTCGTAGACGTCCTTCGAGAGGCCGGCCGTCGCTGCAATCCGCTCGAGCGCGTCACGCATCATCGCCGACCGCTTGGGCTCGAACCGCCGCCAGCGGCCGAACGCCGGAACCATCCGTGCGGCAACCTGCGGGTTCAGCTTGTCGGCGGCGATGATCATGTCGGCAACGAAGGCGTAGCCGCGCCCGTCGGCGGAATGGAATGCCCAATGATTGCCGCCGAACATCCCGGCGAGCGAACGCAGCCGGTTCGGGTTTGTGATCACGAAGTCGGGATGCTCCGCGAGCTTCAGCACCTCGTCGACCGTGTCCGGCCGCTGCGCCGCCGCCTGGAGCCCGAACCATTTGTCGAGCACCAACGGATCGTCGTGGAAGCGATCGTAGAAGGCGTCGAGTGCCTGTTGCCGCTCCGGCGCGTGCGTCGACACCAGCACGCCGAGCGCGCCCTGTCGGTCGGTCATATTGTCGGCGCGATCGAACTGCGCCTTCGCCAGCCCGGCAGCCTTGTTCTCGTCAGCGCCCGCGAGCAACCCCAGGGCGACGGTTCTCAAGCGCCTGATACCCTTCGCATTGGGTGACAGGTCGTCGCCACTGACTCCGTCGCTGCGGTGCGCCGCCAGCAAATCATCGCCCAGCGCTTCGCCGATCGCCTTGCGTAGCCTGTCGCGCGAGGCGTGAATCGCGTCGGGGTCGACGACCTCCATCCGCTCGGCGACCAGCGTATCGCTCGGGACCAGGATCGCTTCCGCCTTGAACGCGGGATCGAGCGCGTTGGACTTCAGCGTCGCGCCGATCGCCTTGATCACCGGCTCATAATCGACCGCTTCCCCGCGCGCACTGGCGGTCAGCGCCGACATCATCAGCTCCTGCATCGCCTCGTAGCGCGCGAACGGATCGGTGTCGGCCTGCGCGAGCTTGTCGAGCTCCTGCGGCCGACGCTCGGCAGTGACGATGATCGGCGCCGAGAAATTGCGGTTGATCGACAGGAGCGGAGCTTCGGTAACGTTCTCGAACGTGAAGCTCTGCTTCGGCTGCTCGAGGATGATCAGGCGCTCGGCGCAAATCTCGGCGCCGCTCTGCTCGCCGATCAGCGCCGTCTTGAGCGGGATCGGCATCGGCTGCTTGTTCGGCTGCCCCGGCGTCGGGTCCTCGTGTTGCTCGAGGTGCAGCGTCGCAATCTTCGCGTCCGCATCATGCTCGAGCCGCGCACGAACCTTCGGGGTGCCAGCTTGCGAGTACCAGATCTTGAATGCGCTGAGGTCGACGCCGCTGGCGTCCTCGAGCGCTTTCACGAAATCGTCGCACGTCGCCGCTTCGCCGTCGTGGCGCTCGAAATAGAGGTCGGTGCCTTTGCGGAACTTGTCCGACCCCAGCACCGTGTGGAACATGCGGATGAGCTCGGCGCCCTTGTTGTACACGGTCGCCGTGTAGAAGTTCGAGATCTCGATATAGCTGTCGGGCCGCACCGGGTGAGCGAGCGGCCCCTGGTCCTCGGGGAACTGCGCGGCGCGAAGCACGCGGACGTCCTCGATCCTTTTGACCGCAGGGCTTCCGACATCGGCCGAGAAGCTCTGGTCGCGGAACACGGTGAAGCCTTCCTTCAGGCTCAGCTGGAACCAGTCGCGGCAGGTGACTCGGTCGCCCGACCAATTGTGGAAATATTCGTGCGCGACGACGCGCGCGATATTGTCGAAGTCGGCGTCGGTCGCGGTTTCCTGGTCGGCGAGCACATAGGCCGAATTGAAGATGTTGAGGCTCTTGTTCTCCATCGCGCCCATGTTGAAGTCGCTGACCGCAACGATGTTGAACAGGTCGAGGTCATATTCGCGGCCGTACACCTTCTCGTCCCACGCCATCGCGAGCTTGAGGCTGTTCATCGCGTGCTGAGTCTTGGGCAGGTCCGCTTCCCGCACCCAGATGGCGAGATCGACGTTTCGGCCGCTCATCGTCGTGAAGCTGTCGTGGTTGGACTTCAGGTCTCCGGCGACCAGCGCGAACAGGTAACAGGGCTTGGGAAACGGGTCCTCATATTCGGCCCAGTGGCGGCCGTAGTCGCTTTTGCCCTCGGCGATTCGATTGCCGTTCGAAAGCAGGATCGGGAATTGCGCCGCATCGCCTTCCATTCGAACGACATATTTAGACAGGACGTCGGGACGGTCGGGGAAGAAGGTGATGCGCCGGAACCCCTCCGCTTCGCACTGGGTGCAGAGCATGCCGTTGGAGGCGTAGAGGCCCATCAGCTTGGTGTTCGCCGCTGGCGCGATCTCGTTCTCGATTCCGATCTCGTGCCGGTCGCCGGAGAGTTCGATCAGCAGGTCGCCGCCCTCCATCGTCCATTTGTCGGTCGGCGTGCCGTCGATCCAGACGCCTAGCGGTTGTAACCCGTCGCCATTGAGGCGCAGTATTTTCGTGGCCGGCTTCGCCTCCGGATTTCGCTCTATCGAAAGCTTGGATTGGACCCTCGTTTTTTCGAGCCCGAGCGTGAACCTCAGCGCGATGTCCGGCACCAGCCAGTCGGGCGGTCGGTACTCCTCGCGGCGAATAGCCATATGCTTGGGTGAGGGCGGGGCTTCCGGTGCTGTTTCGGCATCGGCGAGGGTTGTTGTGCGAACGTCTGCCATGGCCGCCGACTTAGGCTGCGCCGTTCCGCGTCACAACCCGGCGTCACCGATGACTCGTGCGGCAAACAGGCGTAATCGGACCGCGCGCCAGTGAACCAGCGGCGCAGGCGAAGCGTTAAGTCACGATTCCCAGCAAGGAGAAGGTCATGAGCGGCTTCGAGGATATCCGCGAACATATGGAAGTGATTGGCGCCGACGGCGTCCATTTGGGCACCGTCGATCGCATCGAGGGCGATCGCATCAAGCTCATCCGCGCCGACAGCGGTGAGGGCCACGAAAACCATCATCATTTCATCCCCAAGGGGCTCGTCGCCGATGTCGAGGGAGACAAGGTCCGCTTGAGTGCTCGCGGCGATGTCGTCGCCGACCTGTTCGAACAGGAACAAACCGGCCAGCCGCTGGACGCGACACACCAGTAGCTTGATCCCGCCACTCCCTTGCGCTCCAATGGACGCTTAAGGGGAGTGCAGATGCGAAAGACTTTTTGCCTGTTGGGCGCGACCTTGCTGGCCGGGTGCGGCCAATCGACTGAGAACGCTGCGGCAAACAATAGCGCCGCGAATAGCGCGGCGGCCGAGAAGCCCAAGCCAGCCTATTGCTTCTTCAAGGACAGCGAGACGAAGGGCTGGGCGGCCAAGCGCGGCAAGGACGGCAACATTGTCGTCAGCGGCAAGGTCTATCGCGAGGACTCGCGCTACAAGGCCGTTCTCAACCCCGCGACAGTAAGCGGTACGACCGCGCAGGTCGCGCCGAACATCACGGTCAACGACACCAGCTATGGTGCCGAGGACAATTGGTGGGACGTCAAGGCGACGATCCCCAACAGCTCTGCGGTCGATGCGGTGAACGTGACCTGCGGCGCGAAGACGATTGCCGAGTTGAAGGTGCCGGCGAAGGGCTGAACGTCGCGGCCGCGCCTCGGCTGGGCGAAACAGCCGAGTTCGGCTGTTTTCTTTTCATTGCAAAGCCTTGGCGCGAGGAGCACCAGAGCTCGCGTGAGTCATAAGGCAAAAATTGTCGAGCCAGTGCATCCGCAGCCCTGGACGCGGCCCGACGAATATATCGAGGCGATGGCTCGCAAGCGCACCTTTCGCCGCGCCCGCGAACCCAAACTGCGCACCCAGCCGGAGCGCCCGCGGCTTCTCCTGTCGACCCTTCCATTGCTCGCGCTCCTCTTGCTGCTCGCAGTGCTTGCAGTGGCCATGATGATCATTGCGTTCCCCGGCAGCCAACCTCAGGTTCGCGAGCCGCCGCCTGCCGCGAAGGAGCAGGGCGTCGCCCAGCGTGGCTGGCTCCAGAAAGCCTCGCGGGAATTCCACCACCAGAGCTAGAGCTTGGTTGCTTCGAGGTGCGAGAGCAGCCATCAATCGGGGGCATGGCGGCTCCTATCGTCCCGCACTTACCGGACGCGCTCGTCGTGCTGGATTTCTTCGGCATCGCCGTCTTCGCGGTATCGGGAGCGCTGGTCGCGGCGGAGCGCCGGCTGGACTTCGTGACCTTCGTCTTTTTCGCTGCGGTGACCGGCGTCGGTGGCGGCACGCTCCGCGACCTGCTGATTGGAGCACCCGTCTTTTGGATTCGCACCAACGGGACATTGCTGATCTGCATCGGCGCGGCTCTTGCCGTTTGGTTTCTCAACCGGCGACGGTTCACGGGCAAGGCGCTGCTCTGGTTCGACGCTGCCGGACTAGCGGCCTACGCGACCTACGGCTCCGCCAAGGCGATCGGCTTCGGGGTTGCGCCAGTGCCCGCGTTCGCCATGGGTGTCCTTACGGCGTGCTTCGGCGGGATCGTCCGCGACGTTCTCGCGGGACTGCCCTCAGTTTTATTTCAGCGTGAATTGTACGTCACCGCGGCCGCGCTGTCGGCGGGGTTGTTCGTTGCGCTCAACCTGATCGGCGTTCCGCTGCTGATTGCTGCAATCGTTGCAGCAGTGACGGGGTTCGCGCTTCGCGGAGCCGCCATGATCTGGGGCTGGTCGCTTCCCGGCTACAGGGATTGATGCGCTTCAGCGCCGGCTGCAATGACTCGCTCCGCCTAAAAGCGCACCGATGCTCCTGTGTAGAGTTCCAGATCGGGCGAATTGCGGTTTAGGCCAAAATTCGCTCCGACATCGAGCTGCAGGTCCTTGTTGATGAGATAAGCGGCTGCAACATCTGCTGTTGCTTGCCGCGTGGTCCCCGCGGGATCCCAGTCCCACTGGCCCCAGAGTTCGGCCGACAGGTTGAGCCTCGCGTTCGCCTGCCATCCAACGCCGATGACCTGCACCATCGCAGCGTGATGCCCATGCCCATCGGCGTCGGCGACCCAGTCGATTTCCGGACCGAGCGTGATGCTTAGCGGGCACTTCGGGATTGCATAGTCGATCGGCAAGGCGACGCCCGCTTCCCATTTGCCGTTGCCGATATGGTGATTTGCGGTTGGAATCTTGACCGCCGGGTTCATCGCGACCTGCACGCCGTCGCCGCTCGTGAGCCGGTATTTCGAGCGGATGAAGATATCGCCGAAGCTCGAATCGCGCTCGCTGAAGCCGCTGACGCGACCGCGCTGCCAATTGTAAGGCGCAATATCGAGCTCCAGGTTCCAGCGATCGCTGAGGCCATATTTGAATGCCGTTGCGGAGAGAGCGACGAAATCGGTTGTCAGGCCGTCGGAGCGATCGTGGACCCAATCCGCCAAACCGGTCTCGATCTGGACCATCTCCGCGGGAACGGTGCAGGTCGGATTGGCCTTGCCCGGCCGGTCCGCGCAGATTGGTTGCTCGTCTGCTGCTGCACGGCTTGCGCTGAGCAGCAAGGCCGCAGCGATGAAAATGCGCCCCCGCATCACGGTGGTTTGCGTCACTCCAATCGCAAGGTCGAGTGACAAGGATGCAATCCACTGCTGTTCGCAACCCGCGAGGGGCCCAAAGTTTATGCTTTGCTTACGAGAGGCGGCGGCCGGAGGGCGACCGCCGCCGAGCCCTGATCAGGCGTTCGCCGTTGCCGGCTGCATCAAGCGTTCGAGCAGTGAACCGAACACCGCAGGGTGAATCGGCCTGGCAAACTGAACGCCCGCAGTCGGGCCCATTGTCCAGCGAACACGGGCTCCAAGCGGCTCTAGATCGGGCAAGCGCGCGATGACGTCCTCGCCGATCTCGCACTCCTCGATCATCTCGATCCTGCATCCGCCCGAGGAGACATTGTCGAGCGCCACTTCGAAGTTCACACCCGGGATTCGCCGCACGTGGACCTGCGAGCCCGTGGCAAACCTGCCGCACTGACGCCGTTCACCCTCCCGCGGCGGCTCCGGTGCCTGTTCGCTGTCGCGGATCGAAGCAGCGATCGTGCCGCTGAGCTTCGCGGTGGCCTTCTCGACCGTCCGCGCCCGTCCCTCGGCGATAATTGCGTTCGCCCGTTCCGTAACACGCCGAAGGCGCTCATTCGCCATGTTGGTTTCTAGATACATTGCTCTACCCCCCGGGCGATCGGCCCATCCCAGCTTGCGTTCTGAACATGAATTTCGCGCCGCGACCCGCGGTCGCTGATCTCGACGAAATAGGGTTGCTTCACAGAGGCCGCGCCAGCGTTGGAGAAGGTCCCGCCGCCGCTTTCCTTGGGCACGAACCACCAGGCTTTCGAATTCCGCTCCTGCGCATGCGTGAAGCAGTCGGCGAACGCCTGAGTCGATTTCGCAGTCGCGAATGCCGTCGGATGGCTAGTTTGAGATGCCGGCGCCGCCGCGATTGCAGCAACGCTGATCAACGTCACGATACCCAAGTCCTTCATGCGTAACCCCCCGGTCAGCTATGAATGCCGCGCCTGAATTCCCCTACTAAGGTGAGCGGCTGTTCTCTGGTTACTTTCTCGTTTACCGGTCCAACGCTCGCAATCGCGCAGTTCCGACTGCCCCAAAATGACGCGTAGCCGACATTAACCTTGTAGCTGTGGCCGATATTGACCCCAATGCGGGGGAGATAGCGACGTGACCAACAGAGCGAACATCTCCGAAGCGATTGCGCGATCGCGCAGCATGCGTGGTGCGCTGCGACGGCGTCGCCGCCGGCTCGTGCTCGCCGCCTGCCTTGTGACTGCCGCGGGCGTTCCGCTTTCGCTGTCGCTCGTCGGCGTGACGGGCAGCGACGTGGTGCACGCGGCAGCCAATGGCGCGAGCAGCCTCGCCGACCTGTTCGACAAGAGGTCTCCGGGCGAGCGCACCGCTGCACAACTGACCAAGACCAAGCACGTCAAGCGCGCGATTTCGGCGGTGGCACCGCCGGATCGTCAGGGCATAGCGCCTCTCGTCGCCCGCAAGCCTGGCTTCGACGGGGTCGCGCAGCTGCTGGTCGCCCCGCCGCCGGCGCTCGATATCGCTCCGCCGGTTGAAGAGGCATCCCTCGACATTCCGACGATTGCCGGCGAGATCGGCTCGACTCCGGATGTGGTTGCTACGCCGCCCGGCGGCGGCGGCGGAACCGGTGGCGGGGGTGGCCCATCCACCTTCCCGACTTCGGAGCCGCGCCAGCCACTGACTCCGGTCGCTGCAGTGCCCGAGCCCGGAACGTGGGCAACCATGCTGCTCGGATTCGCAATGCTCGGCTGGCGCATGCGGCGCCGGCCGGCCAAGACAGCCATCAGGAACCCTGCGGCCTAACTATTTGCGATAAAGACTTCGTCGCCGACGGATGCGGCGGCGAACAGCTTTGCGGCGAACGCCTCTGGCACGCCGATGCAGCCGTGGGTCGCGTAGCCCCAGCGGACATTGCTGGCGTGGATCGATACGCCGTCCGCGGTGAGCCTCAGCGTGTAGGGCATCGGCGCGTCATAGGTCGCCGAGCGATGATCCTTGAGCTTGGCGAGGATCGGGAATTTGCCCGTCGGAGTCGGAACGTCGTTCGCGCCATAGAGGATGACCGCCGTCCCGATCTCCTGTCCATCGCGGAAGACGGAGATCAGCTGCGCGTTCGGATCGACACGGATCCACAGCCTGCCGGCGGGCACGCCCTTCTCGTCCCAGCGATAGTCACCGTAGGTCAGCTGCGCAGGTACGTTGAGGATCGATTTGATCGGGCGGTCGATCAGGCCCTGTGCCAGAGCCTGGGCGTTCGCCGCGGCGGAGACTGGCACGCGTTCAGTGGAAGCTGGCGAGCTCGCAACGGGCGTTGGCGCTGCTGCTGCAGGCTCCGGCTCGCGCGCAACCGACAGTGAAGCGGCCGCGGTTCCCCCGAGAACGAAGAAGCATGCCGCGCCGATGAAGCGCTTCACCTTCCTCGAACGTGGAGAATGCCGCGGCCGCAACCGTCGCCCCCCTTAATTCACGAACCGCGCGCCGGCGCGGCCATCGTCGGACCAGCGGATTTCGGCCTGCACGGCGCCGCGCTTGATGATCCTGAGCTCGACGAGCTCGCCTTCGTTGAACGGCTCTTCGCAGCTGAGCTTGCAGCCGCCGTAAGAAAGCTCGGACACGGAAATGTCCGAATCGCGCGTGTCGCTGAGCGCGAAACCGCGCAGCTCGACAGGCCAGCGTTCGGCCCGATCAACGAGATTATTGCCCGACATACTTCACCCCCCAGTGATTGGTTCAGAATTGCTTTACCATCGCCGGCGCAAGTCGGCTTGACGACAGATTTGCCTGTCCCAAATCCGAACGCAGAGTTGACGGAGGTCATTGTTTCGACGTGCGATTTGGCAGCAGCGCGGGCCCTGTCCTAGACAGCTCCCGACCCACTCACAGCAGGAATCATCCATTGCGAGTCTTCCGCATTGCAGCGGCCGTTTGCCTCAGTTTGTCCGCGAGTCTCTCAGCGGCGCCCTTCCAGTCGGCGCGTACCATCGACGGCACTCAGTTCAACCCTTCGGGCCATGTCACGATCGTCCATTACTGGGCGACCTGGTGCGCGCCATGCCGGGTCGAGATGCCCATACTCGACGCTTATTACCGCAAGCACCACGGGCAGGGCCTCGACATGCTCGCCGTGTCGATCGACCAGGGCGTGCCGACCAGCAAGCTGAAGGATATTTCCGAAAAGTTTGCCTTCCCGGTGGCGCGGATCGACGACGTCAAGATGCCCCGCCGCGACGTCCCGTCGGCGAT
This sequence comes from Sphingomonas sp., assembly GCA_025936675.1. The sequence continues at coordinate 64,315 of JAICSX010000010.1, forward strand.
CCCGGTCAATCGGGTCTATGACAAGTCCGGTCGACTCGTCTTCCAGTCGAAGGCAGACGGCCGGAGCACGATCGACATGGCGACGCTCGAGCGCGTCGTCACGCCGCTGCTTCGCTAAAGGTGCAGCAGCAGCCCGGCTGAGAACTTCGCCTTTGGGACGAGCTGGTAGCCGTTGACCCGCTGATAGAGCGGAAGCTCGATGAAGGTGAAGCCGACAAGCCGCGAGCTCAGCTTTGCCGAAATGCCCGGTGACAGGTTGACCTGCTCGCCGCCGCTGTTCGGCCGGTCCGAGTTGACACCGCTGTCGCGCGCGGTCGCCCGGAAGCTCAGCTGCAGCTGCGGCGTGACATTGCGCCAATGGGTGAAGTTGAGTGCCGCCGAGGCTTGGACGAAGCTCCCCGGCTTGTACCCGTCGCGGCTGTTGAGCGGCGTCTGTCCGGTGACCTGAAGGAAATAACCGAGCTCCGGTAGCAGCGCGCCCAGATGATAGACTCCGAGCGTCGCCTGGACCGTGCCGCTGCCTGGCTGGAGCCCGCGATCGACTTCTTCGCCGGTCTCTGGACCGGACCGGAACGTCTGATGGATTTGCCCCGTCGGCAGGACCAGCCCTGCTTCGATCCCGGTGACGCTGCCGGGGGTTGAAAGCCCCTGCCACCGCCCGGTGACGCGCAGGTCGCCAATGCCGTGCGTGTGCGAATGACTCGGCTCGATCGTGTCCTCACCGATCGTGCTGTGCGGCCGGGTCAGCACCGGCAGCTGCACGTCGAGCCCGAAGTCGTTCGCGAACTGGTGGTCGAGCGTCATCGTCAGGCTGTGGTTGTAGGTGAGGCGCTCGATCTCGCGATCGGTCGGATAGTCGATCGCGCTGCGGTCGACCTCGTGCGTCCCGCTCTGCAGGCGAGTCTGCGGCACATAATCGTAGCGTAGCGAGAAGGTCGTGCCCGGCTGCGCGGCAAGACCCTGGCTCAGCCAGTCGGCGGTCAACGTGCAGCCGCAGCTCGCACAGGCGAGCGCGGGGCTTGAGAGTGAAAGAAACATGATGAGCGGGACTGCGCCGAAGAGCGCGGCCCTTTTGAACGACTGCATTTTCCTGAATTCCCCAGTGCCGCGAAGGTGCGGCGTTCGTGGACTGAACGGACGGTGAGTTCAGGCGGGGAGGGGAGGGGCTCGCGCCGGCGGGCGGGCACGCGAATATGATCGCGCTGCAAACAGGAATGCCGCGCCGAGCAGCAAAGCTGCCGCGAAGCCGAATACTTCGAAAAGCCCGCTGTAATCGAAGCCGAGCAGCCCAGGTGCCGATACCGACGCATAGGGACATTGCTGATGAGTCGACTGGTGGTCGCCCGAATGGTGGTGGTGCGCGGCCATAGGCGTCGCGCCGCCGTTGGCGTCGGGGCAGACGATGATCGACAGCGATCCATGTTCGAACGCCGGCATGAACCCGGCAGGCGCGAGCGACCGCACAGCAAGCAGCAGCGCCAGAAGAAAGGCGCAAAGTGTGCGCGTTTGGGCGGAAACGCTCCTCATTCGGGGCATAGATGCGCGATAGCGCGGTAAAATTCCCGTGTCAGCCATGTTGCGCCGCGGCAAATCCACAGGAAAATTATGTTGAGATTGAATTTACCGGCTTGCGTCCAGCGCCGGTTGAGGCACTATAGCTAGTAGCGAACGAGGGGGAACACTCAATTACTGGTGTTCTGGCGCCGGAATGACTATATTCCGGTGACGGGATAACTCGTCCCCGCTTTCCACAGGAGGCGGGGGCGAAAAAGCCCCGAAGAGCGCGGAAAACGGCTCGGATGCTTTGATGGCTCCGAGTCGAACAAGTCAGGAACAAACGGTCCTGGACGTCAATGACGCGAGGGCCGAAGAAGGACGGGGAAGCGCGATGGATTTTTCGACCGGCTCAGAAGTACCGAGCGACGACGTATCGACGGTCACATCCTCCAGCACGAAGGCGGTGCATGCGCCGCGCTTCGCGGTCAAGACCGATTCCAAGCGCGATGAGCTGCTGACTGAGTTCGGCAAGGACACGTTGCGCGACCGCTATTTGCTTCCGGGCGAAAGCTATCAGGATCTCTTTGCGCGCGTCGCCGCCGCTTACGCCGACGACGAAGCGCATGCGCAGCGCGTGTACGACTATATATCGCGGCTGTGGTTCATGCCTGCGACCCCCGTGCTGTCGAACGGCGGCACGGGCCGCGGCCTTCCGATCAGCTGCTATTTGAACAGCGTGTCCGACAGCCTCGAAGGGATCGTCGGCACCTGGAACGAGAATGTCTGGCTCGCCTCCAAGGGCGGCGGCATCGGCACCTATTGGGGCTGCGTGCGCGGCATCGGCGAGCCCGTCGGCCTCAACGGCAAGACCAGCGGGATCATCCCCTTCGTTCGCGTGATGGACAGCCTGACGCTGGCGATCAGCCAAGGCTCGCTCCGGCGCGGCTCGGCTGCTTGCTATCTCGACATCTCGCACCCGGAGATCGAGGAGTTCCTCGAGATCCGGAAGCCCAGCGGCGACTTCAACCGAAAGGCGCTGAACCTCCATCATGGCGTGCTGGTGACCGAGGAGTTCATGGAAGCGGTGCGCGACGGCGCCGAGTTCATGCTCCGCTCGCCTCGCGACGGGTCAGAGCGCGGCAAGGTCGATGCGCGCTCCTTGTTCCAGAAGCTCGTCGAAACGCGGCTTGCAACCGGCGAGCCGTACATCATCTTCATCGACCAGGTGAACCGGTCGATGCCCAAGCATCACCGCGACCTCGGGCTCAAGGTTTCGACCTCGAACCTCTGCTCGGAAATCACGCTGCCAACCGGCAAGGACCATCTCGGCGCCGACCGCACCGCGGTCTGCTGCCTCTCCTCGCTGAACCTCGAGACGTGGGACGAGTGGAACAAGGACAAGCAGTTCATCGAGGACGTAATGCGCTTCCTCGACAACGTGCTCAGCGACTACATTGCCCGCGCTCCCGACGAGATGGCGCGCGCCAAGTACAGCGCCGAGCGCGAGCGCTCGGTCGGGCTGGGCGTCATGGGCTTCCACTCCTTCCTGCAGGCGCAGAACGTGCCGTTCGAGAGCGTGATCGCCAAGGTGTGGAACATCCGCATGTTCAAACACATCCGCGCCCAGGCGGACGCGGCGAGCCGCATGCTGGCCGAGGAGCGCGGACCCTGTCCGGACGCCGAGGAATACGGCATCATGGAGCGGTTCTCGCACAA
>JAICSX010000061.1 GCA_025936675.1 Sphingomonas sp.
CTTCCGCGCGCGCGCTCTACAAAGCAGCAATTGCATTGTGCGGTTTAGCCGGCTGACGAATTCGCGAGCGACACTTTCGCACGCCGCTGATTCTTTCGAAATCGCGGAAAGCCCAGGTTCATTGCACTGCGCGCACCATCCCAGGCTCATTCGTATCTGACCTCTTCTGCAAGGGAGTCGAGCGATGGAGAATGAAGAGGGCGGCGATCGTCCCGCATTCGTTGGCGAGGCAGGACTCAGGCGAAGCGGCGGCCGGACCTTTCGCGTGCGCGTGTTCAGCCTTTCCGTAGACGGATGCCAGATCGAATTGGTTGAACTGCCTCTCGTCGGCGAGATGGTCTGGATAAAGTTCGACGGGCTGGGGTCCATCGCGGGAATTGTCGGCTGGGTAGCTGGCCATGTCGGGGGAGTCCGGTTTGAGAATCCAATCAACGAGGCAGTGTTCCGACAACTCTCGAATTGAATGTCTGCAACCGCGGACGCACCTGAAGTCGCGCGAACAGCATCCCAGGCGATCCTGGGGAGCGGGTGCGCCCAATCCGGCCGGAAAATTTACAAAACGTTGGTGTTAATCAGCTACGCCGACTGACGCGGCACCATGAGGTCCGCTGCACTTGGCGACGTCCGGAACGTTTGTGTCATGCTTAGCCGCTTCAGGCATATCTTCCTTAGCCGCTTCGGGCATATCTTCGTCGCTGCCGACCTATCAAGCGCATATGGACAGGCGCTCGTCGAAGAGCGCTATTGGTCGCTTCGGCGACAGGTCCCAGTTATTTTCCTGCTTGGATTCGTAAATGTCTCTGCATTGGAGATCGCCGCAACGGGTCGATTGCAGCTCGGATTCAACGTTCCAACCTTCATCGCCACCTGCTGGCTGATCCGTCTCTGGCAATGGTTCGGGCGCGGCAGCGGTCGAGCGGCAAGCCACCAAGCCATGCTGGGGAGGATTAGGCAGACGATCGTCGTTGCCGCGGTCGTGTGCTTCGCGGTGTGCATTCGCTGTCTGTATCTTCTGAGAGTGGGCGATGAGGCGCTTCAGATGGCTGTCATGCTGTTTGGCGGCTTAACTGCAATCGGAGTCTCCTATGGCCTGACGGCAGTACCCGCCGCTGCACGCGTCCCGCTTCTGTTCATCATCGCGCCGATGACGCTTGCGGCGCTTCTCTCGAGCGACCCCCATATCGTCGGCGCAGCTTTGGCGCTCACGGCGGTCTCGGCGCTTACGCTTCGGCTGGTTTCCGCTCACAGCCGCCACTTCCGGAAGGTCATCGAATCGCGCTCGTTGATTGCCGGCGAACAGCAGCGCGTCGAGCATGCCCATCGGGAGGCGGTAATCGCCGCCACGACCGACTTCCTCACAGGACTTCCCAACCGTCGTGCGTTTGTTGCCGCCCTCGAGTCAGCAACATGCGACGTTAGCAGCTGCTTCGCCGTGGCCATTCTCGACCTCGACCGATTCAAAGCCGTAAACGATACCTTCGGTCACGGTATTGGCGACCAGTTGTTACAAGAAGTTGCGAAGCGACTTGTGCGTGCTGTGAGCAATCGCGGCATCGTCGCGCGGTTGGGAGGTGATGAATTCGGCATTCTACTACGGGAAGTCGAGCATCGCGCGGGCGCGCAGCTGGCCGGTGAGGAGATACTCGGCACAGTTAACGGGAATGCTCTCATACAGGGCCGATGCTTTTCCGTTTCGGCGTGCTGCGGCATTGCGATCTCGCTCAACAGTGCGGACGAGTCTCCGTCCCGCCTGATGGCCGACGCTGATCTCGCGCTTTATGAAGCAAAGGAGCATCCGGGTACTGGGGTTGCCGTGTTTGACCAGAGAATGGAGGGGCCGCGACGCCGGAGAACGGCAATCGAGCGGGCACTTCAGTGCCCGGACGTAAAGAACAATTTGCGCGTCGTTTTCCAGCCGATCTTCGATCTCGCCACGGGTCGGGTCTTGGCATACGAGGCACTTGCCCGATGGTCAGATCCTGAACTTGGCGCAATCGCGCCTTCTGAATTTGTCCCGATCGCGGAGCAGCTCCACCTGATAGATGACATCAACAGTCATCTGATGCGCTTCGCGTTTGATGCAACACGCTCCTGGCCGAAGGAAGTCCGACTCGCTTTCAATCTCAGCGCGATACAGCTCTGCTCCGCGGGCTCCGCTGGCACCGTCCTCAGTTCACTGAGAAATGCCGGGATCGCTCCCGAAAGGCTCCAGGTCGAAGTCACGGAAACGGCACTGCTCGCTGATTTCGAGCGTGCGCGGGACAATCTCACGACCCTCCGTGAGGCGGGGGCGACTATCGTGCTCGATGACTTCGGTGCTGGTTTTGCCTCCATCGGTTATCTCAAGGAACTGAGCTTCGACCAGATCAAGCTCGATGGTGGCCTCGTTACGGCCGCCCAGCATAGCGTCGATGGCAAGCGGCTCCTTCGTGCCGTGATTGGCCTTTGTCATATCCTTGGCGTTTCGAGCGTCGCTGAGCACGTTGAAAGCAAGGAACTTCTCGCTCTTGTGATGGAGCTAGGCTGTACCGCTGCCCAAGGCTTCTGGTTGGAACGACCATTAGATGCGAAGGACCTCGCCGCAGTGCGTCCGCTCACCATCCTTCCGCTGAGGAACAGCCGGCGTAGCGCCGCATGAGCGGCTGCCGATCCTAGGAAGCGCCGCTCGTCGCAAGCGGGCTCGGCCTTTATAGCACCAGGATGACGTGAAGCGGTCATACGAGCTTTCTTGCTTTCAGCTCATACAAGGCGACGCCTTCCCGATGAGAAGTCATCCACTTGACGCTGGCATCGCGAAGGTCATTTTAGGCGCGAGGTAATCACATGCCCGATAGCGAGCTGAAGCGACTTGCGCGTGAGGCGCGCGCTGTGGGCCTCATTCTTCTGAGCTCGCGGAGCGAGTACGACGGCGTTAGCAGGGTCACTTATGAGCTTTTAGATGCGGCCAGGAACACCCTCTTGCTTGCGGATTCAGACGGTTCGTCACCTGTCACCTTGAGCGAGGTGGAAGAGTGCCTGCAAGAGATCAGGAAAGCGTGCGAGCGGCAGCGTGCTCTCCACACATCCTGATGCGAATGAATGCACAGTGAGCCGCAAATGTTGAAGATCCGGAATCGGATCGGGACATCCCGTATGCGAAGACGGGGCCAAGCACTGCCGTCGCTGCGGGCAAATCACTAGCTCTATCCCGACCGGGTCTGCTCAGTCTGGTTGCTGATCGCCTCTAACAATCCGGCGAAGGAGCCGCTCTCCGTGAGAGGGAATGCGCGCTGCAGCAAGCGGCCGACCCGCTGCCGATCTGCAGCCTGCTTCGATCCTTCTGCGAATCGTTTTTGTGGCACGTGCGAGCGCATTCTTCCGCACCCCTCAATGATACGAGCCATTCGCCTGCGCTCGCGCATACGAACCGGCAGCTTTTTCCACCTGTTCAGATAATCAGCTTAAGTCCGTGAAGCCGAGTGACTTTTCCGGCGCGACAGACCGGTGCGGCAACCAGCCTCACGGATCGCGTTTCGCCGATCGCCGCGCGAATTTCGATGTCGATAGTGAACCCGCGACGGTGTTTGATCGCGTGGGCACGAAGTCGCTCCATCGCGGCTCGGGATTGCTCGCTATAGAAGCTCACCGCTGTCTCGCGAGTGACGGTCGTATATCTCGGCAATCCGAAAATGTCGTAGACACCGCCCGACCAGGCAAGTTTATCGTCGGCGAGATCACATTCCCATAGGCCTGCGTGATGGATGCCGAGACCGCCGATCTCCACCGGCGGGATCGCGTCGGTAATGGCCGAGTTCAGAATGAATCCGAGCTCGAACTGGCGCCCCTGCTCCCACAACGGCCAGCTATGCTGCAGCGGCAGCACGTTCATTGGCATCATCGCAGGCCGACATCGCTTAGGTTTTCCGCGAACCAGCGGCGAAGCGCATAATCTCCTTGGGGCGAAAGCTCGACAAAGACCCGGCGCGCGTCATCGGGGTCAGCGGTTCGGACAATCAGCTCTTTCTGCTCCAGCAGTCTAAGCCAGCGGAAGACCGTTGTCGTGGGTACGCCTGCCCCCACGCATACGCTCGACACCGCCAGCCGACGATGCGCAAGTCTAGCTTCAAACAGGTCAAGCAGAATGTCCCAACCGGGATCGGAGAATAGCTCTTGTGGAAAAAGCTCCGCCCGCGCCTGCCGCGCGCGCATCACGGCCCTTACCGCCTCTACCGAAACTTGCGCCTCCTCGGCAGCCGCCGGTGATTTCGGCTCCGACAAGGCAACAGCGTCGCCCGAAAGTTGCGCAAGAGCATTGGCGATCCTGCTCGCATCCCGGCTGAGGTTCAGCAGGTCGTGGGAGGCGCGTTTAATTGATGAATGTGAAGACACAGTCGTTCCAAAATTCCGAATTGCACACACCTTATGCTCCAACGCGAGGTAATGACAGCCTAGCGCGATATCCATAATGGGCAGAAATTCGAAACGGCCTTTCAGAAATCTGCACTCACGACGTGGGCTAAGTCCGCGCGGTTGGTAGTGGTATTCGACTCCTTCCAGATATCGACGGGAACTGCGGCAGCGCTATTTTATGCGGGCAGGGATTGCGCTGGACGATGCGGCGGCAACATGCAATGTCACGATAGGCCGCCGAACAGGGGATTTAGTTTGTAGGACGGCCATGCTCGGTCGCGGCTCGGCGGCGGCTTCGCCGCCGGGCCGTTTGCGACTTCTTGAGCATTGGGCGGCAGCACGGCTTGCGCGCGATCGTGCCAATGATGCCAGTCGTTATCGCGGGCAACGCCATTTGGCGTCTATCGGTCCGCCGGATGCTCAGCGGCGAGACGATCAACAACAAGGGAAGTCGACGCGCGCCAATCTGGCATGACGAAGTCGAAGTCGCGCGCGAACTTGCCCGAGTCCAGAATCGAGTTCGCGGGGCGAACCGCTCTAGTTGGCCAATCAGCGGTTCGGATCGGGTGAACTTCGGCGGACGCGAGACGGTGCTTGCGGCACTGTTCCATGACAAAAGCCGCGAGATTGTACCAGCTCGTCTCGCCACTTCCCGCAAGATGATAGATCTCGCCCATGCCGCGTTGGGGCGACTCTCGCCAACTCCGGGCCATCTGGAGCAGTCCGTCCGCCAAGTCGGGCGCCGCAGTTGGACTGCCAATTTGGTCTTCGACAACGGTGAGAACATCCCGCTTCGCGGCTGCGGCCACTACCGTCTTGACGAAATTCTTGCCGAAACCGCTGTAAAGCCACGCGGTGCGGACGATCACATGTCGCGAATTGGCGGCGCGCACGCGCTCTTCTCCCGCGAACTTGCTCACCCCATAGACGCTGAGCGGACGTGGCTCTGCGTCTTCGACATATGGTCCTTTAGCTCGGCCATCGAATATATAGTCGGTAGAGATCTGGACTACGGCGGCTCCGATGCGGGCCGCTGCAGCCGCGACCTCCGCCGCACCTTCGGCGTTGATCGCCATGGCAAGATCAGGCTGATCCTCCGCCAAGTCGACAGCCGTAAAAGCGGCGGCGTTGATTACGACGTTCGGTCGAACGGCCTCGATTGCATCGGCTGCGCTGCCCCGCACGGCGAGATCGAGTCGAGGTCGTCCTACCGCCACGACTTCTATGTCACTTTGTGAAGCTCCGCGCTCGGCAAGACTCCGCGCGAGTTGTCCGTTCGTCCCAGTCACCAAGATTTTCACGAACTGCCGCCGAGCCGCTCTCCGGCATATTTGCGCTCACGGATTGGCCTCCACCAGGATTCGTTCTCAAGAAACCAATCGACGGTCCGGTCGAGGCCGCTCTCGAACGTTTCCGTCGCGCGCCAGCCGAGCTCGCGTTCAATTTTGGTTGGGTCGATGGCGTATCGCCGGTCGTGTCCGGGTCGATCGGGAACGAAGCGAATCAGGTCGCGGCGGCTGCGTTGACCGTCCAGCGGCCGCTTCATGTCGAGCAGATCGCAAATAGTTTGGACTACTGTCAGATTATTCCGCTCCGATCGGCCGCCGATCACATAGCTCTCGCCGATCCTGCCCCGGCTCATGACAAGCTCCAGCGCGGCGGCATGGTCGTCCACATACAGCCAGTCGCGAACATTCTGCCCGTCCCCATAAACCGGAAGCTCGCGGCCCTCGAGCGCGTTCAGAATGATGAGCGGAATCAACTTTTCGGGGAAATGGAACGGTCCGTAATTGTTCGAGCAATTCGAAAGGACGATCGGCAGTCCGTATGTTGCATTCCATGCCCGGACAAAGTGATCCGACGCGGCTTTCGATGCCGAATACGGCGAAGAAGGCGCATAGCAAGTCTCTTCGGTGAACACACCTTCGCCGACGGGCAGATCGCCAAAAACCTCATCGGTCGAGACATGGTGGAAGCGGAAAGCCTCACGATCTCTCTCCGGGAGGGTCCGCCAGTATTCGAGTGCTGCGTTCAGAAGCGCCACGGTTCCAGCTACGTTTGTCTCGACGAACAGGCCGGGGCCGTCAATTGACCGGTCGACGTGCGTCTCGGCGGCAAGGTGCATGATTGCGCCCGGCCTTTCGGCGAAAAGTATCCGCAGCATCTCCGGGCCGTCGCAGATGTCCGCCTGGTGGAACTCGTAGGAGTTCGAGTCCTCAACTTCCTCCAACGATGAAAGGTCGGCGGCATAAGTGAGCTTGTCCACATTGATGACTCGATAGCCCGACCGCACGAGGCGCCTGCAAAGAGCGCTGCCGATGAATCCTGCGCCGCCCGTTACGAGGACGGACTCGATCGCGGCCACCTCTAAAAGCCTGTCTCAGTTTGCGCGAGCAGCGGCGCTGCGCGGTCTTTCGTAGAGAGGATGGGCGCACTCTCGAAAGGCCACTCAATGCCAATCGCCGGATCATCCCAGCGGATCGACCTGTCGTGCTCTGGGCTGTACGGGGCACTAACCTTGTAGGTCACCTCGCTATTGTGCTCGAGTGTCACAAACCCATGCGCGAAGCCCTCGGGAATGAAGAACTGATTCCATTTTTGCGCCGAAAGCACGATTCCAGCCCAACGGCCGAAGCTCGGCGAGGATCTTCGGATGTCAACAGCGACATCGAAGATCGATCCACGCGAAACTCGCACGAGCTTCGCCTGTGCAGCCGGAGCAGTCTGGAAATGCAGGCCCCGCAACACGCCCGCGGCGATGGAGAGGGAGACATTGTCCTGAACGAAGCCAGTCAACACTCCGGCTTCTTCGAACGAAGCCTGACTCCAAACTTCCGAGAAGAATCCACGCTCATCACGTATGCGCCTTGGTTCAATCTCGATGAGCCCGGGCAGATCGAGCTCGCGCCAATTAAGCAGGCTCATATTCCGCCACGCGCCTGCGGAGATATTCGGCGTAATCGGTGCGGCCCAAATGGCTCGCGCGCTCCAGAACCTGCGCGGGAGTGACATAACCGAGCTCGAGCGCAATCTCTTCGAGGCACATGACCTTCAACCCCTGTCTTTTCTCGATCGTGCGGACGAATGATCCCGCGTCGTGAAGACTGTCGTGCGTGCCCGTATCAAGCCAGGCGAACCCGCGGCCGAGCTGCTCGACTCGAAGTTCCCCACGCTCCAGATAGGCGCGGTTCACGTCGGTGATCTCGAGCTCGCCCCGTGCAGAGGGCGTGAGGCCTGCGGCAATGTCGACCACGTTGTTATCGTAGAAGTAGAGACCGGTTACTGCCCAATTGGATTTCGGGTCAGCAGGCTTTTCCTCGATCGACAAGCCCCGACCGGTCTCCTGCTCAAACTCGATGACCCCATAACGCTCTGGGTCCTCGACCCTGTAGGCGAAAATCGTCGCTCCCTGCTCGTGCGCCGCGGCTCGCTTCACCAGCTCGACGAGCCCGGCGCCGTAAAAAATATTGTCGCCGAGGATCAGCGTGACTGAGCTGTCGCCTAGAAACCGTCGACCGACGTTGAATGCGTCGGCAAGCCCACGGGGTTCGGGCTGCGCCGCATAAGAGCAATTCAAGCCCAAGCCGCTACCATCGCCGAGGAGTGCCTCAAAGCGTGGAACATCCGACGGCGTCGAAATGACGAGTATCTCGCGAATGCCCGCGAGCATCAGTACACCCAATGGATAGTAGATCATGGGTTTATCGAAGACGGGGAGGAGCTGCTTTGATACCGCCAATGTGGCCGGATAAAGTCGGGTGCCACTTCCACCTGCTAAAATTATCCCCTTCCTCTGCGTCCCCAAATGACCACTCCCCACGATTCGTCCAATCACGACCGCTCACCAACCCGTTACCCTGCAACAGGAATTGGCGGTAGACGGCTCTAACGCACATTTCGTCGGCAGCGAACGGCTTCGAGCGACGGAACCCGGGGACTCAATAAAAGCTGCCGCACGCCCCGCGAAGATTCAGCTTTCAAGAGTGGCCGAGATGGTCTCAATTGCCGAGCCAAGCTTCGATGAGCTCAGGACAACGAGCGAGATCCATCTCGACCGATCGACCACGAATAGCTCACATTGAAACGAGAGCCGGTCTTCGAGGCCGATAAACATCACCACTTTTCCACATCGCGAGCATAGTGACTGCAAGCTTTCGGGCAAGCGCTACCACCGCCTTCCTGCGGCCGCGGCGCTGTTCGATGGCCGTGGCCCAAACTCGCAGATCAGACTCTGGCTCACTCCAACGGAGGAATGACTGGCTTGCGGTTACCAGCATCGTGCGCGCAGCTGTGTTTCCCATTTTGGATATTTTGCCCACTTTGTACATTAGCCCGGATTGCCAGACCGTCGGCGTCAACCCCAGGTAAGATCCGATATCTGTTGAATGGGCAAACCGAGAGGGGTCACTGACCGCGGCGTAGAAGGTCAAAGCACACAAAGCACCTACGCCTGGGATTTCCATGAACCGGCGACAGACGCTGCTTTCGATGGCAATCCGATTTAGCTCAGCATCGACGGTGCGTTGGTGATCGATGAGCTCCTGGCAGTGATCGACCAAGTAGCAAATTTCTCGTCTGAGCTCATTTGGCGCATTGGGGAAGACCCTCCGAATCTCGGCTTGCGCATTGGACCTAAACAGACGCGGCCCGGTCCGCTTCAGGCGTCCACCATATTGTTCCAGCTGACGGCCCAGAATATTGGCAACTGCGATACGCTGCCGCATCAGGTGCCGACGAATCGTCAACCGCGATTGCAGCTGCTGAGACTCCAATGTTTTCAAATGTACTTTGGAGATAGTCGCGGCTCCGAGGCGACCGGCTTCGGCGATTCCAGCGGCATCTCCCTCGTCCGTTTTGTTCCGTCGAAGCCTGAGGAATTTGGCGAGCTGGCGCTGCTCAAAAATATCGACCTCATACCCGAGTCGGCGCAATCCACGAGCAAGAGTCATGCCCGTTGCCGCCTCCAGAGCAACTCTCGCGAACTTCAGGCGCCGCAAACAGGCAAGCTCCCGATGGACACTTTTCAGAATGGTGGGACAGGTTGCCTGGTGAACCACCTCGCCAGAATCATTGACAATGCACACTGTCGTGGTCTCCACGCCGACGTCGAGACCGGCCCAAAGTCGTTTTCGCATCTAGCTGCCTCCTGAAATCGGAGACCCCGCCTCATAACAGGAAACTGGCTCATGGCCCCGTAACAATCGCGAGGTCGGAGTCTCCTCCGCCTTTGTAGGCGTCAATTGCGTGAGCGTCTGTTCGTCCGAATGGCATTGGTCCGGAATTCGCGTGACATCGGCTCGAGCTTCCCCCTGAACGGCGACCGCCTCGCAAACTCCTCAGCGAGCGCGACCAGGTCTACGCCGTGCTTGTCCTCGAACGCGCGCTCGCCGATCCGGTGCTGCTCGCGATGGTGGAACTCGCACAGGCTGATGGTCCATTTGTC
>JAICSX010000085.1 GCA_025936675.1 Sphingomonas sp.
CATTGATCACGTTCTTGTTGAACGCCGATCTGAAGTTGGCGTCCGATGAGGCGACCTGATCGAACGCCTTCGCATTGTCACGGAGGGAAGCGAAGAAGCCCGGATCGCCCTTCAAGACGTTCATCGCGGCGGAATCGGCAGCCAGCTCCTGAAAGGCCTGCGCTTCGGCTGCCATGACGTCGTTCGACTTGGCTTGCGAAGCCGCTTGCTCGAACGCCGGGAGATTGTCCGCGTAGCGCCCGAAGACGTCTCCGTTTTGCAGGATCACGCGCAGTGCGGGCTGGTGGTTCGCGAGCATCTGGAACGCCGCGGCGTGATTTGCGATGACTCCGAGAACCAACGGCTGAGCCGCGAGCAGCTTGAACGCATCTGCATTCATCGCGAGCGCTTCTGTCGCCTGCGTGCCAAGTGCACCGCCCCTGCTTAACTGCTGCGCGGATTGCGCGAGCATCTGCATTGCATGCGGATCGCCAGCGATCGACTTGAACGCATCGGCGTTCGCCGCAAGCGCGGAGAGCGCGGATGGATTCTTTGCGAGCGCGCCAAAGTTCGGGTCGCGTGCGAGCTTCCGGAATTCCGGATTCTTGACCATCGCCTCGAACGCGTCGGTCTGCATCAGTTGCGGAACCGAGGTGTCGCCGAGCGTCACGTCATTTTCGCCGACTTGGCTCGATACGTAGCGCTGTGCTGGCGCAACAGTGCCCGAGCTCGGGCCCAACGGTGGATAAACGCGGCCAAGACCATACGCACCAAGACCAACAGCGAGAACCGCTGCGCTGGTCAGAATCATTCTGCGATTATTGGTGGAAAGCGAAGTCGCCATTTTGTTGCCCCCTGGACCAAAGCCAAGGGTTCCGATCTGGCATTCCGTTAATGAAAAGTCAATGAAAGGTCGGTTCAACGACAGTTCGATTGAGCGCTGTTATATCATTGAAACTACAGCCGTTTTTCGGCTCGTGTGCGCAGATTCCGCGAATCCTTCAATGCTTTTAACCATTTAGCAAAGGTCCCCCGGAAGGATGTTTCACTCAACCTCGCATCGAGGTCACGGGAGATGAGACATGCGCATGGGCCTGATTGCCATCGCAGCTTGCCTGACAGTTTCCGGCGCAGCCCATGCTGAGCCGGCGAAAGCGCCCGCTGCTCAAGCCGACCAGCCGCATTCCGAACCAGCCAAGGCTGTCGTGCTGGCGGCTGCCGAAACGGTGAAAGCGAGCAGCAGCGATGCTGCCGAGCCGACGCCGAGTCAGCCGCGGCATCGCCTGGGACGAGTGACTACGTGCCGTTGCGGCGACCCTGCACCGGGCGACACGGTCGACGACAATCCGCGGCAGTAATTTCCGCTTCTTACTTTCCTGCTGCTGCGATCTGCGGGGAGCTTAGCGGCCTGATCACCGGGATCTCGCCGTCGCCAACCGCGGCGAACGCCGACCAATAGAATGGATGCGACGTATTCACGTCGTCCATCAGCGCCTGCTGTGACATGCGGAGCGCGGTCACCGTCGGCGTGCCGGGCGGCGCAGAGAAGAGGCCCGTCATCAGCCGCTGAGTCGCATTGTAATCGTCCGGGACCGGCCAGTGGCTGGCGATCACCAGACGAGCGCCGGCGCCCACAAATGCACGCACGAGACCATCGAGCGCGACATCGCCGCCGGTCGACAGGCCCGCTTGCTGTGTCGCAACCGCGCTCGCTTTGCCGGCCGTATCGCAGGCGGAGAGGATCACGAGATCGGCGTCGAGGTGAAGATCGAAGATCTCCTTGAACGTCAGGAGGCCGTCCGAGCCGCTGCCCCCGAAGCTGGTGAGGAGCGCTGGCTGCGCCGGGCACTTCGCGGCGCGGGCCGTAACGACGCCGTGCGTGGCGAAATGCAGGATCCGGTACTGATCGAGGTCCCCGCGCGCCTCGAGACCGGTGTCCGTGAATTGGTCGCCGGTCACGATGTCGACTCCAGTGGGATCGAATTTCCTCAAGATCGAGCCGGCGGTCTCCAGCTCCTTGGCGGAAATCGGATGCGACCAGGACGACAGGGGCAGGAGGCAGTCGCGATCGGCTGCTGCAGGGACGATGCCCTGCGCCGTCGTCGCAGGCGGCGTGTTTTGCCCGAGCCCGAGATATTCCTTGCGGCCGGCCGACGGGCGAGCGCTGCGCAGCTGCGCGAACGAGCGCGGGCTGACGGATGTCGAGATGTCGCGATCACGGCCGAGCCACTTCACGCCGCGAAAGTCGTACGCCGCCTGATCGCTCGCTTTGGCGCGCTGCTGGTAGGCGTCGACGGACGCCTGATCCATCACCAGCAGGTTGGCAGGGAGCCGAAGCATGGCGCCGTCCGGCTCAAAGATGAGGTGCTTCACCGAGTGGATGTCGGCGTCGAACGGGCCGAATAGCTCGGTGTAGAGCTGGTGCGAAAGAGCGACATCGAACGGGTAGGTCGTCCGCTGCCCGTTCTCGATCGTCGAGATTGTCTCCCGCAGCGCCGACACCTGGTCGTCGAGTTGCTTCGCGGTTGCGTCGAGCCTGATCGCGCGCGCTGACGTCGGCGTTACCAGCATCGAGTAGACGCGATCGCCGACAATGGTCATGCGGTAATAGGCCTCACCTGGCTTCAGCACCTTCTGGAGATCGGCGAGCGAGATCGTGTCACTGGAGACGGCCCGGAAGCGCGGGAAGCTCGACAGCGCAGCCTGAGTCGTCAGCTGCTCCTTTTGGGAAGTATCGAGCGCTGCGCGAAGCACACGCGCGCGGACGGCCTCGTCGGGACTGGGCTTGGCGAGGTCCTGCAGCCGCGCAAGCTCGATGCGGGCCCGCTCCACCTGGCGAGTGAGAGTCACCGACTGGCGGAAGAGTCGCGACGCTTCGTCGGTGCCGCCGGTTAGCTCGCGCGCGAGCACCGCCTGCGTCTGTGCAAGGCCTGGCCTCACCATCAGCTGGCTGGCGGCGAAAATCTCCGCATCCGATTTCGGATCATTGCCGTTCTTGAGCAGCAGGTCGACGTATGGCCTCAAAACATTTGCGAAGCTCGGCGGCAGGTTGCTCGTGTCCGGCTGCGAGTGGACGATCTCGCTGAACATCGACTCCGCCGTCGCAAGCTGACCGCTGCGCGCGAGATAGCCGGCGAGCCGCGCCTTCGAGTTGAGCAGGACCGCCGAACCCGGATAGTTTACCTCGAGCAAATTGACGGCTTGCCGGTAGAGCCGTTCCGCCTCGACGCGATTGCCCTCTTCCTCCGCGGTTGCGGCGAGATCGCCGAAGATTTGTGCGCGCATCCACAGGATCGACGCGACCTTACCGCCCCTCACCGAGAGCAGCACGCCGTCCGCCCTGCGAAGGGCGTCTCTGGCGCCCGCTTTGTCTCCGGTGAGACGGAGCGCGGTGCCGCGGAGCTGCAACGCCTGGCCGTCGAGAATCTGCGCTTTCTCGTCGGGCAGGAGCTCGTCGCTCTGCTGACCCAATTGCTGGCCGAACTTGGAATCGGCGTTCAGGCGCTTCGAGGTCATGTCGTCGATTTCGAGCCCCGCGGCAGCAGCATTGGCGTTGCCCGACGACGCTTTCGGAAGCGCCTTGTCGAGCTCAGCAAGCGCCGCCTTCGGATCGCCCTGGTTGAGGTCGTGGATCGCTCGATAGTTGCGCAGCCGGCGGCCGACGATCGGATCCGACCCGACGAGCTCGGCGGCCTTGGAAAAGAGCGAATCGGCCTCAGCGTAGCGGCCGAGGTTCGACCGCTGCAGCGCTTCGTTAACCAGCGCTTCGGCACGGCTCGAGGCGGCCTCCGACGACGCGCTGCTAGCCGCGGCGAAGAATTCGGCAGCTTCCGCGTAGCTGCCCGAATTGTTGCGGCGATAGGCTTCGTCGAGCGCCTTGTCGGGGGCAAGTGTCCCCGCCTGGACTCGCGCAAAGGCGGCAGGGTCGCCCGCGCCCGTCGTCGCGATCGAAATCTCGCCCTTAATCGCCTGGTCGGCAACGAGGCTCCTCAGCGCCAGCTGGAGTGCGCTGTCATAGCCGCCCAAGCCTTGAGCGGCGTAGACGAAACGGCCGCGATGGACCGTGTAGGCGCGGTAGACGACGTCCGCGTCCTTGAGCTTGCACTCGGTGACGTCGACCGCGCCAAGGTCAGCGAGATTGGCTTTATGCGTGCCGGAGCAGATTGCGCGATCGGCTCGGTCCGCGGCAATTCGCTGAGCTGCCGAGCCATTGTCGCGCAGCTTGTAGATCTTGCCGACGGCGAGCGTCGCATCGCGGCAAGTGATCGAATAGCCAAGGTCGAACATGCCGGTGAGCGCCTTGTCACTGGTGAGGCTCTGCGCCGAGCAGAAGCTCGTCCCGGAACTGCCGATGCGCCAGCTGTCGCGCACGCTGAGGGGCGTTGCAGCCGAGGAGGGAGCGGCGCCGCTCAGCGCGGCGACTGCGGCGATAATGGCTAATCCTGTCTTGCCCATCTGACGCTCCGATCAATTCGTTGTCCCAGGACCTTCGTTGAAGATATCGCTTCCGCTGGTGACTGGTTGGTCGAGCTGCGGGTTCAGCTGAACTGGACCGGTGCTGATGAGGCCAAGGGCCGCATCGACGTCGGACTGGTCGCTGTCGCTCTTACCCGATTTCTTGTCGGATTGCTCTTGCTGCTGCTGCTGGTCGACCGGGTCGGGCGGCGTGATGTCGACCGCGCTGACTACCTGCTCGATTGGACCGAGCACCGACGACGATCCCTGCGTCTCCGGTGGTGGCGCTGGCGGCGGCGGCAGCGGCGGTGGTGGTGGCGGTGGCGGCGCAGGCGGAGGCGGCGCAGGCGGTGGCGGCGGCGGTGGAGGAGGTGGCGGTGGCGGGGGTGGCGGCGGCGGAGGAGGCGGCGGCGGTGGAGGAGGAGGCGGAGGCGGCGGCGGGCGAGGAGGGGTGGGGGGGGCGGCGGGGGAGGCGGAGGCGGTGGTGGTGGTGGCGGCGGCGGAGGCGGAGGCGGTGGAGGAGGAGGCGGTGGCGGTGGCGGCGCGCATGTGGTGCTGCCGACCGGACAGGTGTTGACCGTCGAACCTTGACTGATGTTGCCATAGGTTCGGACGGTCCCCGCGAAA
>JAICSX010000067.1 GCA_025936675.1 Sphingomonas sp.
GTCATTGCGAGCGAAGCGAAGCAGTCCAGACGGAGCGACTGGATTGCTTCGTCGCTGCGCTCCTCGCAATGACGCGTTAGAAGGACAACAATGCCGAAGCAGAAGAGATCGGACGACTGGGGATTCCCGCGCTGGCGCTCGTATGGCGACAAGGGCCGCCACGCGGCCAAGGTTCGCTTGTGCGATCGCGAAGGCTGCAGCGAGATCGGCGACCGCCCGGCGCCGAAGGCTCCGCACAGCCGGGAGCGCTGGTATTTCTGCGAGGCGCATGCCGCTGAATACAACCGGAACTGGAACTATTTCGCGGGCCTGAGCCCCGAAGAGGCTGCTCGTCGCGCAGCAGATGAGGAGCGCGGAGCGAAGCGGTTCAAGCAGTCGGCGCAGTGGAAATGGGCAGGTCCCGGCGACGGGACTCGTACGCGTGATGAAATGCGTGCGCTCGACGCGCTCGAGCTCGAGAGCGATGCCGATTTCACGGCCGTCAAGGCTGCACACCGGCGGCTCGTCAAGGAAACGCATCCCGATGCCAATCCGGGAGACGAGCACGCGGCAAAGAGGTTCAAGCAGGTGCAGGCGGCCTACGACGTGTTGCGCAAGGCGGAAGAGCGAAAGAACGGCAAAGCGGCCTGAGCCGCGCTATTTTCCGGTTCGTCGGCGATCGCCGTTTCGGCGCTGACCTCGACGCCTTTCACCATGGGGCAGGGCCGAGCTGTTCGTTTTTCGCCGGTCGCTTTGACGACGCTCGCCCGAGCGCCTGTCGCTCGAGGCTCCCAACTGACCGCCCTCGATGACGATGATTCCGGCACCCGCATTTCCGCGCAGCTTCACCTGAACCGCGGCGACGACTTGCGGGAGGTGGGTGCGGACGAACTCGCAGCGGTCGTCTTCGGACATGCTTTCGGGACGCTTTGATCCAAGAAAGGTCTCGATCGCTTCACGAGTCACGCTGATCGCCCGAAGCTTCCCTTCAACCCAGACATCGACCAGCGTGTTGTTGCCGCTCCCACGGATCGAATCACTTTCCATGCCCTGTTCCCCCGTGTGCTCACTAATTCAGATTAGCTTATCACGGCTGGGGGCGAGTGGAACGGCTGTTATGAGGCTGTCGCGTAGCGTTCGGCGGTTTGCTTCACGAGCGCGATCATGTTTGGGACGCCCTGCGTTCGATTAGAGCTGAGATGCTTGGAAAGCTCGAATGGCGCGAGGCATTGCGCGACATCGATGAGCGCGACCTCGGCGGCCGGCTTGTCCTGAACCGCTGACAGAACAAGAGCGACGATGCCCTTGGTGATCGCCGCATTGCTGTCGGCAAGGAAGTGCAGTCGTCTGTCCTCGATCGCCGGATAAACCCACACGGAGGCAGAGCAACCGCGCACTTTCGTCGCATCGGTCTTGAGCGCGTCGGGCATCGGCTCGAGCTGCTGGCCGAGATCGATCAGCAGCCGGTAGCGGTCTTCGCCCTCTACCAACTGATATTCTTCGAGAATGTCGGAAAGGGCAGGGAGGCCGGCCATGGTCCAGCCCCTACAACGCTAGCTGTCGCGGAGCGACTCGATTTCCTTGGCGAGGCTGTTTTCCTTATCGACGGTGATCCGCTCCAGCACCTTGATCCGCTCTTTGAGCTCCTTCACCTCGTCGCGCAGGCGAAGCGTCTCAGCATTGTCGCGTGGTGGCAGCGGCTCGCCATCGCGGCGGCGATGCCGGCTGTAATAGCCGAACCTGGCCCTGAAGATCGAAGCGATCATGACGATCGCAACAATCCACACTACCATCTGCTCGCCGTGGTTCATTGGATCTTGTCTCCATCCTCGATAGATTCACGGTCCCGCAGCGCCTCAATTTGAGCAGCCGTTTCGACGCCGCGGTCCGTGACGATGCGCTCGAGCACGCGAATCCGTTCTTGGAGCTGCTGCACCTGGCCGCGCAAACGGTCATTCTCAGGATCTTGCAAGGGCGGATCGCCTCTCATCTCTCGCATCGAGCGGGGTGCAATGCCCATTCTGTGCATCACGATTCGCGACACCATGAGCACGACGATCAACGCGAGTACGAACTCGAAGGGGTTCATTGTGCCTGCGTTCCCTCGCTTCTGCGATCTATCTTAAATGTCGTGACGGCGATGTTTCGAATCAAGCCGTGGGATCGGACGCCGCGATTCGCTTGCGCGAACTTACTCGCGGTCCTTCGCGCAACGCCTCGATCTGAGCCGCCGTCTGCGCCCCGCCGTCGGTGACGATCTGCTCGAGCACGCGGACGCGCTCCTCGAGCTCATGGCTGCGCGAAGCATATTGGGCTGCTTTCTCGGCCGCGCTCATCGCTTCGACTTCGAGTCGCTTCTCACGATATTTGAAGAAGCGGTTCGCGATGATCATGATCATGATCGTTGGAAGACCGATGACGATCAGCGCTAGAAACACAGTGCCCGGTCCAGGTCCCATTACGCGTTGCCTCCCTTGTCCATGGTGAGCGCGTCGATGTCGCGCGCGAGCTTGGACGGCTGATCCGTCGCGATCCGCTCGAGAGTCTCGAGCCGGTCCTTGATCGACCCGAGCTCGGCGCGGAGCTGCGCATTCTCACTAGTGAGCAGCTTGATCCGTTCGAGCGATTCCTCGTCGCGCTTGGGATGAATTGGCATTCCCCACGAGTTCTGCAATGGGTAGCCGTTCTTGATCTTGAGCCAGTTGTTGAGCAGCGAGCCGCCAACCGCGACGGCGACGATGATGGCTGACATCGGCAAGATGATGCGAAGCAGGTCGATGACTTGAGAGAGTTGCGGATCCATTCGAATTTCCCCCTTGAAGCGATCCTAGCGAAGTTGCTCGATCTCGCGAGCGAGCGAACGGTTCTCGGTCGTTACGTAGCTTTCGATATCGGCGAGCCGGCGGTCGATGTCCTTGAACCGCGAGCGGATGTCGCGTGCTGCTCGCGTCGGTGACGCGCGGACGCCCTGCCAGAACTGCTGTTCCTCATTGTCCGCGCGCTCCAGCGACATCGGCTTGGTCGGCGTGACCATGGCGGCGATGAAATAGAAGGGCAGGACGCCGCCGCCGCTCATGAACATGGCGGCGAGGAAGCAGACCCGGACGAGGCTGACGTCGAAGCCAGTGTAATCGGCGATGCCGGCGCAGACTCCGAACAGCTTGCCGTTTCGCTTGTCGCGGTAGAAGCGTGTTCGGCTCGCCGGTTGGTCCGAATAATAAGTCGGCTCTTCCTGCAGCGGCTGCGGTTGGTTCGAACGGCGCTCGACGGGATAACGATCGTAGGCCATCTCACTCACCGTCCGCGAGGAGCCGCTGCCGGTCCTCGCGGCCTGGCAGGCATTGCTGGCGCCAATTGGGATTCTCGGCCGTCATGATGCGCTCGATCGTGCAAAGCCTGTCATCGAGCCGGCGTGCGGCGTCGTGGAGCTCGTCGAGCAATTTCTCGTCGCCGGTGGTCAGCGTCGCGGCGGTCTTCCACTTGGTCACATAGTGGAAGATCAGCCACGGCAGGCCGACGAACAGCATTCCGACGATCAGAACGGGAAGAAGCACGTCTTCCATCATCAATTATTCCCCTTTGCCTTGAGCGCGGCCTTCATTGCCTCGAGCTCCTTGTCCACGGATTCGGAAGCTTTCAGCTCCGCAATCTCTTCTTCGAGGCTCTTCGGCCCGTTCATTCCGAGGGCGTCGGCACGGCCTTCAGCGAAGTCGGCACGCCGCTCCAGTACCTCGAAGCGGCTGAACGCGTCTTCGGTCCGGTTGCCGTTCAGGAGCTCGCGGGCACGGGCGCGGGTGACGGCGCTTTCGAAGCGCGCGGCAATCGCGTTCTGCCGAGCGCGGGCCTCGCGCAACTTGCCCTGGAGCTTGGCGATATCGCCCTCGTAGCCCTTCAGCGTATCGTCGATGACCTTGATCTCTTCGCGCAGGCCGTCGCCCATATCGGCCGCCTTCTGGCGTTCGATCAAGGCAGCCTTGGCGAGGTCCTCGCGGTCCTTGCTCAGCGCGAGCTCGGCCTTCTCGGTCCAGTTCCGCTGGAGCTCGTCAAGGCGCGAAAGCGCGCGGCGCATCTCCTTGCCGTCGGCGATGCAGCGCGCCGCCGAAGCACGAACCTCGACCAACGTCTCTTCCATCTCCAGGATGACCATGCGGATCATCTTCGCCGGGTCTTCCGACCGGTCGAGCATCTCGGTGATGTTCGCAGCGAAGATGTCCCGTGTTCGGGAAAAGATGCTCATTCAGTCACTCCGACTAGGGCCCTAAACTTGCTACTTGCGATACAAGAGTCGTGCCACTTTCAAAGAAACGTCAAATATCGGCGATTCCAGCATTTTTACGGCTGATTCGCGAGTGAAAATCCTTGCCAAATGGTGGGATTTGCCACCAACAGTCGGTCGGATTTCGACTGAAAGAGCACGTGGAGCGGACGGACCAATTCATCGGCCAGAGCCTTGCCTTTCTCGACGCCGTCGAGCGGGCGAGCCGTGCCGCGCCGCTCAACCGGCCGGTCCTCGTGATCGGCGAACGCGGAACGGGCAAGGAATTGATCGCCGAGCGTCTCCACCATCTGTCGTCGCGTTGGTCAGGTCCGCTGGTTATCATGAACTGCGCGGCACTGCCCGAGAATCTCATCGAGGCCGAACTGTTCGGCCACGAGGCCGGAAGCTTCACCGGCGCGGCGAAGACCCGACATGGCCGCTTCGAGGAGGCTGACGGCGGCACCTTGTTTCTGGACGAGCTCGGAACGCTGTCCATGCCGGCGCAGGACCGGCTGCTGAGAGCGACCGAATATGGCGAGATCACGCGCATTGGCGCATCCAAGCCGATCAGCGTCGACGTCAGGATCGTCGCGGCGACGAACGAGAATCTGCCTGCCCAGGTCGACAAGGGGAAGTTTCGAGCGGATCTTCTGGATCGCCTCTCGTTCGAGGTCATCACCTTGCCGCCACTGCGCGCGCGCCAGGGCGACGTGTCGTTGCTGGTCGAGCATTTCGGCCGGCGCATGGGGGTCGAGCTCGACTGGCCCAATTGGCCGGGATTCACCGCGCGCGCGGTCGCGGAGCTCGAAGCTTACTCCTGGCCTGGCAACGTTCGGGAACTGCGCAATGTGGTTGAGCGCGCCGTCTACAGGCACGAGGATCCGGAGCGGCCGATCGACGCGATCAACTTCGATCCGTTCCATTCACCGTGGGCGCCGACCGGCGTCGATGCGCCTAGCCCAGCTCCGGCCCTCGCTGCCGCTACCGAAGGGCTGGAGGGCCCTCCTTCGCCGACAGCAGCGGCGCCTTCCTCCGCACCGCCTTCAACAAACGACTTCCGTACCGCGGTCTCGGATTATGAGCGCCAGCTGCTCCAGGACGGGCTCCGCCGCAACCGGTTCAACCAGCGGGCCACGGCCGCGGCGCTGGGCCTTAGCTACGACCAGCTCCGGCACGCGCTGAAGCGCCACAAGCTCCTCGACGCCGAAGCCGCGGGTTAAGCTCCCTCGTTGCGCCTAGTGCGCGTTGGTCATGCACAGCAGCATCGGGATCGACAGCAAGGTGTTGAGCCGTGAAGCGATTCCCGCGGTCGCCGCCGCTTTCGCTTTGGCTGCGTCGTACGCGCTGACGAAACCAAGCACCTTCTTCTGGTTCGGCCAGATGATCACCCAGACGTTGAAGGCCATGATCAGCGCCAGCCACATGCCGATCCCGATCAGCCGGGCTGACGGCTGGAGCGTCAGCGCCTGGACCAGCTCGCCATAGGACCAGGCGAGCAGCAGGCCGGTCAGGACCGTGAAGGCCGCGCCCCAGCGGAAGTAGAAGAGCGCCTTGGGCGCGATATATTTCGACACGCCGGGCTTCAGCTCCGCCGGTACGGTCGGCATGACCGGCGTCTGCACGAAGTTGAAATAATAGAGCAGGCCGATCCAGGTGATGCCGAAGAAGACGTGCAGCCACTGGAGGAGGCCGTTGACGAGATCTCCTGTCGGGTTCGGCGCATAGGTCGAATCTGGAAGCAGGATGATCACGACCGCCAGCGCCAGGCCGACGAACAGCACGAGCCACAAATTAGCGAAGAACTTAGCCATCTGCTCCCCCCTTCAAAGTCGCGCGAATGCCCCCGCATCCCCCGCGCTTCAGCGCAAAACAGCGCTCCGCAGTCGTTTCTGGGTTGAAATTTTCGACTGCGCAAGCATGTCGGGGAAGACGCGGGCGGGGGCTTAGCGACGGGGAAGAGATTCCCCTGAAAACGTAAGGAGTTGCTCCACCATGCCCTTCCAGCTGCCTGATCTGCCCTATGCCAAGGACGCGCTCGCGCCCGTCATGTCGGCCGAAACCCTCGATTATCACTGGGGCAAGCACCACAAGGCGTATGTCAACAAGACCAATGAGCTGATCGAGGGCGATCAGAACCTCAATGGAGCGTCGCTGCTCCAGGTCGTCAGGCGCGCCAAGGAGGCCGGCAACAACAAGCTGTTCAATAATAGCGCGCAGCTGTGGAATCACAGCTTCTTCTGGCAATGCCTCGCACCCTCAGGCGGCCAGCAGCCGGACGGCAAGCTCGCCAAGCTGATCGAGGATGGCTTCGGCAATCCCCAGGCGTTGCTCGATAAGCTCCACGAGGAAGCGGTCAACCATTTCGCGAGCGGCTGGGCCTGGCTGGTGTTGGACCGTGGTTCGTTGCGTGTCACGTCCCTGCACGACGCCGACACCCCCATCGTGCACGAGGGCATGGTCCCGCTGTTCACGCTCGATGTGTGGGAGCATGCCTATTACATCGACTATCGCAACGAGCGGCCCCGCTATGCGTCGAGCGTGCTCTCGAACATCGTCAACTGGGATTTCGTTGCTCAGAATCTCGACGGGCAGGGGTTCGAGCGAGCCAACCAGCAGGGTGAAGGCGCGCGCTCGCCAGAGCTGACCTGATTACTGCTTCAGGCGGTAGCCGGTCCGGAACATCCACGCGATCACCGCCATGCACCCGGCGATGATCGCAACGGTGACGAGCACGCTCGACCAGACCGGCACGTCCGCGACCGAGTAGAAACTCCAGCGGAAGCCGCTGATCACATGGACGACCGGGTTGAAGAGCGTGATCGTCCGGAATGGGTCATGCAACGCCTTCACTGAGTAGAAGGCGCCGCCGAGGAAGGTCAGCGGGGTGATGATCAGCATCGGGATGATCTGAAGCTGCTCGAAATTCTGCGCCCAGACGCCGATCGCGAAGCCGAACAGGCAGAAGCCGGCGCTGATCCCGACGAGGAACAGGATCATGGCGATCGGGTGATCGATGTGGACCGGGACGAACAGGGTGGCCGTCGCGATGGTGACCAGCGCCAGGATAACGGACTTCGTCACGGCCGCGCCGACATAGGCGAGGACCGCCTCGAAGCTCGAGATCGGCGCTGAAAGAAGTTCGTAGATCGTTCCCGTAAACTTCGGAAAATAAATGCCGAAGCTCGCGTTGAAGATCGATTGCATGAAGACGCTTAAGAGCGTCAGCCCAGGGACGATGAAGGCGCCGAAGCTCACCCCGTCCATTGTCGTCATCCGGCTCCCGAGTGCCCAGCCGAACACGACGAAATAAAGTGCGGTCGTGATTACCGGGGTGATCAGGCTCTGCCACAGTGTCCGCTTCCAGCGCGCCATCTCGAAGCGGTAGATGGCGGCAATGCCGTGCCCGTTCATTGGGCGCCTCCGTGAACCAGCTCGACGAAGATCTCTTCGAGACTCGATTGGTGCGTGGAGAGGTCCTTGTAGGTGATACCTAGGTCGGTTAGGCGCCGCATCAGCGAGGCAATTCCTGTCCGTTCGGCATGACTGTCGAACTGATATGTGAGCAGGTGTCCGTTGTCGTTGAGCTCCACGCTCCAGTCCGATAACCCGTTCGGAACGGCTCCGAGCGGCTCGGCAAGAACGATGTCGAGCGTTTTCTTGCCCATCTTGGCCATCAGGTCGCGCTTCTCGTCGACCGCGATCAGCTCGCCCTTGCTGATCACGCCGACCCGGTCGGCCATTTCCTCGGCTTCCTCTATGTAATGTGTCGTCAGAATTATTGTCGTCCCGTCGGCGCGGAGCTTGCGCACCAGGTCCCACATGTCGCGGCGGAGCTCGACGTCCACGCCCGCGGTGGGCTCGTCGAGGAACAGGATCGCCGGCTCGTGGCTCAATGCCTTGGCGATCATCGCTCGGCGCTTCATGCCGCCGGACAAGAACCGCATCTCCGACTTGCGCTTGTCCAACAATGAGAGGCGCTTGAGGATGTCTTCGATGTAGGCGTCGTTCCTAGGCCGCCCGAACAGCCCGCGCGAGAAGCTGACCGTGTTCCAGA
>JAICSX010000059.1 GCA_025936675.1 Sphingomonas sp.
CGTGGCGATCGCAAGCAATTCGGGCGCTCCGCTCCTCCTTGCAGCCGAGCATCCAATCCTTCTCGATACCGGAGCCGAGGTGGTGTCCGGTTCGACCAGGATGAAGGCCGGAACCGCGCAGAAGATCGCACTCAACCTGCTCTCGACCGCGATCATGCTCAGGCTCGGACGCGTATACCAGGGTCTGATGGTCGACATGCGTGTGTCCAATCACAAGCTGCGCACTCGCGCCGTCGCAATCGTCGCGGAAATAAGCGGCGTTGAGCCGGATGGCGCGGCGGCCGCGCTGGATGCCGCGCACAACGACATCAAGGTTGCGACACTGGTGGCCATGGGGGTGAGCGCTTCGGAGGCGAGCGCTCTTCTCGCCGCCTCTGGCCAAAACCTCAGAGCAGCGGTTGCGGTGCTGCGCAGCGGCGATTCGGCGAGAACCCATTCCTGACCGCCCCCCAAAGGCGTCCGCTCCTCTCGTCTGCTTTCCAACTGAACTGCCGCGGGCATGGCTCGAGGCCATTGTCCGTTTTCGCCCGCAGAAAACGTTCGCAGCGCCGCCGCGGCGCGACGGGACAGGGCGTGCATCTGCTCGGCTGAATTCGCGCGCGGCGGCTGTGCCCCCCTTCTCGAGCGGCGCTATTGTGTGACGCGCAGATTTGCGCACCCGAACGGCAGCCACAAGTGGAGAAAATCATGGGTCGTGCCACGCTCATGTGCGTAGCGCTGGCGGCGGCGGTGCTGGGTTGGCCACTCGCCGCGCAGCAGACCATCCCCGACGAGCCGGCTGCGCCGACGCAGCAGCCGTCACCGCCGCCCGCCCCCGAGCTTCCTCCGCCCCTGCCGCGAGGCTCGACCGAGCTGCCGCCTCCGTTCCCGCACTACCCTGCCAGAGCACCAAGGGAGCACGACCCCAATTATCATGCGGGCACGCGCGCGCATCAGCGCCGCAAATCACATCGTGATGCCAAGATGCATCACCGCACGGCAGCGCATCACCAACGTAAGGCGCATCACCACGCGCATGAGCACTTTTCGAAGCGCACAGTGCGCCAGTGTCACCGCATGAGCTACAGGCAGATCGTCCGACACAGCAGCTGCAGGACCATGATCATGCAGGATCTCGAAACGGCCGAGCTTCGTCGAGATCATGTCCATCATCACGCGTCCGCGCATCGTCATCGCTCCGCCCATCACCTCAAGGCCCGTCACCACCGAGTTTGACCGGAACCGCGGCCGTGCTTTTGGACACTTCGGAGCGATTGGTGCGATCGCAAACGCGACGGGTCCAGGATGTTGCTGAGGCTGGTCGCGAGACTGCTTGCAGCTGCTGGTGGTTGGAGTGATAATCGGGGAGGTCGCAGGGTCGGCGCTGGTATGACTCATGAGCCGGTTGGAAGTGATGGGCATGATCTCCTTGGCGGGGACGGTCCTCGGGGGGCTCGCCCTCCTCGCCGGTTTAGCCTTGATCCGCTTGATGTGAGATTCGGCGTCGCTTGACCCAGCTGCGTGGCATCCGAATTGCCAGTGTCGTATTGGCCGCCTGCCGGGGATGCCCGGAGAGCAGAGATGCCAAAACCCCACCACAGCAATCTCGCCATTAAGCGTTGCGCCATTTACACGCGAAAAAGCGTTCAACTTGGCCTCGAGCGGGACTTCAATACGCTGGAAGCCCAGCGAGCAATTTGCTCCGCCTACACGACGAGCCAGGCACACAAGGGATGGCAGGCGCTTGCCAAGCATTACGATGATGGTGGCGAGTCCGGCTCGACGCTGGCTCGGCCCATGCTGCAGCAGTTACTTGGCGACATTGAGAGCGGTCTGGTCGACGTCGTTCTCGTCTACAAGATCGACCGGCTCACGCGGACCCTCCTCGATTTCGTCCGCCTCGCCGACTTCTTCGAACGATACGGTGTGGTGTTCGTCTCGATCACGCAGAACTTCGACACGGCTGACAGCATGGGACGACTTGTCCTCAACATCCTTCTCACGTTCGCGCAGTTCGAGCGTGAAATGCTTTCGGACCGGCTTCGCGACCGCGTTCGCGCGTGCAAGCAATCGGGACGCTGGGCCGGCGGTCCAGCTCCATACGGGTACGATCTCAGTCGCCGGAGGCTCCACGTAAATCCGGACGAAGCAGAGCGGGTGAAATGGATCTTCGAACGCTATGTCGAAGTCCAAAACCTGACGCAGGTCTTTCGTGAGGCTCGCGACAGCGGGATGAGCAGCAAGCGGTGGCGAACACGAGCAGGCCACTTCAGCGGCGGCGGTCCGCTAACCAAATCGCTGATCAATCACATATTGGGCAACCCGATCTATGTAGGCGATATCCGCCATGGCAAAGACACGTATGTCGGCCTCCACGCGCCTATCATCGCACGGAACATCTTCGATCGAGTGCAGGCGATCCGATCGGCGCATGCCTCAAAGAAGGCCGGTCGCAACGCCGATCACATACTGACGGACCTTCTCTTCGACTGCTTCGGTCGTCCGATGAGCGTCAGAGTGACTCTCATCGAAGGAAGTTCGATCAGACGTTCTCGAACTTACGTTTCGTGCCAGAGCGCATGGGGCAAACGCAGGCAACTGAAGCGGATGCGTGCGCCTGCAGACGAAGTGGAGGAGCTTGTCACAACCGCGATCAGTACCTTTCTCTCCGACGCTGAGCGCGTGCGATCGATGCTCATGTCTTGTGGCAGACACGGGCAGGAGTTCGAGAGACTCGCCTCCAAATCCAACGCAGCAGGCAAGCGCCTCAATCATGTACCGAGAGATAGACTCCGGCTGATCCTCCGCGCACTCATTGAACGCATCGAATTATCTCTTGAACGAGTGAAAATTATTGTCCGATGCAATGAGCTGGAACGCTTCATCGCCTGGGACGGCGTTGGCCTGTTCAAGGCTCGCCTTGACACTTGGCCGCACTCGCGGACCGAGCTGATTGATGTGCCTGCGTCGTCGATACGCTATGACCGGCATTTACTGATGCCAATCGAGCCAAAGCCGCCCAACACCCCAACGAATCCGTCGCCGGGTCTCCAGCGGCTGATATCCGAAGCCAGAAAGTTGCAAGCGTTAGTTGATCAGCGGCGCGAGCTCAGCATTCCGGAGCTTGCCAGCGCGTCGAGGCTCTCGCCATGGCGTTTCGCGCGCGTTCTGCGGCTCAACTACCTTGCGCCGGATATTATTTCCTCGATTCTGGACGGCACTCAGCCCGGCGGTCTCACGCGCCAAAAACTCGTCAAAGCCCACCTGCCTATGGACTGGGCACTTCAACGAACATTGCTCGGATTCTCTCCTCGCCAGCCGCTGGAGGGCGGTGAGTAGTTGGTGTCGGGCAGAGAATAGTTGCTTCCTGACTGGCGGCACCGCCAAATGCCATTCGCGATGGCGCCGGCGTTCAAAGAGAAATCTGCGGGCTACGCCGTTTCGGCCAGCATCAATCTTTCCGGCGGCACGTCCAAGGCTTCGGCCAGGGTACCGATCGTTTCGAGCGTGGCGCTGTGGCGGCCGCGTTCAAGCTGATTGAGGAACGTTCGGCATATTCCAGCGGCAGAGGCCAGTTGCTCCTGAGTCATCTGCCTCTTGCGACGCAGGAGCCGGACGTTGCGCGCGAATCTTGACCTGAGGCGGTCCCCGGCTTCGCTGCTCGGCGCTCGCCGCCTGGATCGAGCGGCGGTTGTCTTCGATGGGCCTCGGGAGATCAAAAGGCCCTGACCAATGCAAATTCGGTCCGTGTCCGCTTGTAGTCGTAGAACTCGATGGTGCTGCGATTGCGCTCGATGGTGAAGCGGGCGACCGGCGAAAATCCACGGAAGGTCAGTTGCCTGAACGTGGCTCCGAGCGTCAGGCGCGAATAGCGGTCGCGCCGCTTGTCCGGGAATAACATCAGGCGGTCGTCGGCATTGAGGCGCCCTATCTCGGCGCTGGCAGTCAGCGTGGCGCGGCCTACATCCTTCCATCCGAGCACGCTTGCTCTCCAGCCACTGGTCGAATAGCCCGGGTCCTTGAGGCTCTGGCGATCCAGTCCCAGGTTGAGCGCTGCGCCCGTAGTCGTCGATAGTGCCCGCTCGACGCTCACCTGCCCGGAATAGCCCTTGCCGTCCTGAAGGTCGTTCAATTGATTGTCGATCAGGGAGGCGCTCGAATTGACCCTAAGCTGGGTGCGGCTGCCCAAGGGTCGGATCCAGGTCACAGCCGCGCGTGCCGATCGACTGAAGGGCTTTTGCCCATACCAGCGCTGGGTGACGCCAACCTCCAGGTTGAGCTGGTTGCGCCCGACGCGAAGTTCCGGCCCGGCTGCGAAATCCAGAGCGACATCGTTGAAGTCGCTCTTCCCGTAAAGATCCCCAAAGCCGCTGACTCGGGCGAGGAAGCTAGTGTCTCCATTGCGCAGCGCGAACCGCCGGAAGGCCTGGCCCCGGAGTGACAGGCCAAGACCGGACCTCGCTTTGCTTGCGTGGTCGATGTCGAAGTCGCCGAAGATCGTTCCAAGCGTATCGGACCGCGTGGCGTGGTTGATGTTGCTGTCAGGCGCCAAAGCAAGCTCGAAGCTGGCGCCGACCGGCCGGGACGCCCTCAGAGCCTCGGAATATCGGTCGACCAATCTGGCGACCGCCGGCGGCAATCCCTCCGCCTGGGCCGCCCGAAGCTCACGAAGCGCGGCAGTGGAATCCCCCATCACCTGCAGCAGGTGCGCGAGTTCGAGGCGAACCGTCGTCGCGTCCGGCTTGTCGTCAAGGATGCGCCGCAGAAGCAGCGCCGCGTCGCGATTGCGCTTTTCCTGAATGAGCAGCTCGGCATGCAGGAACCGTGCTTCCGAGCGGATATCGGGATCCGGGTTCTTCTCCAGCGCAGCATAGACGGCGCGGACGGTCACCATATCGCCTTTGGCCGTCGCAATCTCCGCCAGGCGGAACATCTCGGCAGGAGTCAGCCTCAGTGTCCGCGTCGCCTGCACTGGGGAGGCGGCGGCGCCTGGGAGAGAAGACGCCGCCAGCAGGAGGGCAGTCGACAGCATGGTTCTTGGTTAGTTGCCGCGCTTGGCAATCCACGCGCCGAACGCTTGATGAACCTTGTTGTCCGCCTGCAGAGTTTCGCCGCTCGTCGCGAAGACGAAGGGCAGTGCCCAGGCGCCAATCGTTTCCTCGGCGCCGGGACCCGTGAACCGGCCGAGGAAGAAGTTGTCGCCGTCCACGTTCGTGTCGAACTTGCCCGAATAGGTCGGACTGCCGACCGAAAAAACCGTGTCCTTGAAAGCGTATGTGCCCAGCGGGAGGGACTGCATACCGTCGGGCAAGGACAGGCTCATTGAGCCGGTAAGCGAGCCCGCCGCAAAATCGAACGACAGTTGGACATCACCGCCGACCCCAAGCGGGACATAGCCGCCGTAAAAGGTGTCGGATGTCATGATGTCAGTGGAGCCTGTAGCAAATCCGGCAAAGTCCGCGTGACCCGTAGTGGGAACGTTCTGCGGCGCGGTCGGTGATCCGAACGCGACCCAACCCCAGCGGCCGGCAGCGTCTGAGCCCCAGGCAGCCAACTCTGAATAGGAATAGCCCTGCTTGCGAGCCTGGTCGGTCAACAGATAGCCAAGATTCTCGGCGACTGACGCGGGCTGGAAATAATTGAAATCCGCTGGGTCGTCCGGGACCGACCCCTTGTAGAAAATCAGCTTGTCCCAGTCGGAACCGGGCATTTTTATCTCATAATAGCCGGCCGCCGTATATCGTATGTGAGGCTGGTCCGAATCTGCAGACGAGACGGTGTCGAACATCGTCGGCTGGTCGTACTCGTCGAGGTTCCCACCCGTCCCCGCAATCGAAGCGCCAACGGACGCATATTCACCCGGCGTCGGGCTGGGGAAAATATTGACCGACGCGGCTGTATCCGGAGGCGGCGGAGGCGGCGGAGGTGGAGGAGGCGGCGCCGGCACAAACGGCGTAGACTCCACGCCTCCGCCCCCGCCCCCGCACGCCGAGAGCGCTATCGCTGTTGCACCGACGAGCAGGCACCGAAGATGTTGGACGCGCATGACTTTGCTCCCTCGCAAAACCGAGGGGCCCGCGTAGGACCAACCAAGTCGTGTATGCGATGATGATGTGCCGATGATCTGCCGATCATTGCCTGATCAGAGTGGCTACCGACTGCCTAGGCCGAAATACTGGTATCTGGACCAACGCCCCGTTGCCGCCAGTAAGACGCTAGCCCGAGTTCCTCGCATGTCGCGCTGAATCGCGGGTCAGCACGGACAGCCGCAAGGGGTGGCATGAACAGCCAATGGGTGCGGCACCAGCTCGCGGAATTTGCGACGAAGTTGCGGGGCACGATCGGCCGGTCCGCCACCAAAGGCCCCTTGCTCAGCAACAGTCCGTCGATGACGTCGAAGGCTGAGTCGATCTCCCCAAGCTGGGTGAGTGCCATTGCTGCGTACGCAGCCTGGCCGGGATTGAGCCGCGCCGCCTTCAAATTGGCTTCTCTGGCCGCCGCGACTTTCGCCGCGGTGGGGCTGGTGAAGGCTTCGAGTGTTGGTTGCCATTGATCGATGCGGGCAGGGAGCGAGTTGCGAGCAGGGGCAACCGGATTGCGAAGCATCGCCATGGCTGCGCCGGCCCGGCCGCTAAAGGCAAGGATCATGAACCGCGCGTTCCACACGAATGCATGCGTCGGCCACAGCGGCAGCAAGCGTTCGCTCAAGGTGAGCGCTTCCCCGGTGCGGCCGGCGGTCCACAGCCGCAGGGCGCGCCTCCACTGCGGCGTCGGCGAAGCCGGGGCGAGCGCCGCGGCTCTCTCATTGTAGAGCCACGACCTGGAGGTCCGCCCCAGCCCCTGAAGCAAGGTTGCGAGGCTTCCGAGTATATGTACGTTTGTCGGCGCCAACGCTCGCACGGCCTCCAGCTGATCCTCGATCTGAGCCCAGTCGAGACTGCCCGACTTCATGTCGATCATCGCGAGGCGAGCATGCGGTTCGTTCGGATCGCGAACCAGGGCAGATCGCGCTGCCTGTTCCGCATCGAGCAGCGTCTCGCCAGGGTTGCTTGCCCCACCATTGTACGCCCGGGTTTCTTCGGTCAGTGCGAGTAGTCCCAGCGTCTTTGGATCGTTCGGATGGATTTTGAGCGAAGCTCGCAATGGGGCGAGCGCAACTCCGGCCTCAAGCGGGACGGAATCACGCAGAAGGATGTCACCCCGGTCGGTAAGACGCCGCGCGTCCGAAGCCTGCGCATCCGTCCCCGCACGCCAGAGCGCGGCACCGCCAAGTGCCACCAGCAAGGAAGCGCCCCCGGCCAACGCCGTTCGGCGGGAGACCAGGGAGTTGGCTTTGGCGTTGTCCGGATCGACGATGAGCCGGTATCCTGCCCGGGGTACCGTCTCGATCACCACAGTGCCGCTGCTGGTACATTCGAGCGCTTTGCGAAGGCTGGCGACCAGCCGGTTAAGGCTATCGTCGCCGACCTGGGCCTTGCCCCAAAGGCTGTCGAACAACTCCCGACGCGAAAGCACCTCTCCCTGTCGATCGAGTAGTTGTTCGAAGAGCCGCATGACCATGGGCTCCACGGCGGTCTCGCCACCCGGGCCTGCAATTCGGCGACGGACCGGATCGATCGTCAATCCAGCAACTTGAAGAGGAAACGCCGCCGTTGCGTTCACTGCCTCGCCCCCTTTGATCGACGGATCATCGGCGCTTCATCATGGGCCAATAGCTTGCGACCGCCAAGCCCCCCCTGTCGGCCAGACCGAGCGGTACCGAAGAGACATCCGCAGCGGAATTCCTGCGCTCTGAAATGGGTCGACAGCCGCCGTAAGCAGACGGACCGGTATCGGCCAAAGCTTGTACCTAGTCCGTTTCCGCGGAGGCCATTCTGGCCACGGAGAACGTCATGGGACATTCGTCATACGACCCTGTCGAGCAAGAGCGTTCCTGGAACTCAGGACGAAAGCTCGGCGCTAAGCGACCGCTCAAGCCCGAAGGAGATCTGGGCCATCCGCTTCATGCTGGACCAAGAGCATCGTTTGCGAGACCGGGCGCGTCGACCTCGCGATCGACAGCAACCTTCGTGGCTGCGATCGAGAGAATTGTTGTTCAGTGACTGCGCCCACCGCCAGCATTCGAGAGCAAGCTGGCATAAGCGTCGATCCGTCGCTGCTCATGCCTGACTTGGCGACGTTTGCATGGCGTTGAAGGACCTGCTTTCGCGGACTAGCCGTAGGTCGATGAAATACACCTTCCGAACGACCCTGCGCGGGACCGATGGTTCCCCGGTGCGCGTGTCGAGGCCTCGGCTGGCGCTCTTCGCTTTCGGGGACTTCGCGTTCAATCTTTACTGGCAGAGCATCATGCTCTTCCTGCTGTTCTACTATACGGACGCGCTGGAGATCTCGATCGGGGTCGCGGCGACGACCTACATGGTCGCGTCGGTGTGGGACGGCATCGCCAATTTCATCGCCGGCGTGCTGGTCGACCGCGAGCACAGC
Organism: Sphingomonas sp.; assembly: GCA_025936675.1. The sequence continues at coordinate 8,467 of JAICSX010000059.1, forward strand.
CGCTTCCGCTACGGACCGTTGCTGGTTGCTGGAGCGGTGCCGCTCGGGCTCACCTTCGTCCTGACCTACATGCCCCCGCCAGTGACCGGCGCCTGGGCGATCGCCTGGGTCTTCGTCGCGCACCTGTTGTTCCGCACTGCCTATGCAGCGGTCAACGTGCCCTATCTCGCGATGTCGGCGCGGATCAGCCCCGATCCGCGCGATCGCGCGTTCGTTGCCGGCCTCAGGATGCTGTCCGGCACCGGGGCCGCGGTGTTCGTCGCGCTCGGCACGATCCCGGTGGGGCACTGGCTGACCGGAGGCAGCGCAGCGCAGGCCTATTTCGGCGCGGCGATGCTCTTCGCCCTGATAGCCGCGGCGATCCTGATCGTGGTCGGCGCGAGCTATCGCGAGGCCGCGGAGGCCCGCCGTCCGGTCCCGGCGAGCATCAAGGCTGCGCTTGTGAGCCTCTCGCGCAACGCGGCGTTCGTGGCTCTCAACGCCGCGATGATGGCGGTGATCGTCGCCATGACCGTGCTCAGCAAGTCGGTGCTCTATTATTTCAAATATGTGCTGGAGGTTGCGCATGCCGGCGAGGTCGCGCTCGCGTGGATGGGCCTCGTCGGCGGCATCGCGATCCCTCTGTGGATGCTGCTTGGACGGTTCGTCGGCCTTCGAGCGCTGTGGCTGATCGCCGTCGGGTTCGGCATCGTGGGCCTGCTGATCTTCATGGGCGTCAAGGTCGACGGAGCAGGCGCGATGCAGGTCTTCCTGGTCGGCATGCAGGTGATGGCGGTCGGCGTCTATTTCGTGTTCTGGGCGATGCTTCCGAACACGATCGAATATGGCGAACGCGCGACGGGTCTGCACGTCGAAGGAACCGTGTTCGGAGTCGCCGCGCTGCTTCAGCGGATCGCGATCGGCATCGCCACGGCCATCCTCGGGTGGGGATTCGATTCCGCCGGCTATGTCGCGAACGTGCGGCAGAGCGCGGCAACGCTGGCGGGCATGCGGATGACCATTGCCGTGACGCCGCTGGTGTTCCTGGCCTTGTCATGCATGGCGATGCTGTGGAACCCGCTGGGCCGCCGCCCCAGCCAGGCGCCGGAGATCGCCGGAGCCGCGGGCTAGGCGACGAGGTCGAAGCTCCCGTGCACGCCCTCGGCTTGCGCGGATGGCGCGATCCATACGTCGAACGTGCCCGGCTCGACGGTGGGCCGGTCCTGCAGCCCGTAGAAGGCGAGGTCGGACGGACTGAGCGTAAAGCGCACCACCTGCGATTGGCCGGGCGCGAGCGCGACCTTGCGGAACGCTTTGAGCTCCCGGACGGGCTGGGTGACGCTCGCGACGCGGTCGTGGATGTACAGCTGCGCGACTTCCTCGGCGGCGCGGCTCCCGCGATTGGTGATCGTCGCCGCGATCTGGATCGAGCCGTTCGCCGGCATCGTCGGGCTGCTCAGGGCAAAGCCGCTATACTCGATCCTGCCGTAGGTGAGCCCGTGGCCGAACGGGAAACGGGCGCTGTTCGGAATGCCGCGGAAATGCGCCTTGTAGGGCTGGAGCTCGCCGGGCGGGTTGGGCCGCCCGGTCGGCTTGTGCGCATAATAATAAGGCTCCTGGCCGGATTTCCACGGGAAGCTCGCGGGCAGGCGGCCGGACGGACCATAAGCGCCGAACAGCACGTCGGCGATGGCATTGCCGGTCTCGGTACCGAGGAACCATGTCGCGAGGATCGCCGGCGCATCCGCGACGGCGCCTTCGAGCGCGAGCGCGCGACCATGCTTCAGGACCACGACCATCGGCTTGCCGGTCGCCGCGACGGCTTCGGC
>JAICSX010000045.1 GCA_025936675.1 Sphingomonas sp.
AGCTGCATGACTCAGTGCTGTAGGTCGGAGCATTTCGCCTCTCGATGGCAGACAATAAAGTGCCAAAAGCATGTCCCATGCGGGCTCGCCGAAGAGATGATCTGATAAAATGCGATCCCGAGTTCTGCGAGCATCGTAGATTTTACAGGCGAGTTGACATAGCTGCCCACGGGTCGGTTGATCGTCATTGTGTTGTCGAAGAATTTCCGCTTCGACGCTCGAGACCTCATCGAGCGTGAGTCTGAGATCGATTTGCAGCCGAATATCATCGGCGTCGGGATCGCTTTCGTCCCTATCGATTACGGGAATGATGAGCTGGTCTTGGCGGGACACGGCGCGGCTTCCCCTCAGAATCTCGAGGTTTAATACGGTCGACCGAGCTGCTTTTGGCTTAAAAGCACATTTTTCGATTCACAAGTATGTTCATCTCGAACATAGATACAAATCTCAAACTCAACGGCAAACCGCAGCATCGCGAAAGCCCGTATCACTCATCTTTGAAGTGAAATGCAAGTCAGCCTGGATTTATATTCCACCAAAATGGACAAATATCCGAATTCCTCCCAGCCCGTTCAATGCGGAACGGATATGAATCGATTACGATCGGATCATATTTACCAGTAGATTTACGTGTTCCTGCAAAACGGTCTCGATAGCTTTCGATTAGCTATCAAGTACTTCGTAACGTTTGCCGGATGCTACAGTCATCTGGCAGAATCCACAAAAACGAGCAATTTAGGGTAATTGTTGCATTGAGCACGTTACTAGCGCTGAATGCTTGCGGCAGCGGAGGCGGGGGATCGGGAGTTCAGGCGGGCGCTTCCGGTCCTGACGCCGGCACACCCACGCCTGCTCCTGGTCCGACCTCGACGCCGGCGCCGACACCTACGCCAATTGGCACGGTAACTCCCGATGCGATGCTTGCTTCAAATTGGGAGATTGGTCCCATCATAAACGGCCAGAATTACTCGTCTGGTATTCCTACCACTCCGACACAAAACACCGCGCCACAGCAGGGCTGGGGTTTCGATTTCCCTCTCTATCCCGGATCAGTTCACTACGTGACTTTCCGTTACGGCTCACTCGCTGGCAAGACGCACATCGTTATGCACTATCGGATCGATGCCGACACGAGCATCGGCATTCACCCCATCACGCAGCCCGACGCACCTTCAATGGGACCGACAATTTATTTTCAGGAGAAGGGCGACGACTGGAACACTGATGGCATGCGTTGGTGGGCGACGTTTGCCACTCCGCTCCCCATCGTTCCTGGAGAGTACACGATTGACGTGCCGCTTGATGGCAAGTGGACGTCCGTAGTGTCGATGACTGCGGCCACGAACCCCACCGACTTTTCGAGAGCAAAGCAAAATGCGGATCGCGTCGGTTTCACGTTTGGCGGAGGGACCGGTTATGGTCATGGCGTTTACGCCGACGGAAATGCGCGGTTTGTGCTTGAGTCCTTTAACGTTGAGTAGCGCGCAGAAGGTAGATGTGATCTGTTGTGTAGGAGAAAATCAGAGGACTCCTCCAGCGAAGCTAAGCGCCTAGTTTTCGCCGAAATCTTCCTATATTGGCGCGGCCCTTCCGATGAACGTCACGACACTCCCCAAGCCCCCGCGCGTCGGGCTGGTATCGCTCGGCTGTCCCAAGGCCTTGGTCGACAGCGAGCGGATCATGACCAAGCTGCGCGCCGACGGCTACGACATGTCGCCCGATTATGCGGGCGCGGACGTGGTGTTGGTCAACACCTGCGGCTTCCTCGATTCTGCAAAGGAGGAGAGCCTCGAGGCGATCGGCGAGGCCATCGCCGAGAACGGCCGCGTCGTCGTCACCGGCTGCATGGGCAAGGAAGCCGAGGTCATCCGCGATCGCTTCCCCGACGTGCTCGCCGTCACCGGCCCGCAGCAATATGAAGAGGTCGTCGCGGCGGTCCACGACGCCGCTCCGCCGGTTCCCTCGCCGTTCATCGACCTGGTGCCGGAGGCCGGCCTCAAGCTGACGCCGCGCCACTACAGCTATTTGAAGATCTCCGAGGGCTGCAACCACCGCTGCGCCTTCTGCATCATCCCGCACCTTCGTGGCGATTTGGTCAGCCGGCGGCCCGACGCGATCCTGCGCGAGGCCGAGAAGCTCGTTGCCGCCGGTACCAGGGAGCTGCTGGTGATCAGCCAGGACACGTCAGCCTATGGCGTCGACATCCGCCACCAGCCGCGTCCGTGGAAAGGATCGGAAGTTCGCGCGCACATGACCGACCTCTCGCGCGAGCTCGGCAAGCTCGGCGCGTGGGTTCGCCTACACTACGTCTATCCCTATCCGCACGTGAACGACGTGGTCCCGCTGATGGCGGAGGGGCTGGTCCTCCCCTACCTCGACATCCCGTTCCAGCATGCGAGTCCCAACGTGCTCCGCCGGATGCGGCGTCCGGCGAACGACGCGAAGGTGCTCGAGCGCATTCGCAACTGGCGTGCGCAGGTGCCGGACCTTGCGATCCGCTCCACTTTCGTTGTCGGCTTCCCCGGCGAGACCGAAGAGGATTTCGCATACCTGCTCGCCTGGCTCGAAGAAGCGCAGCTCGACCGCGTTGGTGCGTTCAAGTTCGAAGCCGTCGAAGGCGCTCCGGCGACGTCGATGGACGACCAGGTGCCGGAGGACGTGAAGCAGGAGCGCTACGAGGCGGTAATGGCGCTCTCGGCGCGGATATCGGCCGAGAAGCTGGCGGCGAAAGTCGGTTCGACGATTGATGTACTCATCGACGCCGTGGACCAAGAACGCGGCGGGGCGACGGGCCGGTCGAAGGCCGATGCGCCGGAGATCGACGGCGAGGTCCACTTGCGCGATGCTGGGAACCACCAGCCGGGCGACATCGTTTCCGTGCACGTTGAGGTTAGCGACGAACACGACCTGTTCGGCGTGCCCCTTTAACCCATTGGTGACCCGAACTGCCGTACCGCCGCTTATCAAAATTGATTTCAGTCAACGCCCACTTGCGCAGAATCCAGGTCGGATTTAAGTCGAAATTGGACCATAAGTCGTTTATCGTCGGGGTAGAGGAGTGACAAAGATGCGCTCATCGTTGATGAAAGTTGCTTCGGTCCTAGCGACAAGCGCGCTTTTCGCAGCCTCGACGGCAGCGAATGCCACAACGCCTGCGCCCGTGCAGCAAGCTGCTGCTCCGAGCCCCTGGTTGGTACTCACGGCCCTCAGCCCCGCTTCGAGTCCTGCAGTGGCGGCCTGCGGTTCAGCGGCTGCCGCGGCAGCGGCGCAAGGAGCCGGCGGATGCGTCCTGCCGGTCGGCGAGGCAGCGCCAGTCGGCGCCGCCCCGCCGCCTCCGCCGCCACCGCCGATGGGCGTTGCGCCGGCTTTCACCGGCGAAATGCTTCCGTTCCTGCTGTGGTTCGCGGTGATCGCGGTCGCGCTCGGTGTCAGCGGGGAAAGCGGAGCAGGTACTGTCAGCACGCCCAACAGCCCCGCCTGAGTTTCCTAGAAATCGAACTTCATTCCGGCGCAGCTCGCCGGCGCGAGCTCGTATTGCGCGAATAAGGTCTCGGGCTTGCCGAACGGCTTCTCCATGATCGTCCAGCGCCAGGCCTTGCCCTTCTGCTCGAAGCGGTTGGTGTAGACCGCGTCAGGAAAGCGATAGTCGAGGCTGAAGCCGTCCGGCGCGACCGCGCCGAGACCCATCGACGGCTCGTAGAGCCCGCCGGTGGTATCCATCCAGAAAGAGCCGATCTCGCCTTCCTTCTCCCCTGCGCCGTAAACGATCGCGCCTTCGTAAGGGTCCGCCGGCGGGACCGAGCGCACGTGGAGCATGAAGTACCTTCCGCCCAAATGCCACTCGCCCCGAATGACCGAGGGCGCGTCCTTGCCGCGCACCTGCGCGGAGGCCATCCAGCACCCAGCGAGGCCGGAAAGCGCCTGTAAGCTGGCGGGTTGCGGGGTATCGGCCGCCAATGCAGCCGCGATGAGCACAGGAACCATCTAAAAGTCCCCCTCTTGCGCAATCACTTGCGGCACTTTTCGCAGAGGACTCGACAGCTTGTCCAGCACAGCTAGGGTGCCCAGCCATGCTGAAAATCCCATTCGCGCTGGTCGCGCTCGTCGCGTCTCAAATCTCCGCCCAAGCGCTCACCCCTGCGGAGGTCAGCAAAATCGATGCGATCGTCACCCAGAACCTCGCCGCCGACGGCGTTCCCGGCGCCGAGGTCGCGGTCGTTCGTGACGGCCAGATCGTCCTCAACAAGGCCTATGGCCGCGCGAGCGACAAGCTAGCCGGAAACCCGAGCCTCCCGTTCCAGATCGCGTCGAACTCGAAGCAGTTCACGGCGATGGCGCTGCTGATCCTCGAGGACGAGGGCAAGCTCAGCCTCGACGATCATGTGTCCAAATATCTTCCGGGCATCACCGAGGGCGACAGGATCACTATCCGCCAGCTCCTCTCGCACACGTCCGGGATTCAGGACTTCTGGCCGCAGGACTACAGCTTCGAGGCCATGTCGCATCCGACCACGCCGCAGGCAATCGTCGACCGCTGGGCCAAGAAGCCGCTCGACTTCCAGCCCGGCGACCAGTGGCAATATTCGAACACCGGTTATGTCGTCGCAGGCTTGATCGTGGAGAAGGTCAGCGGCGAACCGCTGATGACGTTCCTCCAGGAGCATATCTTCAAGCCGCTCGGAATGAGCAGCGTCATCGACCAGGACAAGACCTATACGCCAGCCTTCCCGAGCGGCTACGGCCGCTACGCGCTGGGCCCGGTCCGCGTCGCGACGCCGCCTGCCTCCGGCTGGCTCTATGCGGCAGGCGAGCTGTCGATGAACGCCAGCGACCTCGCCAAATGGGACATTGCGCGGATCAACCGCTCGCTCGTCCCCGCCGACGACTGGCAGGCGCAGGAAACGCCGGTGAAGCTCAACGGCGGCAAGGACACCGGTTATGGTCTCGGCGTCTCCGTTCGCGCCGGGCCGCCGCGGGCGATCACCCACACCGGCGAAGCGGTCGGCTTCCTCTCCGCCAACGCGGTCTATCCCGACCAGAAGTCGGCGGTGGTGGTGCTGACCAACAGCTGGGCCGGCGGCGCCTATGGGCGGATCGCGCGGGATATCGCGAAGGTCATTCTTCCGCCGCCGCCGCAGGATCCGGTTCAGGTCGCGCAAGCCGCGCGTGCCCGCGCTGTCTACGACGAGCTTCGTCATGGTCAGCTCGATCGCTCGCAGCTGACGGCCAACGCCAACTTCTATTTCACGCCGCAGGCGATCGCCGATTACGGCTCGAGCCTCGGCACGCTCGGCGAGCCGACCTCGTTCGAGGCGACGGGTTCGCCGGTGCTTCGCGGCGGCTTCGTGATCCAGGGCTACACGATCAAATATCCCGGCAAGTCTCTACGGCTGTCGACCTTTTACGAACCCGGCGCCAATGGCCGAATCGAGCAGTTCCTGGTGACGCCGGGAGAGTGAGGCCGCACCTTTCCCCCCATTGCAGACAATCCCCGAGCCTATAAGCTCGCTGCTCGCTGCAACTGTAAGGAGCAAGCGAATGGCTACGCTCAGCGTCGTTTACCCGAGAGAGCCCGGAGCAACCTTCGATTACGATTATTATCAGAGCAAGCACCTGCCGCTGGCCGGACGCCGTTGGTCCGAGGCGGGGCTCGTCAGCGGCGAAGCGCTGCTCGGCAAATCCGCGCCCGATGGGTCAGACCCCCCATACTTCGCGATTGGTATCCTTCACTTCGAGTCCAGCGAGGCGCTCCACTCCGCGCTGACGGGCGAACATGCGCCCGAGGTGCTCGGGGACATCCGGAATTTCACCGACGTTCAGCCGATCATCCAGATCAACGACAGGATCACGCCGCAGAGCTGAGGAAGTCTGCACCCCGCCGAGGAACTCCAGGGTCATCTTACCGCCCATTGCGGACGATTACGCTTGTGTTACGCTTCGATAGACGGGCCCATTGGGTTTGAGGCGTGCGCCCGATCCAGGAGGTGGCTCTTGCGGCGCAATCTTCCGATATGGTTGCTCGGACTCACCAACGCGCCGCTAGGTATTACCGGTGCGGTTGGGCTGCTGATCGCTCCGCAGGTTCTAGCCTCCCGGCACGTACCGGAGACGACAATCGCGAACGTCACGACGCTCGGTCTTGTCGGAACCTTCTGCTTTTTTCTGATCGCACCGGTTCTTGACGTTCAATTCACGCGCCGCACTTACGCGATCGCAATGTCGATTCTCGCGGCGATCGTCACCTTCGTCGCGGTCATGAGTTTTTCGAACGTCGGATTGCTCGGCATCTGGCTTTTCCTCGCGTTGCTCACGGCCAATCTCAACCAGGCCGCCGTGGGTGGCTGGTTCGGTTCTGTCCTTCCCAAGGGCGACGATGCGAAGCTCGGCGCATGGTTCACGATTGCGAACAGCGGCGGGTTCGGAATCACCTCCATCTTGGGAATTGCGCTCGTCCATCATCAGCCGCTTTGGGTAGCGGCATCGACCCTCGCCGCGATGAACCTGCTGCCGCTGCCGATCATCTTTTGGGTGCACCCACCGGTCGGTGACCGCAGCCGCTTACACGAAAGCTTCGGCCGCTTCGGACGCGAGCTGCTGCAGCTGCCGCGTCGAACGGAGGTGCGGCGAATGTTCCTGCTGTTGGTGCTCCCGTGCGCGTCATTCGCGCTCACCAACACACTCGGCGGCTTAGGCGCCGACTATGGCGCGTCGGAAAAGCTGATCGCGGCCATCGCCGGTTTCGGAATCACCGTCGCGGGCGTGCTTGGCAGTCTCAGCGTACCGATCTTGAGCCGTCGCGCTCCGCTGCTTTCAGTCTATCTCGGCATCGGTTTCGTCGGCGGACTGTCGACCGTCTCGATGATCGCCCTGCCCCATACGCCATTCGTGTACACCGCCGCATTCGTTGCACAGAACATCTGGCAGTCCGCGGCGCTCTCAACCGGCAATGCGCTCATCCTGTCGACGATCAGCAAGAACGATCCCGTCGCATCGACGCAGTTTGCGGTGCTATGCGCGGCGATGAGTGCGCCGATCACCTACATGCAGTGGTTCGATGGGCAGGCGTATGGCGCCTGCGGCCTGACGGGCATGTACCTGACCGACGGCGGGCTCGACCTCTTGGCGTGCTCTGTCATGACAGCGCTATTCTTCTATCTGTTCAAGCGGGGCCAGTCCCGCGATCTGGCTGCTTCGGCAGCCTAGTTCGGAGACTCATTCCAAGCACATGACCTATCGTCCGCGCACGGAGAGGAATTGGGGCGTGCTCATCGCCTGTGCGCTTGCCGTGCCACTTACCCTCGTTTGGTTTGTGGCCATCTTCGTAGGTGACAGTCTTGTGTGTGCCGACCCGGCGGCGCGATGCGGGACCGGCAGCGGCCTCGGCTCTCTCCTCATCGGGTTCGGGGCAGTCGCAACGGGCGCGGCTCTGCTCGGATGGATGATCAACCGGCTTATTCGGCTGCTTCCCCCCAGACGGTGAAGCGGCAGCTTTCCACCCAAAGCAGACGTGAGACCTTCACTTCGAGTATCGGCACTCACAAGCTCTTGAATTGCGGTCGTGCCCGGTTAGACCCCGGCTCATGTTCGCGATCTTCGGCACCGGCGGTTTCGGGCGTGAGCTGATCCGCCCGGCTCGGGAGATGCTCGGGCTACTCGGGCGCCACGATCTCACGTTCGTCTGCGACGACCCCACAGGACCCGTCGAAGGCATTCCGGTTATCGCTCCCGGCGAACTGAACGAGGACGACACGCTGGTCATTGCCGTCGGCGATCCGAATGCGCGCCGCGAAATCGCCGCGAGGATGCACTGTCGCCTCGGCATACTCCAGTCCCCTAACGTGATCGTCGGTCCGAGCGTGAAGATCGGGGAGGGCTCAATTCTGTGCGACCATGTGACGCTTACCGCCTGTGCCAAGGTCGGCAGGCACTTTCACGCCAATATCTATTCATACGTGGCCCACGATTGCGTGATCGGCGACTTCGTGACCTTTGCTCCGCGCGTGAGCTGCAATGGCAATGTCACGGTCGGCGACGGGGCTTATATCGGCACGAACGCCATGATTAAGCAGGGGGTTACGATCGGCGAGAATGCAGTCATCGGAATGGGCGCCGTCGTGACCAAAGACGTTCCCGCAAACGTCACGGTAGTCGGCAATCCGGCGAAGGCGCGTGGGTAGTAGTGGCAGCTTCTAGCCAAAGCTGACGTTCTTTGCTCAGCTCGAGTAGATTGTGCCGCATTCGGATGATCCAGCTTTGAAGGGTGGAAATGGCGGACTTCATTTTCCTGATGCACAACGACTCGCATGCAGATGCTTCGCCTCCCATGTGGGAGGCCTACATCTCCGAATTGCGCAGGATCGGCGCTTTTGAAGGCGGAAGTGCGATCGGGGAAGGGACCGCATTTCGCAAAGATTCACCAGCCGGTCCCGAAAGCTCTTATCTTGGCGGGTATATTCGGATCCGGGCCGATAGTTTGGAAGACGCACGGCGTCATCTTTCCGGAAACCCTGTCTTTGAAAGCGGCGGAACCGTCGAGATTCGAGAGCTCCCGGCCAACTGACGGATCGCACGGCCATGTGGTCAAAACGGCCGGCCATATCCACGTCAAATGGAATCGGGAATCGATCTCCCATCGGGTCCCACTCGAGAATATGACGTGTGGCACGTCCGAGTATTGCCCTACATCATGGCCAATGGCTCTTGCTCTCCAACCGAACCGTGCGGGAGCAGGCAGATCCGACATCGCAGTGACTTAGATGGAGCGGCAGCTTTCGACCCAAAGCAGACATTAGGGAACTATGCGACATAAGCATCCATTGCGGATGTTCGCAGAGCAAGACAAGCTGCCTAAATGAAAGCTCCCGCTAGCTCGCGAAGAGTTCAAATCGGCGACGTATTCAGAATTTCCACGTCATGCGGGCCGTGCAGCTTCCAGTACGTGCAACGCCAAGCCACATTCGGGCAGATGGTCAGCGTCTTTGAAGATGGAAAACCGGCTGATCCAGCTACCGGAAGCCGGATGTTCGACATTTTCTTCCCAGTCACGGCGGCAGCAAAACAGCCGGAGACTCACTATGTCGGTCGATTCGAGGTTCCAGCGCGGTATCTCTCGCCCGTCGCGCTCAAATATCCGGTGCGGCACCTCTCTACGAGAGCGGTGGTCGGCTGGATGATCGTCGAGGATGAAAAGCCTCGCAGAGTGGCGGAGTTGACCAACGAGCAGCAGCAATATCCCTACGCTTTCGCTGTGAACTTGGTCCAATTGGCGCGGCTGTACTGCTTAGGCTGGAAGCCGACGATGCCTTACCCAGAGTGAGAGGCAGCTAATCGCAGCTTTCCACCCATTCCTGCCATTAGAAGATTTTCTGTCCTGCAGGGCTCGGTTTGTGATCCAAGCCGGGGGATGAACTTCGGCCCTTCTCATGCTTGCAGTCCTTCCACGCGGCACGCTCAGAGCGGCTCGCGGCGCAAACTCGCTCGTCACTGCGAAGATTAGTGAAGTTTGGACCGCGGTTTGATGCACCGCGGCGGCTCTGCTAGCCGCCTCGGGCATGGTCCCCCGCTATTCGCGCCCGGAGATGACGGCCATCTGGTCTGCCGAGAACCGCTACCGCATCTGGTGGCAGATCGAGGTGTTCGCGGCCGAGGCGATGGGCAGGATCGGGATGATCCCGGCCGACGACGCGGCGACGATCCGCGCCGCCTACGATAGCGATGCGCTGGGCGACATCAACATCGCGGCGATCGACGCGATCGAGGCGGTCACCAAGCATGACGTGATCGCTTTCCTGACCTGGGCCGGCGAGAAGCTCGGACCCGAGAAGCGCTGGCTTCACCAGGGCATGACCAGCTCGGACGTGCTCGACACCACCCTGGCTGTGCAGCTCAAGCAGGCTGCGGACCTGCTGCTCCGCGACCTCGACGAGCAACTTGCAGTGCTGAAGCGCCGCGCACTCGAGCACAAGACGACTCCGACCATCGGCCGGAGCCACGGAATCCACGCCGAGCCCACCACCTTCGGGCTCAAGCTGGCGCAAGCCTATGCCGAGTTCGCGCGCAACCGCGAGCGGCTGGTCGCCGCGCGGGACGGCGTCGCGACCTGCGCGATCTCGGGTGCGGTCGGCACCTTCGCCAACGTGCCGCCGGCGGTCGAGGAGCATATCGCCGCCGAGCTCGGCCTCTCGGTCGAACCCGTCTCCACGCAGGTAATCCCGCGCGACCGGCATGCGATGTTCTTCGCGACGCTTGGCGTGATCGCCTCTTCGATCGAGCGGCTGGCGACGGAAGTCCGCCACCTGCAGCGCACCGAGGTGCTCGAGGCCGAGGAGTATTTCTCGCCCGGCCAGAAGGGCAGCTCGGCGATGCCGCACAAGCGCAATCCCGTGCTGAGCGAGAATTTGACCGGTCTCGCGCGCATGGTGCGCGGCTACGTCACGCCCGCGCTGGAGAATGTGGCCCTGTGGCATGAGCGGGACATCTCGCATTCGTCGGTCGAGCGATTCATCGGCCCCGACGCCACGATCACGCTCGACTTCGCGCTCGCCCGGCTGACCAGCGTCGTCGACAAGCTCGTCGTCTATCCCGAGCGGATGCAGAAGAACCTCGACCGAATGGGCGGCCTCGTCCACTCGCAGCGTGTGATGCTTGCGCTGACCCAGGCCGGGCTGAGTCGGGAGGAGGCCTATGCTTTGGTCCAGCGCAACGCGATGCGCGTCTGGGAATCCGACGGGGAGCTGTCGCTGCTGGAGCTGCTCAAGGCGGACCCTGACGTTTCACAGCAGCTCCCGGGGAGCGAACTCGATGCCCTGTTCGACCTCGGCTATCATCTGAAGCACGTCGACACGATCTTCGACCGGGTGTTCGGAGCAGATTCGTCATGCCGGGCTTGACCCGGCACCCGCCTTTCTTCGTCGCGAGGCGAAAAGAACAGGCAGGCCCTGGATCAAGTCCGGGGTGACGGTAAGTCGCCGTATCTTCCTGGCGTCGGGCGCCGCAGCCGCGCTCACCCCGAAGCTTGCGCTTGCCGACGCGCCCAATCCCATCGCCAAGGGCCGTCCGCCGTTTAGCGCACGCCGCTTCAACAGCCCACCCGTCGAGCAGGCCATCGCGCATCTGCAGCGGCGGCTCGGAACGCGCGGCATCGCCGGCAAGCTCGGGCGCATGGTCGCCAACTGCCTCCCGAACACGCTGGACACCACGGTCGAGCTCGGCACCGTCGACGGCCGACCGGACACCTTCGTCATCACCGGCGACATCCACGCCATGTGGCTGCGGGATTCGACTGCCCAGGTCTGGCCTTACCTGCAATTCGCCCGCGAGGACCCGCGGCTGAAGTTGCTGCTTCGCGGGGTGGTGGAACGGCAGACGCGCTGCGTCCTCATCGATCCCTACGCCAACGCCTTCAACAAGGATCTCGTGGCGAGCCCGGAGCATGCCGGCGACGAGACGGAGATGAGGCCCGGAGTCTTCGAGCGCAAATGGTAGCTGGATTCGCTCTGCTCGGTAATTCGGATGGCCCACGGCTACTGGAAGGCGACTGGCGATGTTTCGCCCTTCGACGCCCGCTGGCGGGAGGCGATGAGGCTGATCGTCGCGACGATGCGGACACAGCAGCGGCTTGTCGGTCCCGGTCCGTACCGCTTCCAGAGAAACACGACGTGGAGTCCCGATCAGGTGCCGGGCAACGGCTATGGCAACCCGATTCGGCCGGTCGGGCTCATCGTCTCGTTATTCCGTCCGTCGGACGATGCCGCGATTCTGCCCTTCCTCGTCCCAGCCAACCACTACGCGGTCGTAGCGCTCAAGCAGCTTGCGGAGCTGCACCGGGCGCTCGGTAATTCAGCGCTCGCGGCAGACTGCCTCACGCTCGCCAACGAGGTCAGCACGGCCTTGCGCGCCTGTGGCACAACGCTCGATGCACGCAACGTTCGAGTCTGGGCCTATGAAGCCGACGGCTTCGGCAGCGCGACCATCATGGACGATGCCAATGTGCCCAGTCTTCTATCCTTGCCGTACCTCGGATGCTGCTCGGCGAGCGATCCGGTCTACCGGCGAACACGGTCGCTCATCCTCAGCAGTGGCAATCCGTGGTTCCGTCGCGGCCGCGCCGCCGAGGGCATCGGCAGCCCGCACACGCCGGGCAACCGCATCTGGCCGATCTCGATCATGATGCGGGCCCTCACGAGCACGAGCCACACGGAAGTGGCCGCATGCCTGAAAGCGCTTGCGACTACCGACGCCGGCACCGGCTTCATGCACGAGGCCTTCGACGCCGACGATCCGTCGCAATATTCCCGGCCGTGGTTCGCCTGGGCCAATTCGCTGTTCGGCGAGCTGATGCTTGATCTTACGACGCGACGGCCCGAGGTATTTCGCCCGCTAGATTGATGAAACGGAACAGTTTTCAGGTGAAACGCGCATTTTCTAGGTTATGATGCCCGCGAGCACACACCAAAAGCCGGGGGGCTGATGGAAACGGTAGAGGAAGTCCTGAGCACGACTGCCGAGCCGCGCATTGATCATAGCGTAGCAATTCAACCCGGCAGCTATCTGCTCGAGCTGTCGCTCGACTGGATCGTGCTGCGGGCATCGGAGAACATCCACCATCTGCTCCGAGAATCGCATGTGACGTTGATCGATGAGCCGCTGGGGCGGTTCGTCCACGCTCAGGCGCTCCATGACCTGCGCAACCTGTTCTCGCGGCTGAGCGGAACGATGGGAATCGGGCGCGCCTATGCGGTAAGGCTCACCGACGACCACGACCTGGTCGACGTCGCGTTCCAGCTGGTCGACGGGCGAGTGCTACTCGAGGCTGTCGCTTCGAGCGGTTGCTTCGGCGAGGCTTTTGGCAGCGTCGGCGGATTAGTCGCGGGACTCGCGAGCAGCCACGGGCAGGCGCTTCTTGATGGTGGTGCCCGACGAATGCGCGCGCTCACCGGCTATGACCGGGTGACGCTCACCTGCGGCGATCATCGTGCCGAAAGCAGCCGCGGCGCCTTCAATGCAGCGTCTAAGCTGGCTGCTGACCTGCCCCCGATCGTTGCCGATTGCGCGGCCGGTGCGATCCACGTCTTCCCGCGCCAGCCCGAAGAAAGCTCTCTCGGTTCAGCCCTTCTGCGCAGCTGCCATTCTGCCCAAGGCGCAGCGCTCGAAAAGGACGGAGTTCGGGCTTGTCTCAGCATACCGTTCTCGGTCGACGGAATTAGCGGAGAATTCAGGTGCGAAAGTCGGACCGCGCGCGAGCCGAGCTTCGAGCTTCACGCCGCGGCGGAGCTATTTGCGCAGCTATTCGCGATGCGGTTGCACATCGACCAGCTCAGGAACCGCTGATCAGCTGAAATAGTCGCGGGCGCGGGCGAAGAAGCTTTTCGCCGCCGGGCATTCGTCGCCCGTTTCCGTCGCGCGAAATTCCTCGAGCAGCTTTTTTTGTTCCTTGCTCATGCGGGTCGGCGTTTCCACGAGAATGCGGGCGACGAGGTCGCCTCGGCCGCGGCCGTTCAGGACGGTCATCCCGGCACCGCGGTGCCGCAAGTGCTCGCCCGACTGCAGGCCGGGTGGAATCTTGAGGTCGACCGCATGGCCGTCGATGCCGGGCAGCTTGATCGAGCCGCCGAGCGCCGCCGTCGTGAACGTGACGGGGCATTCCGCGATCAGCGTCGTTCCTTCGCGCGCGTAGATCGCGTGCCGTTTCATGTGGACGAAGAGGTAAAGGTCGCCGCTCGCGGCGCCGCGGACTCCCGCTTCGCCTTCGCCGGCGACGCGAATTCGCGTGCCTTCATCGACACCCGCCGGGATCTTGACCGAGAGCTTGCGCTCGCCGAGCGCCCGCCCCTCGCCGTGGCAGTTGCGGCAGGGATCGCTGATGACTTCGCCCGATCCGCGGCAGGTCGGACAGCCGCGCTCGACGACGAAGAAGCCCTGCTGCGCACGGACCTTGCCCATGCCGCCGCAGGTCTGGCAGGTGCTCGCACAGCGATCCAGGCTGTTGCAGCCCCGGCCGGCGCACTTTTCGCACGTCGCCATCGCCTGCACGGTGATGGTCTTCTCGACGCCGGTGAACGCCTCTTCGAGGCTAAGCTCCAGATCATACCGGAGGTCCGCGCCGCGCGCCGCATTCTGCTGCGCTCGCGGGTCCATGAACTCGCCGAAGATTGTCGAGAAAATGTCGGAGAAGCCGTTGAAGCCGGCTTCCGCGAACGGATCGTGGCCGGGACCGCCGTTCTGGAATGCCGCGTGGCCGAAGCGGTCATAGGCGGCGCGCTTCTGCGGGTCCTTGAGCACGTCATAGGCCTGGTTGATGGCCTTGAACCGAGCCTCCGATTCCTTGCAGCCGTTCTTGCGGTCGGGATGATGCTCCTTGGCGAGGCGGCGGTAGGCGGCCTTGATCGCGGCATCGTCCGCGCCGCGCTGCACGCCCAGCAGCTCGTAATAATCCTGCTCGCCCATCAATGCTCCCCGCAACGCCCTACAGGATTAGGCGCCGCCCCATGAAGGTGACGGCGCCCGATCATCAGCTCTTGTTCTCGCCCTCGTCGACCTCGGAGAATTCCGCGTCGACGACTTCTTCCTGGGCCGCGTCCGGCTGTTCAGACGGACCTGACGTGCCTGCGTCCGGCCCGGCCGCAGCTTCGGTTTCGCCCTGCTGCGCCTTGTACATGGCTTCGCCGAGCTTCATCGCCGCCTGGGTCAGCGCTGCAGTCTTCTGCTGCATGTCGTCGGCGTCGCCCTTCTCGACTGCTTCCTTGGCCTCGGCGATCGCCTTCTCGATCTCGGCCTTCACATCGGCAGAAACCTTGTCGCCATGCTCGCCGAGCTGCTTCTCGGTCGTATGGATCAGGCTTTCGGCATTGTTCTTGGCCTCAGCCGCGGAACGGCGCTTCTTGTCCTCTTCAGCGAACTGCTCCGCCTCGCGAACCATCTTCTCGATGTCGCTGTCGGCAAGTCCGCCCGAGGCCTGAATCCGGATCTGCTGCTCCTTGCCGGTGCCCTTGTCCTTCGCCGAGACGTTGACGATGCCGTTGGCGTCGATGTCGAACGTGACTTCGATCTGCGGCACGCCGCGCGGTGCAGGAGGAATTCCGACGAGGTCGAACTGGCCGAGGACCTTGTTATCCGCGGCCATCTCGCGCTCGCCCTGGAAGACGCGGATCGTCACCGCATTCTGGTTGTCCTCGGCGGTCGAGAAGACCTGGCTCTTCTTGGTCGGGATGGTCGTGTTGCGATCGATCATCCGGGTGAACACGCCGCCCAGGGTCTCGATGCCGAGCGACAGCGGCGTGACGTCGAGCAGCAGCACGTCCTTGACGTCGCCCTGCAGGACGCCGGCCTGGATCGCCGCGCCCATCGCGACGACCTCGTCCGGGTTGACGCCGGTGTGCGGATCCTTGCCGAAGAACTCCTTCACCCGCTCGCGAACACGCGGCATGCGCGTCATGCCGCCGACGAGGACGACATCGGCGATGTCCTTGGCTTCGAGTCCGGCGTCCTTGAGCGCTTTCTTGCAAGGCTCGATCGTGCGCTCGATGAGGTCATCGACCAGCTTCTCGAGGTCGGCGCGGCTCAGCGTCTCCACCAAGTGGAGCGGGGTCGTCGTGCCGCCTTCCATGCGGGCGGTGATGAACGGCTGGTTGATCTCGGTCGTCGCTGCCGACGACAGCTCGATCTTCGCCTTCTCGGCGGCTTCCTTCAGCCGCTGCAGCGCGAGCCGGTCGGTGCGAAGGTCGATATTCTCCTTCGCCTTGAACTTGTCGGCGAGCCAGTTGACGATCCGGGCATCGAAGTCCTCGCCGCCGAGGAATGTGTCGCCGTTGGTCGACTTGACCTCGAACACGCCGTCGCCGATCTCGAGGACGGAGACGTCGAACGTGCCGCCGCCAAGGTCGTAGACGGCGATCGTCTTGC
>JAICSX010000106.1 GCA_025936675.1 Sphingomonas sp.
GGCGGACAGGCGCAGGTGCCGGGCGTCGGCGGCACGTGGAAGGACTTGACCGACAACGTCAATTTGATGGCGACGAACCTAACAAACCAGGTTCGCGGTATTGCCGACGTCGTCACCGCCGTGGCTCAGGGCAACCTCAAGCGGAAGCTGACCGTGGACGCCAAGGGCGAGATCGCGGCCCTCGCCGAGACCATCAACTTCATGATCGAGACGCTGTCGACGTTCGGCGACCAGGTGACCAACATGGCCCGCGAGGTCGGCATCGAAGGACGCCTGGGCGGACAGGCCCGGGTGCCTGGTGCCGCCGGCCTGTGGCGCGACCTCACGGACAACGTGAACCAGCTCGCCGCGAACCTTACCAACCAGGTCCGGTCGATCGCCGACGTGGCGACGGCTGTGACCAAGGGCGACCTCACCCGGTCCATCGCCGTCGAGGCGTCGGGTGAAATGGCGGCGCTCAAGGACACGATCAACGAGATGATCCGCAACCTCAAGGATCAGACGCTGAAGAACGCCGAGCAGGACTGGCTCAAGACCAACCTCGCCCGCTTCAGCCGGATGCTGCAAGGCGAACGCGACCTCACCACCGTGTCGAACCTCATCATGTCCGAGCTCGCGCCGCTGGTGAACGCGCAATATGGCGTGTTCTATGTGACGACCCGCGAGGAAGAGGAGACCAAGCTCCAGCTCGCCGCCAGCTATGGCGCCGACCGTGCAGACGAGCTGAAGAAGGAGTTCAGCCTGCGCGAAGGACTGGTCGGACAGGCGGCGGCCGACAAGCGGCCGATCCTGCTCAAGGATGCGCCGCCGGACTTCATCCGCATCGGCTCGGGGCTCGGGCATTCGAAGCCTGCCAACGTCAACATCCTGCCGGCGCTGTTCGAAGATGACGTGAAGGCGGTCATCGAACTCGCTTCGTTCAGCGAGTTCAGCGAGACCCACCAGAGCTTCCTCGACCAGTTGATGGAATCGATCGGCATCGTCTTGAACACGATCGCCGCGACAATGCGGACCGAGGGCCTTCTCAAGCAGTCGCAGCTGCTGACCCAGGAGCTCCAGGCGCGCCAGACCGAGCTCACCACCAAGCAGGAAGAGCTGCACGCGACCAACGAGGAACTTCAGGAGAAAGCGCAGCTTCTGGAAAACGAGAAGCGCCAGGTCGAGGGCAAGAACCTCGAGATCGAAATGGCTCGCCGCGCGGTCGAGGAAAAGGCCGAGCAGTTGTCCCTCACGTCCAAGTACAAGTCCGAGTTCCTGGCCAACATGAGCCACGAGCTGCGCACCCCGCTCAATTCGCTGCTGATCCTGTCGAAGCTGCTCAGCGACAACCCGCAAGGCAATCTCAACGACAAGCAGGTCGAATTCGCCAAGACCATCCACGGCGCCGGCTCCGACCTTTTGAGCCTGATCAACGACATTCTCGACTTGTCGAAGATCGAATCCGGAACCGTGACCATTGAAGTCGGCGACATGCCGCTTGCGAGCCTCAAGCAGCACATGGAGCGCACCTTCCGGCAGCTCGCCGCCGACAAGGGGCTCGACTTCAACGTCAACTTCGACGCCGAACTGCCTGAGGCGATCCGGACCGACGAGAAGCGTCTGCAGCAGATCGTCCTCAACCTCCTGTCGAACGCGTTCAAGTTCACTGCCCAGGGCGCCGTTACGCTGGACGTTCAATGCGTCTCGGGCGGCTGGAGCGCCAACCACTCGGTCTTGCGCAATGCCGACCGGGCGATCGAAATTGCGGTCACCGACACCGGCATCGGCATTCCGGCGGACAAGCAGAAACTGATCTTCGAAGCGTTCCAGCAAGCCGATGGGACGACCAGCCGCAAGTACGGCGGCACGGGTCTCGGCCTGTCGATCAGCCGCGAGATTGCGCGGTTGCTCGGCGGCGAGCTCCAGGTGCGGTCGAAGGCCGGCGAAGGATCGACCTTCAGCCTGTTCGTTCCGCTCGAGGCGGCTGCTACCGACGGAATTCCGAGCGGCGCAACCAGCGCCCGGTTCGAGAACAGCGGCGCGATGGTGCCGTCCTCGATCGCTGCCGGGCTGGAGATCGTCGACGACCGCGACGACCTCGGCAGCGGACCGTTCGTCCTGATCGTCGAGGACGACCCGACGTTCGCAACGATCCTTCTCGACTTCGCACGCGATGCCGGGCTCAAGGGCGTGATCTCCACCGCGGGCGCGGGTACGCTGGCGATGGCACGCAAGCTCCAGCCGAACGCGATCACGCTCGATCTTGGCCTCAGCGACATCGACGGCTTCGTTCTGCTCGACCTGCTCAAGCATGACGCCGAAACGTCGCACATCCCGATTCACGTGATCTCGGGCGCCGACCGCACCGCCAGCGTCCTCGACATGGGGGCTCTCGGCATGACCGAAAAGCCGGCCGAGCAGCAGGAACTCGCCAAGCTCTTCCGCGACCTCCTGCAGAAGTCGAAAAAGCAGCCGAAACGCCGGCCGGCCAAGGTCGAGCCAGCGTCCGCCCGGAAAGTGCCAGAACTTGCCGGCGCCAAGGTGCTCATCGTCGACGACGACATCCGCAACATCTTCTCGCTCACCAGCGTGCTGGAAAGCTACGATGTCGAAGTGCTGCACGCC
>JAICSX010000114.1 GCA_025936675.1 Sphingomonas sp.
CCATAGCTTGGTGACCATAGCGTCCGTGACCCACCCGATCCCATCCCGAACTCGGCCGTGAAACCGGACAGCGCCGATGGTACTACTGCCTAAGCAGTGGAAGAGTAGGTCGTCGCCAGGCTTTGCTGGCGGCGTGAGCAGGAACCCATTCACGATGTTGAAAATGCCGCTGTCGAGACTATCTCGCAGCGGCGTTTTTGTCTGGGGCGAGAGCCCCGCTGATGTTGGCGCGGGGTGGAGCAGCCCGGTAGCTCGTCAGGCTCATAACCTGAAGGTCGCAGGTTCAAATCCTGCCCCCGCAACCAACGCAAAGCTCAGCGAACGAAGTGAGCTTAGGAAAAGCGTTGTCCCCGCAAAGGCGGGGACCCAGGAGCCGCCTTTGGGGCGGCTTCTTTTGTTTCGGCCTTCGGCGGAAGTGGGGTAGCCCTTCTAAGTGCTCGGACAGCCACCCGCTGTCCTGCGCGCCTCGAACTCGTCAGGCCCGCAACTTGTAGATCGCAGGTTCAAATCCCGCCCTCCCGCCAGCCAAAGCAGCCCGCTTTCGAGCGGCTTATTTGTGCCCGACGAAGACGTTCCCTGCGATCGCCTGCATCCATTTTGGGTCGAAGGCGGCGCTAGAGAGACTTCGGCAAACCGTCGCCAGGCGAGATCGGTCCGCTTGCGGCACAGTCGCGCCAATCTCCTTCGAATACCCGAGCTCGTCGGCCGCGATGCCGGCAATGATGTCGTTTTCAAAATAGGCGTGCTGCAGCGCCACGCGCATCGCGGCAATATCGGTAGGTCCGAGGCGATTGGGATTGCCGCGCAGCACCCGCAAGACACCCCAATCGTCCCCCTCGCGCATCACGAAGTAGCGCACGTTGCCCACCTGCATGTAGTAGACGCTGTACAGGTCGAGCGATTTTCGGTCGAAATGCTGCAGAACCTGACCGGCACGGCTCGTTTCCCATGCGCTGTCGGCCAAGGCGTTGCCGATGTCGGGAAAGACGTCGCCGACGGTGGGCGGCCCTTTGTGCTCTGCCGACTCTTCGATGATTTCGCCAATCCTGTCCAATCGCCGCGCGACACAATCATGGGCGGCAACCCGGTAAGCGAAAACCCGATCGGTCTGCGCCATATCGTGGCTCAGCGCTGCCTTCGCATTGCGAACCTCCGTCCGCCAGTGAAACGATTCGACCAGTTGCTCCGCGGCCAGCGCAATCAGGACGCCGACGACGATGATGCCGACCTCGCCCGCAAACTCGCGCCAACCGTGCAGCGGCTTGGGAAGATGGAAGTGCATTGGACGTCCCCGCTCGGCCCACCCTGCTGATACGCTCCCGCCCTACAGCCCCGGCTCCGGCGGATCGAGCGGGTTGGCCGGATGCGTCGCCTTCCACTCCATCGCGGTGCGCACCCGGCTCTCGACGGAAGGATGGTCGTAGAAAATGATCTCCTCCAATCGGCCCGGCCGCGGGTAGCGATACTCCGCCGTCTTCACGAGCGAGCTCGCAAGCGCGTCGGGCAGATTCTCCGTGCGCAGCGAATACATGTCGGCCTGCGCCTCGAGCGTGCGGCTGAAGGTATTGGTGAACGGCAGCGCGAGCAGCCCGAACAGCGATACCATGAACATCAGCACCGGGATCCCGCGGGCCTCGCCCAGCGCCGCCGAGCTTCCGAAGCGCCGGGCGAACCACGGGAAGGTCCGGTCGGCGATCCAGAACATGATGATCGCACCGACCGAATAGAACAGAATGCCCCACCAGCTGTGCTTGAGCACATAGTGGCCGATCTCGTGCCCCGTCACCGCCCGCACCTCGGCGAGCGAGGCGTTCTTGAAGGCAACGTCCGAGATCGCGACCCGCGCGGTGCTGCCGACGCCGCCGGCGTTCGCGGTGAAATTGTTCGACTGCCGCGAGCCGTTGTACATGTAGACCTTGTTCGGCGGGATTCCCGCGCGCTGCGCCATCTCGACCACCGCATCGCGCACCTGGCCTGCCGGGACGGGCGTATATTTGTTGAACAGCGGCTCGATCAGCACCGGCGACAACAGGCTCGC
>JAICSX010000055.1 GCA_025936675.1 Sphingomonas sp.
CACCTGTTCGAGCGCGACTGCTCGCTCCAGCGCCGCCACCAGAAGGTGATCGAGGAAGCGCCCGCGCCGGGCATGGACGCGGAAACCCGGGAGGCGGTGTGCGGCGCCGCGGTCCGCGCGGCCAGAGCCGTGAACTACGAGAACGCTGGAACGATCGAGTTCATCGCCGACGCGTCCGAAGGCCTCCGCGCCGACCGTATCTGGTTCATGGAAATGAACACGCGCCTGCAGGTCGAGCATCCGGTGACCGAGGAGATCACCGGCCAGGACCTGGTCGAATGGCAGCTACGCGTCGCGTCGGGCGAGAAGTTGCCGAAGTCGCAGGAGGAGCTCTCGATCAAAGGCCACGCGATCGAGGCGCGGCTTTACGCAGAAGATCCCGCGAAGGGGTTCTTACCGAGCGTTGGGCGGCTGGAGGGCTTTCGATTGTCGAAATACGACACGCGTATCGAGACGGGGTATGAGGAGGGCGACGTGGTTTCGCCCTTCTATGACCCGATGATCGCGAAGCTCGTCGTGCATGAGACGACACGGCGCGAGGCTGCCGAGAGCCTCTCCAACGCATGCGCCCACGCGTTCGTGTGGCCTGTCCGGACAAACAACTACTTCCTATCGCGCGGGCTCGCGGAGCCGGATTTCATCGAAGGTCGAATTGATACGAGCTTCATCGAACGGCACCAGCGCGAGTTGAGCGATTTGCTGCCACCCGAAGAGAAGGTGCTCGAGATCGGCGTTTCGGAGTTGATGCGTCGATCAGCCAATCCAGCATTGGCGACGAAGTGTCGAGGGGTTCCCAGGCTCGAGGCGCCAGCAGTCCTCGGGTTCCGACTCAACGCGCCCGAGAAGTCGACCATCAGGGTATTGGTCAATGGCCAAGCGCAAGACCTGCCGATTCCGCACGCCGGCCATACAGCCTGGCGGATCGAATATGTCTCAGATGGGCTCGTCGTCTCTAACGACGACGGACAGCCGATTCATTTCGCGCTCGATCACCCGCGCGGCACCGGCACTACGCACGGCCCCCACGACGGCGAGATCGAGGCGCCGATGCCGGGGAAGGTGACTGCGGTCGAGGTCTCGCAAGGGGAAAAGGTTGCCAAGGGGCAACGCTTGCTTACGCTCGAAGCGATGAAGATGGAGCATGCGCTGACCGCACCGTTCGACGGCACGATCGCCGAGCTCAACGCGAAACCCGGCGCGCAGGTCACCGAGGGCACGATCCTAGTGAAGGTCGACGCGGAACCCGCCGCTTAACAGCTCCTTAGCCGCTCTCGTTTATTTGCGCGGCTATGCTCAAGTATCTCCTCGGTCCGGTCCTGATGGGCACGGGCTATCTCGCCGGCAGCATCTACGGCCGCGACGCCGAGCAGCTCGTCCACAAGAGCCCGAGCGACACCTACGATGCGGTCGAAGCCACGCTCGACAACATGAAGCCAAGCGGCACCACCTTCTTCGAAGGCGGAACGCCGTTGCCATACGAGATCAAGGTCGACCGCGCGCTCGATCAATCGCTGCAGCTGCACCTGCTCTTCGGCGGGCAGGAGGGGGCCGAGGCCGAGTTCGACTTCGCGCCTCGAAACGACGGCAAGGATACGCTGGTCACGCTTCACATGCACGGCGACCATAGCGTCCTCCGCACCGCGCTGGCAGGCACCGACAAGGCCCGGCTTGCCTATGCTCCGGACTGGATGCTCAACCTCGCCGCAAAGCCGGTGCTCAAGCAACTCGCGGCGCAGATCGAGCAGGGTGAAGCGAGCCCGTTCGCCGCGATGACCGAAGGCGAGGCCGAGGCCCAGTGGGAGAACAATCTCACCGACGAGCAGAAGAACGACGTCGCCGAGTGGCGCCAGTATGACGCGACGCGCCCGGCGGTCGATCCCAACGCCGATGCGCAAAATTACATGAGCGGCAACGGCAGCGCGAAGGGCAATTAACCTACGGTAAGGCGCGTCTCATCGCTCACGCACCGCAATGTCCGCAACGTGACAGGAGCCAGGTTCGTTGACTTGTGCATATCATACCACTGCGCACGAGCGATCTATAACATGAGCCACAAACCAACCGTCTATGATGAGGCGAGCGAGGTCGCGGCCTTCGACGGGGCAGTCCAGCTGGATGGGCCCGATGATGTCGATATCGCAATGACTCCCGAAGCCGCTGAGGAAACGTCCGATCGCCTCAGCAGCGAAGCGATGAAGGCGCGCGGACAGCGGCGCTTGAAGGACTTACCGCACCAGCCGAGCGACTAACGGTTAAGACCTTCGTCCATCGAAACGCGCGACGAGCCGCGGCCCCTGCCAGATCTCGCAGAGCCTGCCGTCATATTTTTCCTTCGCCGCCTCGATGGCCTGGTGGTCGTCGTCCGCCTCAATCCATTCACCGGACGCGACCTTATCGACCCCATCGAGGCCATAAAGCCTGTATCCTGCCAACGCTTCGAACCCGAATATGTGTTGTCGCAAATGCGACGTTTCGTGTTTGCAACGTCGATCCGGCGCTTCGGTTTCATCTGCGAAAACAGGTTAAGGGGACCTCGATAGGGTTAAATCCGCAGCACCTAGGGTAAACGCCTAGGCGGCTTCCTATCCTCGACCCATTTCGCCTCGCATCCGCTACGGTGTATCAACCGTTCTGGAACGAAGAGAGGGAGATCGATGACTGCAGGGGGCGGCGATCCACTCGTCTTCTACGATTGGCCCTATTCCCCCTTCTGCATGAAGGTCCGTGCGATCCTCGACTACAAGAAGGTCGAATATCGCACCGTCAGCCCGCTCGCGGCGCGCGGCGAGCTTCGGCGGCGCGGCACCGGCAAGGTCCCTGCGATCGAGCTCGACGGCGAATTCATCACCGATTCGACCGACATTGCGCTCGCGCTCGACCAGCGCTTCCGCAAGCCGCCGCTGCTTCCTTCCGCACGGCGCGAGCGTGCGCTCTGCCATGCGATCGAGGATTGGGCCGACGAAAGCCTCTATTTCATCGGCCTTTACTACCGTTGGTTCGACCACGCCGGGCGCCGCGAGATCCCCGGCAAGTTCGGACGCTCTCTGAAGGGCCGGCTGATCTACCGCTTCTACCTCCGGCGGATCCTGCAGCAGCTGCGCGGGCAGGGGACGCTCCGCAAGTCGCCCGACCATGTGCACCGCGACCTCGAGCGGAACCTCACCGCCGTCGAGGGCTTGCTGACGCCCGGGCCGTTCGTCTTCGGCGACAAGCCCTATCTCTGCGACTTCGCCTTGTGGGGACAGCTCGAATATCTGCGGCGCACACCGGCCGGAGGGCTGGCACTCAGGGACTGTACGCACATCGTCGACTTTATCAGGCGGCTCGGCCCGAGAAAGTGACCTTAATCGACGTTAGCTTCCAATTCAGCCAAGTTAGCGTATAGCCGACTCATCACTGCTCCCGGACTTCAGCGCGGCGGTGAACGAGAGACAAATGGAGAGCTCCCGCTGCGTTTCGAGGAGCTTTGCGTTTGTCCGCCTCCCTTAAAACTTACCGTATTTACTCGTTCGACATGGGCCAGAAGTCCGTCACCGCCGACTTCATCAAGGCTGTCCACGACGACGACGCCGTCGCCCAGGCGGAAGCCTGCATGATGTCCAAGTGCGAGATCTGGGATGGCAGGCGCCTGGTCGCTCAGCTCGACGCCGAACGCCGCCAGGCATAGGGTTAATCCCTAGCGCCTCACGGTAAACGCCTAGGATCGTTCCTATTGGGGTGCGGCAGGGGCGGGCGGCGCTGACGGTGCGGCGGGCTCTGCCGCAGGCGAAGCGACCGCGGGCGGCTGGATCACGCAATCCTGAAGCCATGGATCGTCGCCGAAGCCGGCGACGCCGCGGCAGCTCACCGTCACCATCTGCCCGGGCTGCAGCTTGGTCGCGGCGTCGACCGAGTGGCTGTCGAGGTCGATCCCGAGCGGCAGGTCGGGGTGGTTGGTCTTGAGCCGCATGTCGATGCTTCCGTAGCCGTCGGGCACGGTGCGGACGAATTCGCCGGTGACGACCATTTCGCGGCCGCGGAAGCGGCGGTCGGCGGCACGCGAATCGCTGTGATAGGCCTCGAAATATTCCGCCGCCCCGATCGTGACCGGCTGCTTCGGCTCGCTGCGGGTATCGATTTTGATGCCACCCGGGAACACGGACAAATGACGGCCGAACGGATGGAAATTGCCGAACACGGCCGTCAGCGCCAGCACGCCGGCGACGACCCCAAGCACTGCCCTGCGGTTGCGCCTGAGCTCATCGGGAGAGCGCTCGCCGCCACCGCCGCGACCGCCCTCGATGGGCCGCATATCGGTTGCCGCTCCGCACTTGGGGCAGAAGTCCCGCAGCGGAGAATATTCGGCACCGCACCTTGGGCAACGCACGTCAAAGCTCTCCTTCGTCCCGGGCCGAACCGCTTGCGGTGCCATATAGGACCAACACAGCGGAGGCAAAGGCTCAGAGCGCGCTAAAGTCACTTAGTTCACGGAGAGCGGCGCTTTTGCTGTGAACTTAAGTGCGGCGCCGGGCAGCTGGATCCGTCGGGAAAGTTGGGACGGTCAGGCGGACGCTTAAGGCATAAGAGTGCTGCTGTAGGACAGCGCATTTTCAAGCTGCTAAGCTGCCCGGCGGGGAGGAGCCTCCCATGACCGTCTTCGAGTTCGTCTTTGCGCTCTACAGCCTGCTGTTCGGCCTCGCGCTGGCGGAGGTGTTCGGCGGCTTCGGCAACATGCTGCAGGAGCGGCACAAGCTGAAGGTCGGCTGGGTGACCCCTTTGCTCGGCCTGTTCGTGATCATCGACCTCACCACCTTCTGGGAGATCGCGTGGCAGCTGAAGGGGACGATCGAGCAGCTCCCGCGTGTGCCCGTGCTCGTCCTGATCCCCGGCGTCCTCGTTGCCGGCATCTATTATCTCGCGGCGCGGCTTGTCTTCCCCAGGAACTTCGCCGAGTGGCCCGACTTCGACGTCTATTATTTCAAGCACAAGCGCTGGGTGTTCGGAGGCATCCTCTTCTGCAACATCGTCGCAATCATTGTCCTCACGGCGGAGGGCAAGCCGTTCATCCGGTTGCCGCTCGGATTTGCCAACGACCTCACTTACCTCGGGCTGCTGGTCGCCTTGCTGGCGGTTCGCGACAAGAGGGCGAACATCGTTCTGCTGATCCTGATGCTGGCGAGATATGCCGTCTTCCCGGTGCTCGGCTTCCTCCAGATCGGCGTGCACTCGACTCTGTTCTGATGGCGGCCCCGCCCTAGTGCGGGATCCCGCCCGGAAAGTCCGGCGGCAGTTCCCTGACACAGGCGCCATAATGCTGGCGCGCATCCGCCATGAACATGCGCACCCGACCCGCGTCGAGCGGACCGATCTGGCGCATCTCGTAAAGCTTCACCCGTGCCTTGGCCCACATCGTGTTCTCCTCGTTGCGGAGCGCGCCAAGCGCGTCGAGGAGCCGGTCTTTCTCGTCGAGGGTCATGGCTCCGCCCGTGCGGGTGAATGCGCGCATCCGCGCGATGTCGGCACCTTCCTGCACATTGGTCGTCGTCATCAGCGGCATCGTCTCATAGGAAATGAGGAACGGTTCGATCTCCTCCTGCTTCATGTGCGATGCGACGTCCGAGGAATTGGCGGCATCGAGCGCGAGCCGGTCGAACGTGCGCACGTCGACCCAGTAGCTGTCCGCCAGCCGGCCGATCTCCTGCCGGCTCGCTCCATTCTCGACGGCGGCGCTGATCGCGTCGAGCCGCGCGACCAGGCACGGGTGCATGGCGGCGCGCTGATAGAATTGCGGCCCGTCGTCGAACAGCAGCTCGTAGCGCATCGCGTCCTTGGCGGAATCGATCTTGCGCTGCCAGTTCCAGCTTTCGACCAGCTGTTCGGCACTGAGCGCGATGAGGACGCCGACGACGATGATCGCGATTTCCTTCGCGAACTCGCGCCACCCGTGCAGCGCCTTGGGCAGATGAACGTGCATGTCGGCCCCCCGGAAGCGGGAGACTATGCAATCAGCCGTGAATGACAACTGGCGTCAGAGCGGGTCCAGGCCGCGGAGGCCCTAGCGGTTGTAGCCGCCGTAGGCGGGGCGGACCCGAAGCCCGGTGACCGCGCCGTTGTAGTCGACGTTGCAGCGGAAGCTGAGCTGACTCTGGCCATAGCCCTGGTTGCCGTAGCCGCCGTAGCCGCCGGTGCTCATCAGGCCGCTGACCCGAAGCCCGTTCGATCGCCGCTCGACGCTCGTGATCGAGGTTACGCGCGCGGAGCCGTAAGCGCGATTGTAGCCGTTGCCGTAGCCGCCGCCATATTGGCCGGCCTGCGCCATCGCCGCCTGGGCGCAGCGCCGCACCGCCTGCCGGTCTGTGACGTTGTAGCGGTTGCCGAGCAGCTGATCGATGATGTCGGTGACCGGGTTGCCGGTATAGCCCTGCCCATAGTTCTGGCCATATTGCTGGCCGTAGCCATAGGGCTGCTGATAGCCCTGGTAGTTCTGCGGATATTGCTGCGGATAGGTCTGCTGATTCGGGTAGGTCTGCTGGTAGGGATAGGTCTGCGGATAGGTCTGCTGCGGATAATATTGCGCCGCGGCCGGAGCGGCGGCGATGCCGGCGACCGCGGCGGCGCCGAGCAATCTGTTGAGGCTGATCATGGTGCTCTTCCTTCGTTTCTCCGGGAAATCCGGAGGAGTTCGAACAGCAGAACGCGCAGCCGACGCAAACGGGCGCAGGGCGCCGTGCTAGAGCGGGTCGAGGACGACGAGCTGGGCCTCCTTCTTACCGCAGCGGCAGCATTTGAGGCGCTTCTTATACTCTTCGATGGGGGTCCGTCCGAACGCCTGGTAGACGGACAAGGCGGAGACCGTCCGCGTCGCATAGCAATGGCCGCAGTCGATCCGGAGCGAGCACCCGAAGCGGATGAGGTCGCCGGCCGAGTCGATCTTCTTGAAGGACATTCCCCCGCTTAGGAGCGTTGGAACATAAAGGGAACATGGCGAAGATCGCCGGGCGCATCGGGAAACGGGCGCCGCGCGGACCTGGCCCGCGTGACGCCCGAAATAGTCGGCGTGCTTAATGGCCGCGCTTCTGGTTCAGCTTCTGGCTGATGATGTTCTGGGCGAGCGCCTTCGAGCCGCTCTTGGCGGTGCACGGCGCAGCGCCAGCCGCTTGCTTGGCGAGCACCGCGGCGCTGACGTTGCAGACGTTCGCCGCTACGCCGATCGGCACGTTGACGGTCACCGGAACGCCGAGGTTGTTGAGCGCCGAGATCTGGTCGCTGTTGAGGAAGTTGTTGAGGATGCTGACGTCCTGGACGTTGACGGCGACGAGGCCGTTCCCACTTCCGGTGTTGACCTGCGCGAGGGCAGGGGTGGCCGTCAAAGCGACGGCGGCAAGCAACAGTTTACGCATCACATTTCTCCATTTGCTCTTACGAAAACGAGGGCGCGTGCCAGTTGCTTGCTGGGGCGCACCCTTTCCATCCGCCGAATTCAGGCGGCGTCGGGGTGCAAAACGCACGTAAGCCGTTGTTTTTCCACGATAGCGGCGGACAGAGCCGATGAAGAGGTGTGCCGGGCCGGACAAAGGGGCGGCATGTGAGCCCCGACGAAGACTAGCTGCGCGCTTCAGTTTCGGCTGCAGCGGGAGCGGCTGCGCTGTCAGCATCGTTCGAAGTGGAGTGCGATGCGTGAAAACGGGGCTCCTTCCACTTCCTCCACTTCGTGACCTTCGGGGAGAAGGAATGCCATCGACAAGCTTAGGGCACAAAAGGGATGCTGTAGGACAGAGAAATTTTCACAGCGGGTCGAGGACGACGAGCTGGACCTGAACATCGATGCCAGCGCGTCGAGACCCTATTTCTTCGGTTCGGGCGCGAGCATCTCATGGAGCATGCGCCACTGGCCGTCGGGGTCCTTTCGCCAAATCATGACTCCGCGGACGCGGCCGACGGGGCGCGCCTCAGCGCCCTTGCCGACGGCATAGCCGCCGCGGACCTGCACGTAGGCGAGATTGCCCTGGATCTCGGTGCGCACCGGCTCGATCGACACGCTCGACAACGCCGGAAGCTGGCGCGCGAACTCGGTCAGCGCGGAGCGGCCGGACACCGGATCGTCCGTGCCCTCCTGGAACACGGCATCCTCGGTATAGTCCTGGACCCAGGCCAGCCGGTCGTCGCCCTGAAGGTCGGCGATGAGGTGCGCCTCGGCGGCGCGCAGCTCGGCGACGGCGGCGCGGTCGGACGCTCCGAGCATGGAGTGGCCGTGATGCGCGGCGGGCGGGGCGGGCGCGGGCGGTGGCGGGGCAGTCGAAGCGGCGAGCAGCGCCAGCGCGGCAAGAGCGATCATGATGTGTCCCCCTTTACCGCCGAGCCTATGCGATAAGCGACGCTACGTCACGAGGGGCCGCGCCGCGCCGCAGGCGGTGCACTAATATCGCGCTGCTGGCCGTGCTGATCCTGCTCTTCGGCTACACGGCGGTAATGAGCTTCATCCAGCCGCCGCCGCTTTAGCCGAGCGCCCGAGCACCATCTTGCCGCGCGTCAATTTCGCCGCGTTAAACATTCATTTAATTTGCAAATTTAGCAACTTGAGTCAGTCTCTTGGAGCGCTCGTGCTCGGGGAGCGAGTCGCATAGGGGGAATTCACATGGCGTACTTCATTCTGGCGCTGGCCGCCGCACAAGCTGCTGCAACGCCCGCCGTCGTTCAGACTGCACCACAAGCAACGATCAAAGCTGCGCCCGCGCCGGCCGCGCCGCAGGCACCGATGCAAGCCGCTCCTGCAGCCGCCATCGCACCTGCAGCGCCAGTGGCGGCAATCATCAGCCCGTCCACGCAGAACGTGCTCCGCGCAGGCGTCGAAGTCCCGCTGCGGATGGAAGAGGCGCTCGATTCAAACAACAAAACCGTTCGCGAAGGCAATCAATTCCGCATGTCCGTCGCTCAGAACGTCATGCTCGGGAACATGGTCGTCATTCCGGCGGGAAGCCCGGCGACGGGCGAGATCACTGACATTCGCCGCAAGGGCATGTGGGGCAAGTCAGGCCGCATCACCGCGCGCGTCCTCAGCGTCCGCGTCGGCGACCGGCTGATCCGCCTCACCGGCAATTTCGACGACAAGGGCGTCACCGGCACCGCCGGCGTGGTCGCGGCGATCGCCTTCGTTCCGATTGCCGGCTTCTTCATGACCGGCACCAGCGCCAAGATCCCTGCGGGCGCGGGCGTGAAGGCGTTCCTGGATGAGGATTTGACGGTTGCTGCGCCGCCGCCTCCGGCGCCTGTCGTGGTGCCAGCTCCGGCGAGTGCTGTCGCAACGGCTCCGTCAGCGCCGGTTACTGCTACAGCTGCGGCGGCTTCGGCGCAGCAGCACTAAGTTCGAGGGGAGAGAGGCAGCGCGAGCGATTGTGCTGCCTTCCTTTTTCGGGCATGCTGGCCCGAGTGGGTCCTTCAGCGCGCAGCCTTAGCGTGAACATTTATCGGCCTTACACTCTGCGCATTATCAGCCCGCACGGCGCAGCTAGATAAGCACGAACCGATATAATTGCGGGTGCTCTGCTGAGTCGGTCTCGATAGCTTCGAGGAGTTCCGCCCATTTCGTAGCGAAATCGTGTGATCGCTCGCGCCACTGCTTGTGATTGTTCACAAACTCATTTGCGACTTCTTCTCCGTCCTTGTGTGCAACTTCGAGAAATTGTGAATAGAGCCGTAGAATGTCTGAGACGCGTGCGGCTAACGCCGCTTCTGCGATCGCGGGTT
The DNA here is from genome assembly GCA_025936675.1 of Sphingomonas sp. The sequence goes on from JAICSX010000055.1 coordinate 9,724, forward strand.
TCCAGAAGTCGTCTGAGCCAATTGCCTGCAGCCTCTCGGTCGGAGTGATCTCAACCATCGCACGAATGTCAGCTGGACTAACCGTGCCACCGCGGGCGAATACCGATAAAAGATAAGCAATGGCCGAGTAGCAGGTTAGCATTCTGATATATTTTAGCTTAAATAGCTTAACCTTTGACTTCGGATCGCTCTTCTTCCGATAATATTCATAGTTGACACAAAATGTCCTCCACATTCTCAGGATATCATTGAAGAGAAAAGCCGGGACGAATCCTTCTTTGTTGTCTTCGTAATCCCTAAAATAAGATTCGATTACAGCGCCTAACGCGATGTTGTAAATATCGTCACCCAAGAGCGGTCGGCTCTCTAGCAGCATTAGAAGACGACCAGTGAACGTGTTTTTCGAATCGTCTTCGGGCGATCCGAGATTTTTGGTGAAGTCGCTAATCGTATGGACGGCAAGGTATTTTCCCCCACCATCAAATGGCGCTATGTCTTGTCGCTCGACCGCAGAAATTAAATGATATTTGAGTTTGATCTCATCGATACCGTCGATGGACCGCACCTCGATCTGTTCGCCGTCCTTCGTAACGGTTTCAGAGGTGACCACAATGAAGAGATCGAGATCGCTGTGCGCACCAGCCTCAAGCCTGCCAAAAGACCCAGTCGCATAGACGCATGCTCGGCCCGCGATTAGCCGGCCCGCGTCATCTAGATCTAATTTCAGTCGATCAAATCGACTCTGAGATTCTCTAGCCGCCGAATCCAGGTACGCTTCCGTCACTTACCGACTCCATCATGAAGATGTTCGAAAAAATCTCAGCCTGTTCCACCGCATCATCCAGCGCATGATGCGTATGGGCAAACTGTGACCGAACAGCCTCCGGGATTCGGCTTCTGCCGGAATTGCTGACCATCCTTCCAAGTTTAACAGCAATCGCTGTCTTGATGTCAAACCCTCTCGAATGTCCGAATGGTGAACCGTGTTCAGAGAAGTTTACGAAATACCAATGAAGCCAAGACCAGTCGAAGCTCAATGGATAGGCCACGATAACTGGAGAACCCATCCCAGCCATGTCATCAACCCACTTGGCTGCAGCAGTCATGGCGGCGACTGGTTCTTGACCGTGGGCGGCTAGATAAATGCGGTCTAAACCATTTACGTCTAATGCTTCCTTTTCAAACCGGTCCGAGATCGGCTTTAGTTCTGCATAAAATGCTCGTTCGTAAGTGGGCGGCTTGTAAAACGTCCTTCCGTCATAGGCACCCGCATAGACGAGAGCGAAGGACAACATCGAGAATGGACCTGGAATAGACCCATCTGTTTCAACATCTGCTGAGAAGTAGACATCCAGTCCGTGAGGAGCGCCTTCCGGATACCCGACGACAAGTCGTCGACCGCGAGTGCTCTTGGAGCTGCCCTTCTTTGCCACAGCTTCAGTCTGCACCAAACTCTGCCTCGAATTTAGACGTCATCATTGACTTTCAGTGAACGAGTTGCACGCGACACTCAACTGTCAAACACGATCGACGAGTTCACTTCGCCGCAACGAAGCCCAATTCGTCCTCATCCACGCTGACCCTCCGCGACCGCGCAGGCTTCTTCGGCTTAACCTCCACCACCTTCGGCTTGACGCTCGCCCGCTCCAGGATCGGCTTCAGATACTGCCCCGTCGCCGAGATCGGCACCTCCGCGATGCGCTCCGGCGGCCCCTCGGCGATGATCTCGCCGCCGTTGACGCCGCCGCCCGGCCCGAGGTCGATCACCCAGTCGGCGGTCTTGATGACGTCGAGGTTGTGCTCGATCACCACCACCGTGTTGCCCTGGTCGGCGAGGCGGTGGAGCACCTCGAGCAATTTGCGGACGTCCTCGAAATGGAGGCCGGTGGTGGGCTCGTCGAGGATGTAGAGCGTCTTGCCGGTGGCCCGGCGGGAGAGCTCCTTCGACAGCTTGACGCGCTGCGCCTCGCCGCCGCTGAGTGTGGTCGCCGGCTGGCCCACCTTGATGTAGCCGAGG
>JAICSX010000111.1 GCA_025936675.1 Sphingomonas sp.
GACGGCGGTGAAGCCCTGCTTGCGCCGCACCTCGGCCGCTTCGGCGACTTCGTGCGGCCGGTCGCCGCCGATCCACGCGTAGGACCGCACCTCGTCGCGGACCTTGCCGCCGAGCATCTGCCACACCGGCAGCCCAAGCACCCGGCCCTTGAGGTCCCACAGCGCCTGCTCGAGTCCGGCCAGCGCCGACATGAAGACCGGGCCGCCGCGGTAGAAGCCGCCGCGGTAGCCGACCTGCCAGATGTCCTCGATGCGGAACGGGTCGGCGCCGATGAAGCGGTCGCGGAACGCCGCGAAGGTGCCTTCGACCGCTTCGGCCCAGCCTTCCAGGCTTGCTTCGCCCCAGCCGAACGCTCCATCCTCGGTCTCCACGCGGACGAACAGCCAGCGCGGCGGAACGAAGAAGGTCTCGATCCTGCCGATCTTGAGCGCTGTCACTGGCGGCTCCTCACTGACCGGCCTGGCGGGTGTCGTTGGCGGCGCTGCTCGCGAAATCGTCCTCCTCGCGGTCGCCGATCTTCTTGATCGGGACGATCAGGCACACGCTCGACGCCGGAAGCACGTTGCGCCAGTCTGCGATCAGCTGCTTGTAGGCCTTGCCGACGTTGCGGATCTTGCGGTCGAGGTCGAACAGCCCGAGCGGGTTCACATTGCCGTTCTGCTCGCGCAGCGCGGTGTCCCAATCGACCTGGTCGGTCAGGGAGTACCAGGTGAAGCCGACGGTCGGGATGCCGACGTTGCGAAGACGAAGCACGTTGGCCCATTCCTTCCACAGCCACTTGACCGCTTCGTCGCCGTGCGGGCCTTCCCACAGGTTGGTCTCGGTGTGCATGACCGGCAGCCGGTAGCGGTTGTAATATTGGCGGGTGATCTCGGTGTAGCCGAAGGTCTCGCCCGCAGCGACGGTGTGGCCGTCGGCAAACACCCGGTGCTCGTTGAGCTGGTAATAATCGTTGCCGAGGATGCAGTGCTGCTTCAGGCGGTGCTCGAGGAACCATTCATATTCTTCCCGGGTGACGCCGTTATCGAGCAGATACTGGTACATGCCGCTGTCGACGCGCCGGCCGTAATTGAGGTCGAGGCTGAGGAAGCGCATCTGGTTGAGCACTTCGGCGCGGCCGATCGCTGCCGGCGAATCGGCGTGATAATATTCGGTCGATTCCGACTGGATGAAGATCGCGTCGTGGCGGCGCTTGAGGATCTCGATCATCCCCATGACATTGGCTTTCACGAGGTGCTTGAGCGCGGTGACGAAGCTCTTGTCGTCCTTGGTCTGCTCGTTCCACCAGCCGTATTTTGCGGAGAAGACGGCGCAGATGAACATCTCGTTGATCGGCGTGTAGAGCTGGACCCACGGGAAGCGCTCGGCGAACGCGCCGGCATATTCGGAGAACAGCTGCGGGAAATCCGGGTTCTGGAAATTGCCGATCCAGTCGGGGACTCCGAAGTGGCAGAGGTCGACGATCGGGGTGATGTCGCGCCGCTTCAGCTCGGCGAAGGTGAGGTCGGTGAACTCCCAGTTGTATTTGCCGGGGCCGAGATAGGTTCGGTGGATCGGCGGCCCGTAGCGGAGATAGTTGATCCCGATCTCCTGGATGCAGTCGAAATCCTCGCGCCAGCGCTCATAATGGCCGCACACCTCCATCTCGTCGACGCGAGTCTTGCCGTGATTGATCGTCGGGTAACTGTTCTCGATACCCGTCGCGAACATGAAGTTGGCGATTGTCGATCTCCTCGGCTCATCAGGCTTCTGGGCTGAACGCCCCGATACCGGCGCGCGCAAAAAAGGAAAACCTTGGGAGCGAAGTCGCGCCGTCGAGGTTTTCCGCTAATGGCAGAAAGCATGCGCTGGTCGGAAGGTTTCATCGCTGTCGATTGGGGGACCACCAATCGCCGTGCTTATGTGGTCGACGCCTCGGGCAAGCCGGGCGCCGAGTTCGAGGATTCGAAGGGCGTCCTGTCGGTCCCGAAGGACGAGTTTCCCGCGGCTGTCGCAGAAATTCGCGAGCGGCTGGGCGACAAGCCGTTGCTGATGGCCGGGATGGTCGGGTCCAACCGCGGCTGGATGGACGCACCTTACGTGCCGACGCCGGCGGGTCTCGACGAACTCGCGCACGCGCTGGTCTGGCCCGGCAAGCGGGAAGCGATCGTCCCCGGTGTTTCATACGTAGGGAACGGCCGCGCCGACGTCATGCGCGGCGAGGAAGTGCAACTGCTCGGCGCAATCGCGCGAGGCGACATCGACCAGAACGCGCTGGTCTGCCACCCCGGCACTCACAACAAGTGGACGCTGGTGCACCGCGGGCAGATAACGTC
>JAICSX010000027.1 GCA_025936675.1 Sphingomonas sp.
CGCCACGGCAGCGTTCGACGCGAAGATTGAAGGCAAGAACTGATGGCCGATCTGCAATTCGAGCTCGTCACTCCCGAGCGCTTGGTCACGTCGGGCGAAGTCTACATGGTCGTTGTGCCCGGCACGGAAGGCGAGTCCGGCATCATGGCGGGCCATGCGCCTTACATGACGACGCTCAAGAACGGCGAGATTGCGGTCTACAAGAGCGCCGGCGCGCAACCCGAGCGCATCCCGGTCACCGGCGGCTTCGCCGAGGTGAACGAGCGCGGCCTCACCGTCCTCGCCGAAAGCGCCGGCGACGCCTGAGGCGCTTTCTTAGCACCGCGTTTACCATGATCCCGTAGGAAGACGGCCGATGCCGGCTGCTTCCACCGTCGCGGCTCGTCCGCAATTGCCCTTTGCCAGGGTAGGCGCCGCCATGACGTCGCGGCCGCTGCTCACGTCGCTTCTGGTGACCGCGCTGCTCACCGCGATTCGTTTGATCGACACCGTCGATTCCGACGTCGCGTGGCAGCTGTGGATCGCCGAGCGAATGCACGCCGGCGCGCACCTCTATCGCGACATCATCGAGGTGAACCCACCGTTGTGGTTCTGGATGGCCGTCCCGGTCGAACGGGCCGCGAGCGTCCTGGGTCTGCCGATCGTTTTCGTACTTGTCGCAGAGATGGGTCTGCTCGTTGCGCTCGCGCTCGCAGCCACGAACCGGCTGATTGATAGCCTGTCGCCGGAACGCCGAACGGCTCTCCTGGTCTTTGGCGCGGCGACGCTAGCTGCGATGCCCTGGACTCACACCGGCCAGCGCGAGCAGATAGTCCTGATCGGCACTCTTCCTTATGCGGCGCTGATTGCCGCCCGAGCCGAGAGCCGGCGCGTGTCGACATTGCTTGCGATCCTGGTCGGTGCGGGCGCAGCGCTCGGCTTCGCGCTCAAACAATATTTCCTCATCGTGCCAGTGCTGCTGGAGTTGTGGCTAATCGTCGGCCTTGGACGGCGGTATCGACCTATCCGGCCCGAGACGGTGGCGATCGTCGCCGTCGGCGCTGCCTATGCCGCAGCGATCTTTCTCTTTGCGCCGGCATGGCTGACGAACATCGTGCCGCTCATCCGGCTTGCCTACGGGGCCACCGGCGCGCCCGAGCTGCACTTCCTCTTCGGTCCATTCGCATTCTTGGCGCTCCTGATTCTGAGCTTTTGCTCGATCTGCTACAAACGCCTTCCCAGCACTCCCTTCGCGGCTGCGCTGCTTGTCTCCGCATTCGGCTTCGCTGCCGCCTACTTCATCCAGGCGAAGGGCTGGCCCTACCATGCTATCCCGATGCTCGGCTCCGGGTCGATCTGTCTTGCCCTGCTTCTCGGCGAGAAGGAGGCACTGCCTCGAACGCTCAAGCTGATTTCGCCGGCGCTCCTCGCAATGCCGCTCTTTCTGGCCGCCGATGACGAACTTTATCCGGCGCTGCCCGGCCCCGAGCTGACGAGCGCGGTCCAAGGGCTCGAGGCCGGCGACACGGTCGGATTTATCACTACCGAGCCCGCCTTGCCCTGGTCGATCACACTGCAGCGGCGGTATCGTTATCCGTCCCGCTACATGGGGTATTGGATGATGAACGCGATCATCCAGAACGAATATTGGGGCAGCCCCAATGGACGGCTGACATCACTCGGGAGGCAGATCGTTGCCCGAACGGTGGACGATTTCCGCTGCACTCCGCCGAAGCGGATCATCGTCTGGCGCCCGCTTCCGGGCGATCCCGGCTTCGACATCCTGCCCTTCTTCATGCGCGATCCCGATTTCGTCGAATTGATGTCTCACTATCGCGAGATCAGCAGGACGAACCTCGAAACTTTCGAGCAAATTTCGCCACTTCTGACGCCGCATTCGCCTTGCAGGCACGGCATCTGAGCGTAGCGTCCAACAGCTGTTTACTGGCGACGGTTAGTCATTCTTTAGGCATCTGTTGTTAATCCGACCGCGTGGAATTCCAATAAGGCGATTGGCAAGACGGCATGAGCGCATTCGGCAAGCGTAGTGGTGTGGGTGGCGCCCGCCCGAGTTTTGGCGTCGCCAAGCCGATGAAGGGCGGCCCCGGCGGGGGCGGCACTCCTGCGGTCAATCCTGCTGAGCCCCCGGAAGGCGGCGAACAATTCCCGCCCATCGACGAGCTCACGCCGCCAGTGGACGCACCGGTCACCGGCGCTCCCAACGGCAACATGGGCGCGATGGACCGGCTCACTGCCCGCCAGAATGCCAGCGGTGAACAGGGCAGCAGTAAGGTCGAAGGCTTCGAGGCTTCGGTCCACCGGATCAAGGAGCAGGTACTCCCTCGCCTCCTCGAGCGCGTCGATCCGGAAGCCGCTGCGACTCTCAATAAGGACGAGCTCGCCGAGGAATTCCGGCCGATCATTTCGGAAGTGCTCGCCGAGCTTAAGATCACGCTCAACCGGCGTGAGCAGTTCGCGCTTGAGAAGGTCCTCGTCGATGAACTGCTCGGCCTCGGACCGCTCGAAGAGCTGCTCGCAGATCCGGCCGTCAGCGACATCATGGTCAACGGACCCGACCAGACCTACGTCGAACGCAAGGGCAAGCTCGAGATCGCCTCGATCCAGTTTCGCGATGAGGAGCATCTGTTCCAGATCGCACAGCGGATCGTGAACAAGGTCGGCCGCCGAATCGACCAGACCAGCCCGCTCTGCGACGCCCGTCTCCAGGACGGCAGCCGCGTCAACGTCATCATCCCGCCGCTCTCGCTCCGCGGCACCGCCATCTCGATTCGTAAGTTCTCCGAGAAGCCGATCACGCTCGACATGATGAAGGGCTTCGGCTCGATGTCGGAGAAGATGGCGACGATCCTCAAGATTGCCGGCGCTTCACGAATGAACGTCGTCATCTCGGGCGGTACCGGTTCGGGTAAGACGACGATGCTCAACGCCTTGTCGAAGATGATCGATCCGGGCGAGCGCGTGATCACGATCGAGGACGCGGCCGAGCTTCGTCTGCAGCAGCCGCACTGGCTGCCGCTCGAAACCCGTCCGCCGAACCTTGAGGGCCAGGGCGCGATCACCATTCGCGACCTCGTCATCAACGCCCTTCGTATGCGTCCTGACCGCATCATCCTGGGCGAGATTCGCGGACCGGAATGCTTTGACTTGCTCGCCGCGATGAACACCGGTCACGACGGCTCGATGGCGACGCTCCACTCCAACTCCCCGCGCGAGTGCCTCGCGCGTATGGAAAACATGGTGATGATGAGCGACATCAAGGTGCCGAAGGAAGCGATCTCGCGTCAGATCGCCGACTCGGTCGACCTCATCGTCCAGGTGAAGCGCCTACGCGATGGTTCACGCCGCACGACGAACATCACCGAAGTGATCGGCATGGAAGGCGACGTCATCGTCACCCAGGAACTGTTCAAGTTCGAGTATCTCGACGAGACGGCGGACGGGAAGATCATCGGCGAATATCGTTCGATGGGCCTGCGGCCGTACACGCTCGAAAAGGCCAAGCAGTTCGGCTTCGACCAGCCGTATCTTGAGGCGTGCCTCTAAGCTGAGCGGCGCGCGACTAGCGCACCATTCGATATTCAAGCGTTAGCGTTACCCCGGTCTCGATCTGGCCCGGCTCGATCCCGCCGCCCGGCGGCGGCGGTGGCGGTGGCGCGGGCGCGCTGACGGTCTGCATGCGGGTGCCGCTCACGACGATGTCGGCCGCGTGGTACGAAACGCCCTCCTGAACCGACAGCAGCTGTACAGTCCTGAAGCCGGCGTTTCGCGCATATTCGCTTGCCTCTGATTCGCCTCGGGCCATGGCACGCTTGCGGGCCTCGGCGCGAAGCGGTGCCGGGTCGGCGATGCTGAAGTTGGGTCCGTAGATGTTGGTCGCGCCCGCGGCCGTCAGCGTGTCGAGCAGAATCACGAGCCGATCGATCTGTCGCGTCTTGATGCTGACATTGTTGCTTGCGACGTAGCCGGCGAGACGCTGGTGCCCCTGCCCATTGATCGTTTCGAACTGGTAATCGGCGCGGACGGACACGCCCTGGGTCTGGATGTCCTTCGCGGGGATGCCTGCACCTTTTATCGCTTCGACCAAATGCTCGGTCTTCATCTTGTCGGCGGTCAGAGCGGCCGAAGCAGTCGGTGCCCGAGATTCAGTACCCGCATTGAGCGTCGCTTCGTCTGGCGGCGAGCGAAGCTGCTCGGAGATCTGCACCGTCACCAATGGCGCGGCCGCGAGCTGGTCAGGCGTGGCCGAAATCTGTTGGGCCGAAGCCGGTACGGTGACCAGCGCCAGCATTGCAAACGCAACGGAACGCAACATGACGACTCCTCTTCTCTTCGCACGAAGCCTGTCCGGCCAGCGCTCGCTTGGCAAGCCGGCTTGCTCCCACAGCGGGAAGACTGACATAGCGATCCGATGTGTGGGATTGCAGGCTGGTACAGAAGAGGCGGCCGGCCCGTCGATGAAGAGGTCGTCGAGCGGCAATGCGATCGGCTGGTTCACCGCGGCCCCGACGATAGCGGCTATTTCACCGATGGCGATTTCGGCTTCGGAATGCGCCGCCTCAGCATCATCGACGTCGAGTGCGGGCATCAGCCGATCTTCAGCCCTGATGGCCGCCACGCGATCGTCTTCAACGGCGAGATCTTCAATCATCCCGAGCTTCGCCGCGAGCTCGAGGGATCCTACGCGTTCAAGACCGACCACAGCGACACCGAGACGATACTCGCCGCTTTTCTCCGCTGGGGCGATGAGGCGTGGCTGCGCCTCGAAGGCATGTACGCCGTCGCCAGCTGGGACCGCCAGACGAAGACGCTGACGCTTGCTCGCGACCCGCTCGGCATCAAGCCTTTGTTCGTGACCGAGCAGGACGGCGGCCTGGCCTTTGGATCGGAAATCACCGCGCTGCGCGATGTGCCCGGCTACCGCTTCGACGTCGATGAGCGAGGAGTCCACGACTTCTTCTGCTTCGGCCATGTGCTCGGGCCGCGGACGATCTTCAGGCAGGTGCGCGCGCTCCCGCCGGCCCATCTCCTGCGGATCGGTCCGTCCGGCGACGCCGTGCTGAAGCGCTTCTGGGCGACGAAGATCCAACCGCTCGCCGGCCGAACCGACGCTCAGTGGATCGAGGAAACGCGCGAACGGGTGCTCGACACGGTCAAGAAGCACATGCTCTCCGACGTTCCGGTCGGCGCCTTCCTGTCAGGCGGCATTGATTCGGGAGCGGTTGCCGCAGGAATGTCTCGGGCTGCTGGTGCCGGAGTGACAGCCTTCACCGCGGGCTTTCCAGGCTCGAGCATCGACGAGACGGCAGCGGCGAAGCGCGTCGCCGAGCATCTCGGCTGTAAGCACATCATACTGCCGATCGAGCCCGAAACCGCTGCCGAGGTGCTTCCGGCGGTGCAGCGCGCGTTCGATGAGCCCTCGGCGGCCAATTCAGCGATCCCGCTCTGGTATCTGTCGCGAACCGCAGCCGAGCACGTCAAGGTCGTGCTCTGCGGCGAGGGCGGCGACGAGCTGTTCCTCGGCTATAACCGCCATCGCTGGGCGGAGCGGATGCGCCGCTATGCACCGCTCGTTTCAGCTGCTGGTGGGCTGTCCTTCCTTGATCGCATCGGCGACCTGCCTGCGCGCAAGCTCAACTATCTGCGCGATTATGCGCTCCGCTTCCGCGATGGGGCACTGCTCGACAATGGCTTCGAGCGGTTCCTCGCAGCGGTGACGATAACGCCGCCATCAATCCGCGCTCGAATCTACACACGCGAGTTCTGGCTTCGGCACGACGCTCACTCGTCGCTCGCGGTCCGCGCACATGAACTTTTCCCCGCTCCGGAACTTCGGCAGCTCTCGTCCATCGAGCAGTTCATGTTCGGCGACCTCACGGTCCACATGCCGGCGTCGCTGCTGCAGCGGCTCGACCGCGCATCGATGGCGCATTCGCTTGAGGCGCGTGTGCCCTTCCTTTCTCAAAAGTTCGTCGACTGGGCGCTGACCGTTCCGGCGGACCTGAAGCTGCGCGGCAAGCTGGGCAAATATGTCCTTCGGCAGGCGGTGAAGCCGTGGCTCCCAGCGCAAGTGCCAGCCGGCCGCAAGCTCGGCTTCCAGATGCCGCTCGCCGATTGGTTCGTCGGCGGCTTCAGCGATTTCGCCTACGAAGCGTGGACGTCATCGGGAGCCGCAGACGCCGGCTATCTCGATCCGGACGCGGTCCGGAGCCTGTTCGAAGAGCATCGGCAGGGCCGCGCGAACCATGGCCGGCTGCTCTACGCTCTCGCGATGTTCAGCTGCTGGTGGAAGGGGCAGCGAGTATTCACTCCTTCTCAATCGCTGGGCAGCGCCCGACTGCATGCCTAGGAAGGCGCCCGTTCAGCCGCTCGTGTGGATGCTGATGGGATCGCGCGCCGGCGACAATAACCAGTTGCTCGCACTGGGAGAGGCGCTTGGATTCCCGTGCCAGCCCAAGAGCATCTGCTACAATGAGTTTCGCCGGCTGCCGTTCCTCAGAAGCGGTCTGACGATCGTCGCGCGCAAGTCGCGTTCATTGATCGAGCCGCCGTGGCCCGATCTCGTGATCGGCGTCGGCTATGGCAGCGTTCCCGTTGCCCGTTACATCAAGGAACAGAGCGCCGGCCGCACTAAGCTCGTCCACATCGGCAACCCGCGCGACAAGCTCGAAGATTTCGACCTGCAGATCACGACGCCCCAATATTCTCGCGGCGCTGCACCGAACCTGCTCGAGCTCATCTTCCCGATCGGCAACCCTGCAAAGGCGGTTGTGCCCACAATCGAGGAAGAAGAATGGCTGAGCCATCTGCCTTCGCCGAAGCGGTTGGTCGCGGTTGGCGGGTCCGCCAGAAATTGGGAGCTTGATCACGACGCCCTCATCCAGGCTGCCGAAAAGCTGCGCGCCAAGCATCCGCAAGGGAGCATCATCGTCGCGACGAGTGCCCGCACGCCCCGATCGACGCGCGAACTGCTTGCAACGCTCTTCACCGCCGCGAACGAGCCGGTCGTCGAGCATTTCCCTCGCTTTGGGACGCTTCTTCGTGAGTGCGACGAGATCTTTGTCACCGCAGACAGCGTTTCGATGATCTCCGAAGCTGTGCTCAGCGGAAAACCGATGGGTGTCATCCCGATCAAGCGCTCGCTTCGCGGGAGGATCATCGATGCGGTCTATGAGCGGCCCTTTGGAAGGGCGACGTTCCCGGACTTCCGCAATTTCTGGCGAGTGATCCACGACGCGGGGCTTGTGGGAACCGTAGAGCTTCCGGTTAAGAGCCAAGTTTGCGACACGGTTGCTGAGGCTGCCGACGCAGTTCGCTCACTGGTCTGTTCGGGGGATGCAGTTGACGGATTCAAGGCAGGACGAGCCGCTTCGAATCTGGGCGCTGACCGGCGCCCGGGCCGGCGACAACGATCAGGTGGTCGCGCTCGCCGAGGCAATCGGGCTGCCGTTCGAGACCCGGCAACTCGAGTTTAACGCGCTCTGCCATCTTGGACCGCGGCTGCTTGGCCACTCGCTGGCCAGCCTCACCGAGAGTTCGAGAGCGCAGCTTCTCTCCGGACCACCGCCGGACCTGACTATTTCCGCCGGGCACCGCAGCGTCCCCGCGGTGCAGGCTCTTCGAGCTCGGTCAGGCTGCCATACGCGCTCGATCCATGTCGGTTTCCCGCGCATCTCGCCCGCGAAGTTCAGTCTCGTGATCGCCACGCCGCAATATCCCATTGCCGACCATCCGAACCTGGTCCGAATCCCCTACGCGCTGACTCGAGCGGTCACCGCTGACGCGGATGCAGGAGATGAAGCGCTGCTTGCCGCTCTGCTAAAGCCAAGGCGGCTCCTGATTGTCGGCGGGCCAACATTGTTCTGGAAGCTCGATGATGACGCGCTCCTCGCGAAACTTGCCGACTTGCTCGGCGAAGCCGCTCGTGACGGCGGATCGGTCATCGTCACGACCAGCCCACGCACGCCAGCTGAGCTCGAACAAAGGATCGCGCAAACTCTGGCCAAAGCGGAAGCTGCGACATTGCTTGCGAAACCAGGAATACCGCCGCGTTATGAGAGCCTGCTCGACGCGGCGGACTCGATCCGCGTGACTGCGGACAGCGTGTCGATGATCTCAGACGCAATCTGGACCGGCAAGCCGCTCGCCATTGTGCCCGTGGTCAGCTCGACGATGGGAGCGGGGTACATGCGGCTGATGTCGCGCCTCCGACCGGGCCGGCCAGTCTACCCGCAGGATCTTCGATTTTTCTGGAGCGAACTCCAGCGGATCGGGGTCACTCGGGAACTGAACAGACCCGAGACATCGCAAGGCGCTGAAATCCAACGCGTCCTCGACCGCGCCAGACCCTTGCTAAACCGCTCTGGTGATTAGGAAAAATGGTGGGCGTGGCAAGGATTGAACTTGCGACCCCTGCGATGTCAACACAGTGCTCTACCACTGAGCTACACGCCCACCCGGGTCAGCCGATGGCTGGGAGAACGGGCATTTAGGGGGCAGTTGCGAAACTCGCAACCGTCAAAAGCGTGGGCCTAAAGGCGTCCGTGCTGATCCTCGGTCTGGAAGATCCTGTCGACCTCCATCACCAGGTCCTTCAAGTGGAAGGGCTTGGAGAGGAGCTTGGCTTCGGGCGCGGTTCGCCCACCCTGAAGAGCGACGGCGGCAAAGCCGGTGATGAACATCACCCGGATCGCAGGATCGATGGCGCTCGCTTTCTGGGCAAGCTCGATTCCGTCCATCTCCGGCATGACGATGTCAGTCAAAAGCAGGTCAAAACGCTCGGTTTCGAGCAGCGGCATCGCTTCGGTGCCGCAGCCGACAGCGGCGACTTCATAGCCGACACGCTGCAGGGCGCGCTGCAGATATTCGCGCATCGACGTGTCGTCTTCCGCTAGAAGGATTCTCGCCATTGCCTCTCTATGCTCTGCTCGATTGTGTTTTTCTAGAAGCGAATAATGCGCTCACGCGTTGCAGGCTCCCTCAGCAAGTCCTAATCTGGCACGAAATTTAACCACCCACCCGTGAGCAAGCTCCCCTCTCCAATCATCCACGAGCCGCGTGGAGACCTCCCGGTCCTGCTGTCGGTACCTCATTCGGGCCGCGATTATCCCGACTGGCTGATCGCCCTTTCCGCGGCAGGGAAGCCGTCATTGACGACGCTTGAGGATCCGCTCGTCGACCGGCTGGTCTGGCGAGCGCTGCAGCGCGGCTGCGGTGCGGTGATCGCGCGGACTCCACGCGCCGCGGTCGACTGTAACCGGTCGGAAGACGAGATCGATCCCTCCGTGATTGACGGCGCTCGCCGGGGCAGAGTCAGCGCGCGAGCGCGAGGTGGCCTGGGGATAGTTCCCGCCCGAACGCAGCAGCATGGTTATCTATGGCGGCGCGGGATCAGTCCGAAGCAGCTCGATGATCGCCTCAGCCAGGCGCATCGGCCATATCATGAAGCCATCGAAGCGCAGCTATCGCTGCTCGTCGACCGGTTCGGCTGCGCTTTGCTGCTCGATTGCCACTCGATGCCACCGCCCCCCAAAGGCGTTCCACCGATCGTCTTCGGCGACTGCCGCGGCCGCACTGCGGACGAGTGGATCAGCGCCGAGGCGCTCGCGATTTGCCGCCGAGCCGGGTTCGATGCCGGCCTCAACGACCCGTTCGCCGGCGGCCATGTGATCGAGCGCCATTCCAGACGGGAGGCTGGAATCCACGCGCTGCAGCTGGAGATCGATCGCCGCTCCTACCTCGACGAACGGCTGTCAAAGCCCGGGCGGGGTTTCGACCGCATCGCTGGGCTCATCGAGACTCTTGCCCTCGAACTGGGTCAGGCGCTGATCGGGCGGCAGTTCGCGACCGCCGCGGAATAACCCGACCCTTAAACCGTCGCCGGCGCCGGCTGCGGGACCTGGCTAGGCGCCTTCCCTTGCTGCATCTGGCGCGCAAAGACGTCGCGAATCTGGCTGAGCGAGAAGAGGTGCGCAAACAGGAGCGGCAGCATGCCGTTCTGGTTCATTTTCCTCAGCTCGTCGCCGCGCAAGTTGCGAAGCTTTTCCTCGTCGACCATTCGGAACCCGCGATAGACGAACGGCTGATCGAACCCCTCGGGCTGGATTGCGACCTCGCCGTCCATCAGAAGGTCCGATTTGACCAGATCATCGATGAACGCGTTGGTCCGGAGGCCCGCAGCTTCGAACTGTTCGCAGAACTCAAGAATCGCCTTGGTCGCTGCGCTCGGCTGGTCGCCGTCAAACAGGGGCTCGCCTTCGTCAAACTCGCCGACCGCGCCCGACGTCGGATCGTAGCAAAGCGACAATTCGTCGCTCTCGGGACGGAGCTTGGCGAGAAGGAACGGATAACGGCGGAGGTACGCCGGAATGTACAAGCTAGGATCCTGCGAGCGGCCATTCTCGTCGAGGAAGACGTTCACGCCCTCGTTCAATCCCATCAGCGCGATCGGGACGGGCGCGCCCCCGACCGAGAAAACGATCGGATAGTGGCGCTGTACGAGGGTGAACTCATCGACGGTCAACGGAATTGCATGTGCGCTTCCAGATTCGGCAAGGCTCGTAAGACCACGCACCCGCATCTTGCCATGCTGATCGAGGTTGAGTGGCACGATGTCATGGTAGAACAACGGGAGGTTCTGGGGCGGGGCGGCTGTCGCCATCGAATATCGTCTCCTGGAGCCCGGACTTGCGGTCGCGCGTCGCGCTCCTGCCGGAAATTCACGTGAACGCGCCTCTATTGGCGTCTTTGCCGTTAGGCAAGCCGCAGAAAGGGCCGTGAGCCTGAGGGCGCTAGTTCATTGAACATTCAACGCTTTGCTGCAAAGCCGCCGTTCATGGGGACCCGTCTTCCGTGACCGTCGGATCATTCTGGAGCGTGGTTCCATTCCTGCTCGGCATCTTTTCAGGGCAGCCGGCGGCCATCGGGCAATCGGTCAGCATGTTGGTCGGCCAGGAGGAGATGATCCTCCGCGTGCCCGTGCAGCCGCGCCCGCTCATGCCGCAAATCGAATGGATCGAACGCAAGGGGCCGCGATGCCTCCGGATCGGAGAGATCCAGCGCGCGCTGCTTCAGGGCTCGGAACAGGTCGACTTCATTCTGGCCAATCGTTCGCGCATCCGTGCGCATCTCGACGAGGATTGCCCCGCGCTGGACTTCTACGGCGGCTTCTACCTGCAGCTCGAGGACGACCGTTTGTGCGCCGGACGAGATGCCATCCGCTCGAGGATGGGCGGAAGCTGCACCATCGAACATTTCAGCGAGCTGGTGCCGAAGGTGCGGAAATAGACTGGAATTCGCCCGTCAACGATCCCACTTTCCTTGACAAGTGAAAGCCGTGCGCCATAGCCGGCTGAAGCGCGCATGCCGCGGGTCTCGAAAGACCGTGACCAACTCTATCTTCCGGAACTTACATGACTTTTGCCGATCTCGGCCTTTCTGACGAATTGCTCCGCGCGGTTGAAGACAGCGGATACAACGATCCGACGCCGATCCAGCGTGCGGCGATCCCGTCGGTGCTGATGGGCAAGGACCTGATCGGAATCGCGCAGACGGGTACCGGCAAGACGGCTGGCTTCGTGTTGCCGATGATCGATATCCTTCATGAGGGCCGCAGTCGCGCCCGGATGCCGCGGTCCCTGATCCTTGAGCCGACGCGCGAACTGGCGATGCAGGTCGCGGAGAATTTCGAGAAGTACGGCAAATATCATCCGCTCTCGATGGCGCTGCTGATGGGCGGCGTTCAGATGGGCGACCAGGTCAAGGCGCTGGAGAAGGGTGTCGACGTCCTCATCGCCACTCCAGGCCGCCTCATGGACCTGTTCAACCGCGGCAAGATCATGCTCACCGATTGCAAGCTACTGGTGATCGACGAAGCCGACCGCATGCTCGACATGGGCTTCATCCCGGACATCGAGGAAATCTGCTCGAAACTGCCGAAGTCGCGCCAAACCCTGCTCTTCTCGGCGACCATGCCGCCGCCGATTCAGAAGCTTGCGGCGAAGTTCCTCAACGAACCCAAGCGGGTCGAGGTGGCTCGCCCGGCGACGGCCAACGTCAACATCGAACAAAGGCTGGTTCAGGTCTCTTCCGCGAAGAAGAAGGACGCGCTGCGAGACATCCTCCGCCATGAGGAATTCAAGAACGCAATCGTCTTCGCGAACCGCAAGACGACGGTGCGTGAGTTGGCAAGCAGCCTCCGCCGCTCGGGCTTCGCTGCGGGCCAGATCCAGGGCGACATGGACCAGTCCGACCGGATTGCCGAATTCGACCGCTTCAAGAAGGACGAAATCAACATCCTCGTTGCTTCCGACGTCGCCGCGCGCGGCCTCGACGTCAAAGGCGTCAGTCACGTAATCAACTTCGACGTTCCCTGGCAGCCCGACGACTATATCCACCGCATCGGCCGCACCGGCCGCGCAGGCATGAAGGGCATCGCGATTACGCTGGCGACGCGAGAGGACGGCGAGGCGATCGATCGAATCGAGAAGCTGATCGGCCACAAGATTGCACGCGCCAAAGATGGGGCCGCCGAGGAGCCGGAAGCCGAAAAGCCGAAAAAAGCGGAACGGCGCGCCAAGCCCGACAAAGCACCTGCAAAGGCCCGGGCCTCTCAATCGGATGGGGGCGAAGAGAAGCGTGATCGTTCGCCGGTCGTCGAGGACCTCAAGAGCGATTGGAACGGTCCGCTTCCATCGTTCCTGTCGCAAAGCGCGGGCTAAAGGAACAGCGCTGACACTGGAAAGCTGCTGCCGGCGTTCCTAGCTCCGCCC
The DNA here is from genome assembly GCA_025936675.1 of Sphingomonas sp. The sequence goes on from JAICSX010000027.1 coordinate 12,768, forward strand.
TTCGGGCTGGAGAAAACAAGGAACCGCAATGACCGACAGCACCGAATATGTGCTTCCAAAGGTCTGGAAGTGGGAACAGCCCAGCGGCGGCCAGTTCGCCAACATCAACCGCCCGATCGCAGGCCCGACCCACGAAAAGGAATTGCCGGCCGGCAAGCACCCGTTCCAGCTCTACTCGCTTGCGACGCCGAACGGCCAGAAGGTCGGCATCATGTTCGAGGAGCTGCTCGCCAAGGGCCACAGGAGCGCCGAATACGACGCCTGGCCGATCCGCATCGGCGAAGGCGACCAGTTCTCCAGCGGCTTCGTCGACATCAACCCCAATTCGAAGATCCCGGCGCTGGTCGACCGCAGTGGCGAGAAGCCCGTGCGGGTCTTCGAATCCGGCGCAATCCTGCTCTACCTCGCGGAAAAGTTTGGCGAGTTCCTGCCAGAGTCAGGCGCGGAGCGCGCCGAGACGCTCTCATGGCTGTTCTGGCAGATGGGAAGTGCGCCCTTCTTGGGCGGCGGCTTCGGGCATTTCTTCGCCTACGCGCCGACGAAAATGGAATATCCCATCAACCGCTATTCAATGGAGGCGAAGAGGCAGTTCGACGTGCTCAACCGCCGCCTGTCGGAAAGCGAATATGTCGCCGGGCCCGACTATACCATCGCCGACATCGCCATTTGGCCCTGGTACGGCGGCGTCGCGCTCGGCCGGAATTATCCAGGAGCGGCCGAATTCCTCGCAACGGACGAATATGAGCACGTGCTCCGCTGGGCTCGCGCGATCGACGCTCGTCCGGCGGTCAAGCGCGGGCGCATCGTCAACAAACTGACCGGCGACGAAAGTGAGCAACTCCACGAGCGCCATGACGCGAGCGACTTCGAGCTCAGGACCGAGGACAAGATCGCGCGTACGCCCGAGAAGGAAGATCTCGCCGCCGTTCGCGACGACGCAATCTGAAGCTTACGGCTGCCCGGCCGCTTTCTGGTTCTGGAGGACGGCCGGGTCTGTCGCGAGACTGTAGAGATAGGCGCGCCGCTCGTCTGATCCCGCCTTCAGCTTGCGAAGCCTCTTCTGCTGTTCCTCAGTCAGCTCGAACTTCGAATAGCCGCGCTTCTCCAAGCATTGCTGCGTGTTCGCCACGAGCATGACTTTGATATTCTCGAACCTTTTCTCGGGTCGAACACTCTCGACAATGTGCGCCTGCTGATCGGCGTAACGCACGGCCTGATCGATCGAGTCAGTTGTGTCTGGACCCGTGCCGCTGCTTCCGGTGGTCATCGGCGCCATACCGCCAGTGGTTACAGCATCGAGTTGCTTGGACGCTTTCACGAACGCCTGCGCGTCGTCGGTCTTCGAAATGTCAGTGTAATAGCCTTGGAGACCGCAATCGAGCGCGTCCTGTCGGTATTGGGCAAGGGAGATCCCGGGCTTGCCCCAGCTCTCCTTCGGAGCCGTAGCTGCCGTGGCGGAAGTGGCAATAAGCGCGCTCAAAACCGGGACGGCGAACAGGCGACGCATCACTCGCCTCCTAAGCTATTGTGATAACGCTACCATCCAGCCTCTTGCCGGGCAAATGATCAGCATTTTGATCGATATCGCGCAAGGAAATCACTGGCGTGAGCGTCCAGCCGCTTCTCACTGATCGCATCGCGCAAGCCCTGCACCAGTCGCTGGTAGAACCACAAATTGTGCTGCGTCATCAGCATGGCCCCGAGGATCTCGCCGGATTTGACGAGGTGATGGACGTAGGCTCGGCTGAATTGGGTGCAGGCGGGACAGGAGCAGCCCGGCTCAATCGGCTGAGCGTCCTCGGCGAAGCGCGCATTGCGCATGTTGAGGGGCCCCTCCGCGGTGAACGCCTGTCCTGTCCGGCCCGAACGGGTGGGGAGCACGCAGTCAAACATGTCGATGCCGCGTCTGACCGCCTCGACGATGTCGTCAGGTTTTCCGACGCCCATCAGGTAGCGCGGCCTGCCGGCCGGCAGCATGTCGACCGCGAAGTCTAGGCAGCGGAGCATCGCCTCCTGCCCTTCTCCGACGGCAAGCCCGCCGACCGCATAGCCGTCGAAGCCGATATCAATGAGCGCCTCGGCCGACGCACGCCGCATCGCCTCGTCGAGCGCGCCCTGCTGGATACCGAAGATCGCGGCGCGATTTGCATGCTCTCCGCCCCGGTCGAACTCCTCGCGCGAGCGCTTTGCCCAGCGGATCGAGCGCTCCATCGCCTCCATCTGCTGCTCGCGGCTCGAGGTCGTCGGCACCAGCTGATCGAACTGCATGACGATGTCGCTGCCCAGCAGCCGCTGCACCTCGATAGACCGCTCGGGCGAAAGCATGTGCCGCGAGCCGTCGAGGTGGCTGGCGAACGCGACGCCCTCCTCGGTCACCTTCGTCAATGTTGAAAGGCTCATCACCTGGTAGCCGCCGCTATCAGTCAGGATCGGCCGCTCCCAGCCCATGAACCTGTGCAGGCCGCCGAGCTTCGCCACGCGCTCCGCACCCGGCCGGAGCATCAGATGATAAGTGTTGCCGAGAATAATGTCCGCGCCCGACGCGCGCACCTCTTCGGGACGCATCGCCTTGACGGTCGCCGCTGTTCCGACGGGCATGAACGCCGGCGTCCTGATCTCGCCGCGCTTCATTGCGATCACGCCCGTGCGGGCGACGCCGTCTGTCGCGGAGATAGAGAAGGAGAAGCGGGTCACGCGCGGCGCTCTGGCAGCAACAGGCTCGCGTCGCCATAGGAGTAGAAGCGGTAGCCGGCTTCGATCGCGTGTTCGTAGGCCGACTTCATGAGGTCCAGTCCCATCAGCGCACTGACCAGCATGAACAGCGTCGAGCGGGGCAGATGAAAGTTGGTGATCAGCCCGTCGACGGCGCGGAAGCGATAGCCAGGCGTGATGAAGATCGCCGTGTCGCCTTCGAACGCACGGATCACGCCGTCCTCGCTCGCGGCGCTCTCGATCAGTCGCAGGCTTGTGGTACCGACTGCGATCAGCCGTCCGCCCGATCGGCGCACTTCATTCAGCCGCTCGGCCGTCGCTTCGTCGATGCGGCCCCATTCGGCATGCATCTGGTGGCCACTCGTATCCTCGGTCTTCACGGGGAGGAAAGTTCCCGCGCCGACGTGCAGCGTCAGCGTTTCTCGGCCGATCCCCTTTTCGTCGAGTGCATCGAGCAGCCGCGGCGTGAAGTGCAGCGCGGCTGTCGGGGCGGCGACGGCGCCCTCCTCCTTGGCGAATATGGTCTGATAGTCGGCGCGGTCCGCCTCATCGACGTCGCGCTTAGAGGCGATGTAGGGCGGCAGCGGCATGTGGCCGGCGCGTTCCAGCAGCAGCTCGACGGGCTCATCGCCATTGAAGTGCAGCAGCGCCAATCCGTCCGCCGCCTTGTCGATCACCGACGCGCTCACGGCTGCGCCAAAGTCGATGGTGTCGCCCACCCGTGCCCGCTTTGAATTGCGGAGAAACGCCTGCCACTCGCGCGGCCCCTCGCGCTTGTGCAGCGTCGCGCCGATGCCCGCTTCGCCGCGGCGCCCCTCGAGCTGCGCGGGAATTACCTTCGTGTCATTGAACACCAGCACGTCGCCCCGACACAGCAATTGCGGTAGCTCCAGCACCTGGTGATCAGAGACATCGCGGCCTTCGACCAGCAACAGGCGCGCGCTGTCGCGCGGCCGCGCCGGCCTCAGCGCGATCCTGTCCTGCGGTAGCTCGAAGTCGAAGAGGTCGACGCGCATCGCGCCGACATAGCGTCAGTTCGCCGCAGCGGAAGCCGCGGGCGGAGCATCGCCCAACCACATCTTCACGATCTTCGTCGGCTCGGCCGGTGGCTCACCCTGTGCGATCCCGTCCACCGCGTCCATGCCCGCGATCACGCGGCCAAAAACCGTGTAATTATTATCGAGCTCGGGGTGCGGCGCATACATGATGAAGAATTGGCTGTTCGCCGAATCCGGGCTGTCGGCGCGCGCTGCGCCGAAGGATCCGCGAAGGAATGGAACGTCGGTGAACTCGGCCTTCAGGTTCGGCATGGTCGAGCCGCCCTCACCAGTCCCCTTGGGATCGCCGCCCTGGGCCATGAAGCCGGGGATCACCCGATGGAAGGTCAGGCCATTATAAAAGCCCTGGCGGACCAGAGACTGGATCCGCTCAACATGGTGCGGGGCCAAATCTGGACGGAGCAATATCTCGACCGTTCCGCCGCTCGAAAGCTGGATGAAAAGGTGGTTCGCCTTGTTCGCCTCGACCGCCGCAGGCGCGAGGATGCTGTGCGTGACCGGCGCCGGAGCGGGCTTTGCGGCGACGAGCGCGAATGCCAGCAGCGGCAACGCGAACAGGACTTGCTTCAACTCAACCCTCCCCGAGAATTTCGCGGACCCTTTGGCTCAGCTCCGCTGACTTTAGCGTGAACCGCCGTTCAGGTGGCGGCGAACATCTTGGGCCACCTGAGGCGTGACGAACTTGTCGATGGAGCCGCCGTAACGAGCGATCTCCTTGACCAGCTTCGAGGCGATCGGCTGCAGCGACACGTCGGCCATCAGGAATACCGTCTCGATATTCTCGTTCAACTGCTGGTTCATTCCCGCCATCTGGAATTCATATTCGAAGTCGGCGACCGCGCGGAGCCCGCGCAGGATCGCGGTCGCGCCCTGCTGCTCGGCAAAATCCATCAGCAGGGAATCGAATTCGACGACCATGATCTGGCCCGGCATCCCCTGCACTTCGCGCTGGACCATCGCGAGCCGTTCTTCAACGCTGAACATCGGCTCTTTCGAGGGATTGGTCGTGACTCCGATTACCAGCTTGTCGACGAGGTGCGCGCCGCGACGAATGATGTCGAGGTGGCCCAGCGTGATGGGGTCGAACGTACCCGGATAGACGGCGATCTTCATCAGTGATCCCGCTCTATCGCAAAGCGCGCGATTGCACGAAGCAAATCCGCTTCGCTGCCGTGGCCGGACAGATGCTCGATGGCCTGGCTGACGAGGAAGCCTGCCTGTTGGCGGGCGCGCTCCTCGCCAAGCAGCGAGACGAAGGTCGCTTTGCCCGCGTCCGCATCCCGCCCTGTTGGCTTGCCGGCGGCGGCCTCGCTGCCGCTGTGGTCGATCAGATCGTCTGCAATCTGGAAGGCAAGGCCGATGTTGCGCGCATAACCGCGATACGGCGTGCGCGCTTCAGGAGGCATTTTCACCATGATGCAGGCCGCTTCGACCGAATATTCGATCAATGCGCCGGTCTTCAGCTGCTGAAGCCGCGTGATCGCCGGCAAATCGAGCTCCTGCCCCTCGGCCGCGAGGTCCATCATCTGGCCGCCCGCCATGCCAGCCGGACCGGCTGCGCGCGCAAGCTCCAGCACCAAATCGGAGCGGACCCACGGGTCGTCGTGCGTCGCGGGGTCGGCGAGGATGTCGAAGGCGAGGGCGTGGAGGCTGTCGCCGGCAAGCACGGCCGCGGCTTCGCCATAGCCCTTGTGTACGGTCGCCTTCCCGCGGCGCAGGTCGGCATCGTCCATGCAGGGCAGGTCATCGTGGATCAGCGAATAGACATGGATCGCCTCGATCGCGCAGCCGACGCGAACCGCCCTCCGCCGATCGATCGCGAACAGCTGCGATGCTCCGAGAGTCAGCAGCGGACGAAGCCGCTTGCCCCCCCCGATCGCCGCGTGGCGCATCGCTTCGTAGAGGCGATCCCTGCTGTCGCCGGTCGGAGCGAGCAATTTCCCGAAGAAGCTGTCAACATCGGCGCGGACGCGCTCGCTTTCCGCATTCAGCTCCTGCTGCAGACGATCGATCGTCTCAAGCGGCATCGAAGGGCTTCAGCCCCGCAGGCTTGCCGTCGCTGCCAAAAGCGATCTGCTCGATCCGCGCCTGCGCGTCCTTCAGCCGCGCCTCGCAGTGCCGCTTCAATCGGTCGCCTTCCTGGTAGAGCTCAATCGACTTGTCGAGCGGCGCCTCGCCCTTCTCGAGCGTGCGCACGATCTCCTCGAGGCGCTGAAGCGCCGCTTCGAAGCTCAGTTGGCTGACGTCCATCTCGGCGGTGGTGGCCATGGCGCGTTTTGACCCTGGGCGGGCCCTGAATCAAGCAGCCGCGGCTATTCGACCGGCGTGTTCTTGAACGGGTCGCGAATGCCGGGGACGATCTCGTCGCGCAGAGCTTCGTCGCCGGCTTCCGCAAGCGCAGCCTCGGCTTCACGCGCATGCTGCTCGCGTTCGCTGCGAAGCTGCTCGATCAGCGCCTCGCGGTCGCTGTCGAGGCGCGTGTCGGTCGGCGCCTGCATGCCAGCCGCCTTGGCCGCCTTGGCAACTGCGGCGTCGAGCTCGCGCTGAGTCGTCAGGCCGAGAGTCACCGGGTCCTTCGGCGTGATGTTCGCCATGTTCCAGTGCGTGCGATCGCGGATCGCGGCGATGGTCGTCCGGGTCGTGCCGATCAGCTTGCTGATCTGGCCGTCGCTGACTTCGGGATGGTTCTTGATGATCCAGGCGATTCCGTCGGGCTTGTCCTGGCGCTTCGAAACCGGCGTGTAGCGCGGCCCGCGGGTGCGGCGCACCGGATCCGGCGCCTTGAACATTTGCAGCCGATAGTCGGGATCGGCTTGGCCCTTCTCGATCTCTTCGTGGGTCAGCTCGCCCGCCCGAATCGGGTCGCGGCCGGTCAGCTTGGTCGCCGCCGTGTCGTCCGCAATCGCCTGGACTTCGAGAATGTGAAGGCCGCAGAACTCGGCGATCTGCTCGAACGTCAGCGAACTATTGTCGACCAGCCAGGCGGCGGTCGCATGGGGCATCAGGGGCTGGGCCACTGCTCGTCTCCGGTGCTCTACAAATGAATAGGGCCGCCCCTTGCGGAGCAGCCAGCGTGGAGCGGATGTAGTCCCCGCCTTGACTTAGCGCAACAGTTCAAGCGTCCATTGCGACGTAGCGCGGCTGGCCTTTGACACGCTCGATCCAATCGCCAACATTCGGATAGCGATTGAGGTCGAATTCCGCATCGCCTGCGACATGCGTGTAGGCGAACAGGCAAACGTCGGCGAGGCTCATCGAGGAGCCGATGAACCAGTGTCGTCCGTTCAAATGCTCGTCCATGAGCTTCAACGCGGCATTTCCGGCCTGCAGCTTCGCCGGCATCTGCAGCCGCTGCATGTCGTTGAGGTTCTCCGGCCTTATCTCGCGCATCCAGAAGCGCAGCGTCGCGATGTTGGGCTCGTGGTTGTACTGCTCCCAAAACATCCAGTGCAGCATGTCCGCATGGTGGAACGGCGCCGTTGGGATCAGGCTCGTACCCTCTGCGACATAATAGCAGGCAGCATTGCTTTCCGGGATGAAGCGGTCGCCGACCTGAAGAACCGGGATGCGCCCGTTGGGATTGACCTTGCTCAGGAACTCGGGCGTCCGCGTCTCGTCCTTCATGATGTCATATTCACGGCGTTCGAGCTGAGCTCCGACCAGCGCCGCCGTCAGCCTCACTTTGTAGCAATTCCCGGACGCAGCATATTCGTGAAGCACGAGCTTGTCGGTCATCAGCTTCACTCCCCCGCTTAGCGAGCGACCTCCAGCACTGTTTTGCCAACATGATCGCCCGAGTCCATCCGCGCGAAGGCTTCGGCGGCGCGATCGAGCGAGTAGATGCTGTCGATCACCGGCTTGAGGCGGCCTCCCTCCACATAGGGCCAGACGGTGCGCGCAATCTCGTCGGCGACCATCGTCTTGAACTCGACGCTCCGCGGCCGAAGCGTCGACCCAGTGAGGGTCAGCCGCCGCCGCATGACGTCGAAGATCTGGATCTCCGCACTGGCGCCACGCTGAACCGCGATCGAGACGTGCCTTCCTTCCTCTCCGAGACAGGCGAGGTTGCGCGGGACATAGTCGCCCCCGACCATGTCGATGACGATGTTCACGCCCGCTCGGTCAGTGATCCTATGGACCTCCTCGACAAAGTCCTGCGTGCGATAATTGATCGCCGCCTCGGCGCCGAGCTCGAGTGCTCGAGCGCATTTGGAATCGCTTCCGCAGGTCACGATGATCTTCAGTCCGAACAGGCAACCAAGCGCAATGGCCATCGTCCCGATGCCGCTCGTTCCGCCATGCACGAGCACCCACTCGCCATCTGATGCGAAGCCGCGTTCGAACAGGTTGACCCAGACCGTGAAAAGCGTCTCCGGCATCGCCGCCGCTTCGGTCGGCGTGATCAACTCTGGGATCGGCAGGCAGGTGCCCATCGGCGCGGCGCAATATTCGGCATAGCCGCCGCCGGCGACCAGCGCACAGACCCGCTGGCCAATCAGCTCCGCCGCTCCCTCCCCGCCATCAATGACTTCACCCGCGATCTCGAGGCCGAGTATGTCCGGCGCGCCGGGTGGCGGCGGATAAAGACCCTTGCTCTGCAGCACGTCGGGACGATTGACGCCTGCGGCGGCGACCTTGACCAGCACTTCACCCGGACCCGGCTTCGGCACGGTCCGCTCGACCAGCGCGAGCTCTCCTCCGCCTTTAGCGATGATCGCACGCATGGTCGTTGGGAGTGGCATGGACGGGTTATTGACAGCTCGTCCCTATGGGTCAACGATTCCGGCCATGGACCTGGACGACCTCTTTCCGAGAAAGCCCGGCGATCCGCTGGTCGAGCTCGGCAAACAGGATCTCGATCCGATGTCGATCGAGGAACTCCAGGAGCGCATCGAAGCGCTGAAGGCCGAGATCGCCCGCGTCGAGGCGCACATGAGCCGCGCTCAAACGCACCGCTCAGCGGCCGAGGAATTGTTCAAGAAGCCGTGAGTACGGTTGCTGTTCAGGCCGGGAACAGCTCCACGAACGATAATCTGTTGAAAAGACGGGGCCCGGCACTTGATTGCCGCGCTTCCTCATATGACATTGAATTGAAAGCCCGCGGCGTCTCCGCGGGGAGCGGGAGTGCCAGCCTAAATGCCTAGTTTCGCTCGCGAACTCGAACAGACCCTCCACAATGCGCTGGGGGAAGCCAGCCGCCGCCGGCACGAGTATGCGACCCTTGAACATCTTCTGATTGCCCTCATCGACGACGAGCATGCCTCAAAGGTCATGACCGCGTGTGGAGTCAGCCGCGACGAGCTCCGCGCATCGGTGAAGCAGTATCTCGACAATGAGCTCGGCGCCCTTGTCGCCGATAGTACGACCGACCCAACGCCGACGAGCGGCTTCCAGCGCGTCGTCCAGCGCGCGATCCTGCACGTCCAGTCCTCCGGACGCGACGAGGTCACTGGCGCCAACGTGCTCGTCGCGCTTTTTTCCGAGCGCGAGAGCTACGCCGTCTATTTCCTGCAGCAGCAGGACATGAGCCGGCTCGATGCGGTGACCTACATCAGCCATGGAGTCGGCAAGGGCGAAAGCTCCGCCGAAGCGCGACCGCCGGAAGGGACGGAGGAAAAAAGCGAGAAAGAGGGCGGAAAGAAGGAATCCGCGCTCAAGCAGTTCACTGTCGACCTCAACGAGAAGGCGAAGGCAGGAAAGGTCGATCCACTTATCGGGCGCATGCCCGAGGTCGACAGGACAGTGCAGATCCTCTGCCGCCGCTCGAAGAACAACCCGCTCTACGTCGGTGATCCGGGCGTCGGTAAGACTGCCATCGCGGAAGGCCTCGCGCGCAAGATCGTCGAAGGCGATGTTCCAGACGTCCTCAAGGGCGCGGTCATCTACGCGCTCGACATGGGCGCCTTGCTCGCCGGGACGCGCTATCGCGGCGACTTTGAGGAGCGTCTGAAGTCGGTCGTCGCCGAGCTCGAGAAAATGCCGAACGCAATCCTGTTCATCGACGAGATCCACACGGTGATCGGCGCCGGCGCAACCAGCGGCGGAGCGATGGACGCGTCGAACCTCCTGAAGCCCGCTTTGTCGAGCGGCACCATCCGCTGCATTGGCTCGACCACCTACAAGGAGTTCCGCAACCACTTCGAAAAGGACCGCGCGCTGCTGCGCCGGTTCCAGAAGATCGACGTAAACGAACCGACGATCGAGGACACGATCAAGATCATCGCTGGTCTGCGTTCCTCGTTCGAGGGGCACCACAACGTCCGCTACACGACCGACGCGATCAAATCGGCAGTCGAGCTATCGGCGCGCTACATCCACGACCGAAAGCTGCCCGACAAGGCGATCGACGTGATCGACGAGGTCGGCGCGATGCAGATGCTGGTGCCGCCTTCACGCCGCAAGAAAGTGATCACGCCCAAGGAGATCGAAGCGGTCGTGGCGACCATGGCACGGATCCCGCCAAAGTCGGTCAGCGCCGACGACAAGCAAATTCTTGAGCATCTCGAGGCCGACCTGAAGCGCGTTGTCTTCGGGCAGGACCTGGCGATCGAAAAGCTCGCGTCGGCAATCAAGCTCAGCCGAGCTGGCCTCCGCGATCCCGACAAGCCAATCGGCAATTATCTGTTCTCGGGTCCGACCGGCGTCGGCAAGACCGAGGTTGCGCGCCAGCTCGCCTCGATCATGGGCATTCCGCTGCAGCGGTTCGACATGTCGGAATATATGGAGCGCCATGCAGTCAGCCGGTTGATCGGCGCGCCTCCCGGCTATGTCGGATACGATCAGGGCGGCCTATTGACCGACGCCGTTGACCAGCATCCGCACAGCGTGCTCCTGCTCGACGAGATCGAGAAGGCGCACCCGGACCTGTTCAACATCCTTTTGCAGGTCATGGACCATGGGAAGCTCACCGACCATCATGGCAAGACGGTCGACTTCAGGAACTGCATCCTCATCATGACCACCAACGCCGGCGCGGCCGATATGGCGCGCGAGAGCATCGGCTTCGGAGCGGCGACGCGCGAGGATGCGCAGGAGGACGCCGTCAAGAAGATGTTCACGCCGGAATTCCGCAACCGGCTCGATGCTATCGTGCCGTTCAGCTACCTGCCGCCGGCAGTCGTCGCGCGCGTGGTCGACAAGTTCATCCTGCAGCTCGAGCTGCAGCTTGCCGACCGCAACGTCCACATCGAGCTCGACGACGATGCGCGGTCGTGGATCGTCGAGCGTGGCTACGACAAGCTATACGGCGCCCGCCCAATGGCTCGACTGGTCCAGGAGAAGATCAAGCAGCCGCTTGCCGAGGAGTTGCTGTTCGGCAAGCTCGTCAACGGCGGCGAGGTCAAGGTCCGGATCAAGGACAATGCTCCGGCGTTCGAGATCGTGCCGGCTGCGCCGAAGGCTTCGAAGGCCAAGCCAAAAGCGAAGGCCAAGGCCGCGGCAAAGCCGAAAGCGGACGACGCGACTCCCGCAGCGGAATAAGGATCAAATGAATGAGAGGGTCGGGAGGATATCCCGGCCCTTTCACTTGCCCGGTGCCGGTGGGGGAGCGCTGGGCGGGGGAGCCGAGGGCGCGGTCCCCATGAACTGGCTGCGCATCTCCTGCCCAGGCGGCAATTGGCACATGTTCACTAGCGTGCGGGAATCAGATGAAACCTTCGTGCACCCGCTATCGAGCCCATTGTCAGCGATATTCCAAACAAGTGGGCCGGTCGTCCACACGCTTCGGACCGCTTTGCCCTGACTGTCCGTTGCCGGTGTGAATTTGGCCTTCTGCCTGATGACATCGCAGGCGGTCGAGTCGACGATCGGAGCCGCACTTGGAACGAGAACGTCGCAACCTGCGACAGCGCCGTTCTCATCGACAAGAAGCTGGTAGCGAGCCGTATCCTGCTGCTGCTTCTTCAGCAGCCACGCCGCTTCCGTTGGATAATCGTTGGTGCTCAACAGTGAACGAATGTCCTTCACCGGCTTTTCTGCTGACTTGATGTTCGCCTTCGAATCCAGGTTCCAATAGCCTTGAAGGTCCGCCGTGCATTTGCGCATTGCGTCGAGCAGCGCCGGCATGTTCGACAAAGCAAAAGCGTAGGAATCGCCACGCTCCATCTGCAATGTGACGCTTGGAGCTGACGCCGCCTGATTCATCTCAGCCGCGGAAATCCGATATTGATAAATACTCATCCGGACGCCCTTGCGTCCGAAGTAAAGCACTCGCGAGCTTATCGGCCCCGTGCCGAAATTCACCGTGCCAGCCGCATCTTTGGCTAAGGCCGGTCCTTCGCGCTGAACGCTGACAAGGAGTTGGTACGTGTCGCCACTGATCGACGGCACGATGCCAAAGACGACCGGATCGGATGCGCTCCCGAATGATCGCGCTGCCGTGCACTGGGTTTTAGCAGCATCGAGGTTCCAATTTGCGACCGGCTGCAGAACTGTATCGGGCGCAGCTGGTGCAATCGAAGACGAGGCCAAGGCTGACAAAGCCGCGAGAACTCGGACGCACATGACACTCTCCCCATAGACCGAGCGGCCGAGGGGTAGCACATTGGGCTGTTGGCCGCCATCAAGCGCTGACCTGGGACTTAGTCCTTGTCGGTGTCCTGCACGACAATCTTGCCTTGCGAGCCGCTGGGCCCCGGGCTGACCTGGATCGTGAATGGGCTTCCGTCTTTCGACTTGCCCATGACCGAGTCGCCGGCGAGCTTCACTTCAGCGCCCTGCTTCCTGAACTGGTCGAGGAAATAGGAACGCACCTCGTCCGGCGACGCCGGCGCCGTGAAGCTCATGTCGACGTTCGTCACGTCGTTGCGGGAGTCGAGATTGAAGCCCGTCACTTTGCTGCCGGGCATGAGCTTCACACCGTCGATATCAATGCCGCCTTCGTGCATGAAGCCGCCGGGGATCTTCACCTGCCCCTCGGCGATGGGAAGATTGAACGCGATATTGCCGCCCTCGTCGGCGTGAATGCTGACCTTATCGTCGCTGTCCTTCGGATATTTCCCGTGGACGTTGCACGCGGCGAGTAGCGGCAGCGCGAGCAGGAAAGCGAAACGGGTCATGACGGCCTCCTGTGTTACTTACATAATACAGGAGTCGGGAACCGCGGGTCAACTGTCTACCAGAAGCGCTGAATCGCGATGGCGGGTGTGACGGACGCTTGTGTGTTGTGGCCCTTCGGCACGACCCAGACGCCGAATATCGCGCCGCCACTCGCGCTCCAATTATATTCAATCCCGGGGGCGAAACCGACGTTCCAGCTGACCGGCGACGTGCGGTCGACAGCCTCGCCGCTTCCGTCGCGACCGGTGACCGTCGTCTCGCCCCAGTGATCGCCTTCGACATCGAAGGTCAGGACCCACTCCTTCGTCAGGCTGTACTCGGCGCCAAGGATCACGGTCGTTTTCGATCCTGGTCTAGCGTGTCCGCGGAAGCCCGCGCCCGTGCCGTAGACGCTCCGACCACTGATCCCGGTGCGCAGTGGAAAATCCTTTAGGATATTGATGCGCGCGCGGAGCAACCGGCCATTGTTCAGCAGGAAATATTGCTGGACGTTGACGCCGATCTCCGGCGCGAAGGCACCCGAGCCGTGGCCGTTCTTCTGGTTGGCGAGATGATCCGCCTTCCCCGTCGGGATGACGACGTTCGTGTCTAGAGCAATGCTCGGCACGGGATGCTGAGCGGTGAAGTGAGAGATGCGTACCTGCGACAGCATCTTGAAATCGCCAATCGCAACATCGCGATTGTACCTTTGCGTGCCCAGCGAGAAGAACGGCTGCATGCCGACCGTCCAATTGTCGGTAAGGCCGTACTGATAAAAGCCGCTGGTCCCTGGGTGGTGGTTGCCGCCCGAAATCCCGTCAAAGAAATAGGGCTCGGTATAGAAGTGGCCCTTCGGCAGGGTCTCGGCGGTCGATGCAAGCAGTGGACCGGTCCACCGCGCGTCCTTCATCGCTGCGCTCAGGCGGTCTTCATATGTTTGCCCATGCGCGGCAACCGGTATTGTGGCCAGAGACAAGCCCCCGAGCGCAGCCACTATCCACTTCATTAGACGCCCTCCGCAGCCACCTGGTCGGAAGCCGCAGCAGGTGTCGAGGACTACCGCGGCTTCCTAGAGTGACTCGTCAAAACTGGATGCGCCGCTTGAAAACAGATCGGGAACATTCGCGCCAATAAAATTGACGGGGGTGGCTATAAGCTCAGCCTTCGAGCGCTCTCCTGACCGCTTCGCGCGACCGCGCATGAAGTGCCCAGAAGTCCCTCACGGTGCGGCCGGCGAGCTTCTCCTGGAGAACGGCGAGGTGCGAGGTCCAGCCGCCGCCGAAGTCCTGGAAACCGGTCGGGCTTGTGATGTCGCTGTGCGTCAGCACCAGCCGCGTCTTGCCGCTCTCGGCGATGAGCTCGTAGGTGACATTGCCACCCTTGCCGCCCTGGAAGGTCGTTTCGAGCAAGCGTGGCGGATCGAAGCGCAACACCTTCTCTTCGAAGATCCGTCCTTTGAAGCATTCGTAGCTGTCAGGATAAGGCACCGTCTCCGACGACAGCTTGTCGTGGTCGACGATGAGGTCGAACTCACCGTCGGGTCTCGCGTCCGTGCCGCCCATGAACCATTGCTCGCGGAGCTTGGCCTCGGTGAGGTAGCGCCAGACGGTTTCCGGCGGCGCATCGAGGAGCCGCTCGAGCCGGATCGCGTCGGGCGCGATGCGCTGGATCGGGGAAAGTGCAGCTTCAACCATTGTTCGTCTCCTTTGTGTCGCGTTCGATCAGCGCCTCCAGACGATCGAGGTTCATCGTCCAGAATTTCTCCCATTGCCGAAGCCAGCGCTCGGCTTCCTCGAGCGGCTTCGCTTCGATCTTGATCAGGTGATTCCGCCCGACCTTGCGGCGGGCAATCAGACCCGCGTCCTCAAGCACCTTCACATGCTTGGACGCACCGGCGAAGCTCATGTCGAACGGCTCGGCCAGCTCGCCGATCGATCGTTCGCCAAGCGCGAGATTAGCGAGCATTCCCCGCCGCGTCGGATCGGCCAAAGCACGGAATGTTGCATCGAGTCGATTCTCAACCATGTGGTTTAATATGTAACTCTGCGCATCGATTGTCAACCGGATGGTTGAACAAATTCAGTGCACGTTTCTGGACGCGCGACTTGCGGCAAGGTCACGAAAGTTGAATCGTCTCCTCACTTCCGATTCCGAGGGGGAATTTTCCGTGAGTCGATTCCGCACGTTCTCGCCGCTGGCGATGCTTCTTGCCGCGACCGCTCTGGCTGCTCCGGCGACAGGCGCTCCTACAACCGGTCCGAGCCGTTATCTGACGGGCAATGACCTGTTTGGGCTCGAATGGGCGACCGATCCCCAGATCAGCCCCGACGGGCGCACTATCGCCTATGTCCGCGAGGCCAACGACGTGATGACCGACAAGGCCGTGCCGTCGATCTGGCTGATCGATGTCGCGACGGGCCAGCAGCGCCCGCTGCTCTCCGGCCAGGGCTCCTATTTCTCTCCGCGCTGGTCGCCCGACGGCAGCCGCCTCGCTTATGTGGCGGCCGAAGGCGGCAGCCCGCAGCTTTACGTCCGCTGGATGGGAAGCGGCGAGAGCGCGCGGATCACCGGGCTACCGACCAGCCCCAGCGGGATCGCCTGGTCGCCCGACGGGCGGCGCATCGCTTATTCGATGCTCGTGCCCGACGAGCCGATGCGGCTCGGCAAGGCGCCAGACAAGCCGGAAGGGGCGAAGTGGGCCGACCCGCTTCAAGTGATCGACAAGGTCACGTACCGCTTCGACGCCGCCGGTTATCTGAAGGCCGGTTTCCGGCAAATCTTCTGGGTGCCAGCGGACGGCGGCGCTCCGACCCAGCTCACCTTTGGCGCGACCAATGCGGGAGGCGAGCTCTCCTGGACTCCCGACAGTCGCTCGATCCTGTTCAGCGCAGATCTTTCGCCGAACTGGCAGCGTGAACCGCAGCAAAGCGAGGTGTACAAGATCAGCATTGACGGTGGTGCGCCGGTCGCGCTCACCACCCGCTACGGTCCCGACAATTCGCCGGTTGTGTCGCCCGACGGGCGGCAGATCGCCTGGGTCGGGTATGACGACAAGCATCTCGGCTATCAGAACCGCCGCCTCAACGTGATGAACCTCGACGGCTCGGGCAAGCGCGTGCTTACGGCCAATCTCGACCGCTCGGTGTCCAGTCCCGAATGGTCGGGCGACGGGCGCTCGATTTACGTTCAGGTCGAGGACCAGGGCGTCAACAAGGTCGAGCGCATCGGCCTCGACGGCTCGGCGCGCGTGATTGCAAGCGACATGGGCAATGGCGAGATCGACCGGCCTTACGCCGGCGGCGACTTCAGCGTCTCGAAGAACGGCGTCGTTGCGCTGACCTCGGGCGATCCGCTGCACCCGAACCAGATAGCGGTCGCCTCGGCCACCGGCGTTCGCCGGCTCACCCAGCTCAGCTCGAGCCTGCTCAGTTCAAAGGCGTTGGCGCAGGTGCAGAAGCTGCCGGTCACATCGGAGTTCGACAAGCGGCCGATCGATGCCTGGATGGTGACGCCGCCCGATTTCGACCGGACGAAGAAATATCCGATGATCCTCGAGATCCACGGCGGGCCCTACTCCGCTTACGGCCCGCAATTCTCGACGGATGACCAGCTTTGCGCGGCCCATGGCTATGTCGTCGTCTACTCGAACCCGCGCGGATCGACGTCCTATGGCGAGGACTTCGCGAACCAGATCGAGAAAGCCTATCCGGGCCACGACTATGACGATTTGATGAGCGTCGTCGATGCGGAAATCGCAACTGGCCACGTCGATGCCGACAACCTTTTCGTCACCGGCGGATCCGGCGGCGGCGTTCTCACCGCGTGGATCGTCGGCAAGACCGACCGCTTCCGCGCCGCGGCAACGCAAAAGCCGGTGATCGATTGGGCAAGCTGGGGCCTGACCGCCGATATCGCAGGGTTTAGCTCGCCTTACTGGTTCGCCAAACGGCCATGGGAGGACCCGATGGGCTATTGGAACCGCTCGCCGCTCAGCCTCGTCGGCAACGTCAAGACTCCGACCATGGTCGTCGTCGGGAGCGAGGATTACCGCACGCCCGACAGCGAGGCCGAGCAATATTATGAGGCCCTCCAGCTCCGCGGCATCCCGACGGCGCTGGTGAAGGTTCCGGGCGCAAGCCACGAGACCTTCACCGACCGCCCCAGTCAATCAGCGGCTAAGGCCAGTGCCATCCTCGCCTGGTTCGACAGGTACCGTACCGGCGCCTCGGCAACGGCGGCGTCGGCGGATCAAGGGACTTCCCCAGCGAGCGCTCACTAACTAACGGGCATATCGGCCGTTTTGCCGCCGTCAGCGGCGGCTGCACCGTCGCGAATTCGATGGGAGAGAAGAGATGAAGCGTTCACGCTGGCTCATTGCGAGCACCATCGTGCTTTTGGCTGCACCGCTTTCCGCTGCTCCGCAGTTCGGGGACTTCAGCCCGCAGCGTCTGTCGGACGTGGACAAGACGATCTCCTCGGACGCATTCGAAGGACGCGGCACCGGAAGCCCGATAGAGCCCAAGGTCATCGACTATATTGCCGGCCAGCTTCGAGCCGCCGGGGTGCAGCCCGGCGGAGATGTCGTGAACGGCAAGCGGACCTGGTTCCAGAACGTCCCGCTGCTCCAATCGCAGATCGTCGGAACCCCGCAAATCAGCTTGAATGAGAACGGCACCGTTGTCCCCCTCAGCCAAGGCCCGGAAATCGCCGTGCTCGCGCCGCTGAACGGCGCCAAGCAGGTCGACATCGCCAATGCGCCCCTCGTCTTCGTCGGCTACGGCGTGAACGCGCCGGAGCGGAACTGGAACGACTTCAAGGGCGAGGACATGCACGGCAAGATCCTGGTCGAGCTGGTCAACGACCCCGACTTCGAGGCCGCTCCGGGCGAGCCGGTCGCGGGAGTCTTCGGCGGCAAGGCAATGACCTATTACGGCCGCTGGACCTACAAATATGAGGAGGCGGCGCGGCAGGGCGCCGCGGGAGTCATCCTCATCCACGAGACGGCGCCGGCTTCCTACGGCTGGGAGGTCGTCCAGAATTCCAACACCAATGCCCAATTCGACATCGTGCGCGACAATCCGGCCGCCGAGCACACTGGCTTCGAGAGCTGGATCCAGCGGCCGCTCGCGGTCCAGCTGTTCCACCGGGCAGGCCTGGATCTCGAGAAGGAGAAGGTCGCCGCGCGCAGCCGCGAGTTCCAGCCGGTTCCCCTCAAGGCGACTCTCAGCGCGCATTACGCCGCGGACCCGACGGTGGTGACCTCGCACAATGTCGTCGGCATCCTGCCGGGCAAGAAATACCCGGACGAGACGATCATCTATTCGGCGCACTGGGACCATCTCGGCATCGGCAAGCCCGACGCCAGCGGCGACCGAATTTACAACGGGGCTGTCGACAACGGGACCGGCATATCCGAGCTGATCGAGCAGGCGCGAGTGTTCGCGCATGGGCCACGTCCCGATCGCTCGATCGTCTTCCTGGCCGTCACGGGCGAAGAGAAGGGCCTGCTCGGCTCGAGCTATTATGCCGCC
>JAICSX010000096.1 GCA_025936675.1 Sphingomonas sp.
AGCGCGAGGTCATTGACGTCGATCAGGTGCGCAGGCGTCTCGATCTGCAACTTCATGAGGTCGAGAAGGTTCGTGCCGCCGGCGATGAACTTGGCGCCGTTGATGCGAGCCGCCGCGGACGCAGCTTCGGCGGGCGACCTCGCCCTCTCGTAGGTGAAGGGTTTCATCGCGTCACTCCCGCAATCTCAGCGATCGCTTCCTGAATGTTGGAGTAGGCACCGCAGCGGCAAATGTTGCCGCTCATGCGCTCGCGAAGCTCGGCAGGCGTCGGCTCCGGCTGCTGCGTCAAGTCGACCGTGACATGACTCGGGATGCCGGCTTTGACCTCCTCGAGCATAGCGACGGCCGAGCAAATTTGGCCCGGCGTGCAGAACCCGCACTGGTAGCTATCGTGTTTCACGAAGGCCGCCTGCATGCGATGAAAGTTCCTGGGTGTGCCCAACCCCTCGATGGTCGTGATGTCGTGGCCCTCCTGCATCACCGCGAGCGTGAGGCACGAGGTGATGCGGCGCCCGTCGACAATTACAGTGCAGGCGCCGCACTGACCTTGATCGCATCCCTTTTTGGAGCCGGTAAGTTGCAGCCGTTCACGCAGCGCGTCCAGAAGTGTGGTGCGCGGATCGATCATCACTTGATGATCGGTGCCGTTGACTCGCATAAGTACGTTCACGGTTGCCGGCGCGGCCGGCCTTGCTGCCTGCGCAACGGAGGACGCTTCGGTCTCGGGCGAAGGCGATCCTGCCGCAACGGCGCCGCAGACAGCCGCGGACGCCTTGAGCAATCTTCTTCGTGTCGGATTGAACGCGGTCATCGTGAGGCTCTTAAGTCGCGAAATGAGTCGTGTGGAATGGCGGGAGTGGTTGGCCGATGCGGGATAGCGGATTGCACCCCCGATGAAGTCGCCTACAGCGGGTCAGCTATCGATCACTTTTCCCTGGTTCTCCGAATACCGCGCGCCCTGCACGATGACCATTGACAATTTTTCAGCGGTCGATAGCGGCCATTGTGCGTTCGTCATGGCGCTCGCCGGCTGCCGGCGTAAGGTTGTTCAGCCGTTCGATCTGCTCAGCGCTGAGGTCGATGCGGTCCGCAGCGGTGTTCTCCTCGACGCGAGCGACGCGCTTGGTGCCGGGGATCGGAGCGATGTCATCACCTTGCGCAAGCAGCCAGGCCAGGGCAATTTGCGCCGGCGTTGCACCCGCTTCGGAGGCAACGGCCCGGACCTCATCGACGATGCGCAGATTGTGCTGGAAGTTCTCGCCTATGAAGCGCGGATTGGTTTTGCGCCAGTCATCGTCGGCGAGCTCCTCGGGCGAGCGAATCTCGCCAGTGAGGAAGCCGTGGCCGAGCGGCGAGTAGGGCACGAAGCCGATGCCCAGCTCGCGTAGCAGGGGCAGCAATTCGGCCTCCGGGTCACGGGTCCACAGCGAGTACTCCGTCTGCAGCGCGGCGACCGGGTGCACTGCTTGCGCACGGCGGATCGTGGCGGGACTCGCCTCGGACAGACCGATGTAGCGGAGCTTGCCCTCGGCGACCAGCTTCGCCAGCGCACCGACGGTGTCCTCGATCGCGGTTTTCGGGTCGACCCGGTGCTGGTAGTACAGGTCGATGTGGTCTGTGCCGAGCCGCTTCAGCGAGCCCTCGACAGCGATGCGGATGTTCGCCGGGCTACTGTCGAGAACCCGGGGGCCGCCGCCGGAGTGCGAGACGAAGCCGAACTTCGTCGCCAACACCACCTGGTGGCGGCGGTCTTTGATAGCGCGGCCGACCAGTTCCTCGTTGACATAAGGTCCGTAGATCTCGGCGGTGTCGAGATGGGTGACGCCCAGGTCCAGCGCCCGGTGAATGGTGCGGATGGACTCGGTTTCGCTGCCTGCGCCGATGTTGTAGTAGCCGGACATGGACATGGCGCCGAGTCCTATGCGGGACACGTCAAGTCCGCCGATCGAGATGTGCTTCATGGTGTGTGCTCCTAACAGGCCGTTTGCGATACATAAGTGTCGCTGGATGGCCTCGATAACATTTGCCAGAATTGTCGAGTTTCTTGCCTAAAGTCGTACATGAGAATTCGTGGTGCCGGGAATCGGCAAAGATTCAAGGTTTCCTCCGAGCTTGTGTTTCTGCATCATTCATCCTTCACTTCGCCGGTTGACGCGTCTTCATCGTGGTCCGTACTTGTCGCGGGTGCACGACATGAACTCTAGACGCGTACCGCTTGAATGATTAGACTGCTGGATCAACATGGAGTCATAAGCGGAACTTCTTAATGCCGCGATTCGACGATTTGGCGGCGTTTGCGGCCGTCGTGCGCGCGGGCAGCTTCACGCGCGCGGCTGCGCAGCTGGGGGTGTCCCAGTCAGCACTCAGTCAGACCGTCCGGGCGCTGGAGCGCAGGCTCGAGCTGAAGCTGCTGAACCGAACCACGCGCAGCGTCTCGCCCACCGAAGCGGGAGAGAAGCTTTACCTGACCGTGGATCCGCGCTTTGCGGATATCGAAGCCGAGCTGGCCGTGCTTGGCGAGCTGCGCGGGAAGCCGGCGGGCTCGGTGCGCATCACAGCGACCGAACATGCGGTCCGCACACTGGTATGGCCGAGGCTGCTGCGATGGCTACCGAAGTACCCCGACATCAAGATCGAGATCAGCAGCGACAACCGCTTCACCGACATCGTTGCCGAGCGCTTCGACATCGGCGTACGCTCGGGCGCCGACATCGCCAAGGACATGATCGCTGTGCGCATGGGGTTGGACATGCGCATGGCGGTTGTCGGCAGTCCCGAGTATTTCGCGCGTCACCCTCGACCTGATAGACCGCAGGATCTCACCGAACACGATTGCATGTGTTTGCGCCTGCCCACGCATGGTGGACTGCTGAACTGGCAGTTCAAGCGCCGGGGAAGGACCACGAATGCCCAGGTGACTGGGCGGCTCGTGTTCAACAAAACCGACCTGATCGTCGCGGCGGCGCTGGCGGGGCACGGGTTGGCCTGGGTTCCCCAGGATGTCGTACCCGAACACATTGCAGCGGGCCGCCTGATGTTGGTGCTGGATGACTGGGCGGTGACCTATCCCGGCTATCACCTGTATTACGCCAGCCGCCGTGCTTCGCCCGCACTGGCGCTGGTCGTGGAAGCATTGCGTCTCCCTCGAAACCAGTGATTGCCGCGCCTGCCGCCGGGAGTGAATAGTGGGGCTGAACACTGGCCCTCGGGAAAGAGCCGAAGCTCGTTTCCGTGAGCCGCTACACCTTGCGCGATGTCGACGGTGCCGAGGAGTGTTTACGCTCGATCTCGGGCTGCTGGCCAACTAGGGAACCCCCGCCCATGAGCTTCTCGCACGCTGCATGTGCACACAGAGGAGGAACCCATGCTCGCGACACGCACACCAGGCATCACTGTCCTCGCGGACGGCCGGCGACTCATCGATTAGAGATATCTCGGGGTTCGGATCGGCCTGCGAGTCGGCGCGGTGACACAGGAGCAAGCTGAGGAACGACTTCGCGTCGAGATGGCGCGAATCGAGTACGAGCAGGAACGCAACACACACGCACTGCCGACCTTCGCCGACTGCGCCGCACACTACGCGGCTCAATCGCGTAGCAAGCGCAGCATCGCTGTGATCAAGTGGCACGTCCAATTGCTTGCGCGGTACGTCGGATGCCTCGAGCCGCGGCAGGTTCACGGCGCAACACTGGAACCGTTCATCAAAGAGCGCCTTAGCCAAGGCGCGAGTGCGACCACTATCAACCGCACCCTGGAAGTCGTGCGCACAATTCTGAATCGCGCCGCGCGCTCCTACCGCGATGCCGACGGCCGTCCTTGGCTCGACGCGATCCCGCCGTTGATCAGCATGCTGCCTGAGGATTCGCGATTGCTTTATCCGCTCAGCTGGGAAGAGCAGGACCGGCTCTTTCGCCGACTACCAACTCACCTCGCGCGCATGGCACTGTTTGCGATCAACACGGGTTTGCGCCAGAGCAACCTCTGCGGCTTGCAATGGACGTGGGAAGTTACCGTGTCGGAAATAGCCAGGAGCGTGTTCGTCATCCCTGCCGAGGCGTTCAAGACCAAACGTCCCCATGTCGTGGTCGTCAACGACGTGGCCTGGTCGATCATCAAGGCGCAACGCGGGCTGCACCCGATCTGGGTATTCCCGTTTCACGGCAAGCGAATGAGTAGGATGAACAACAACGGTTGGCGGCTGGCACGACGGAACGCAGGGTTGCCATTAGTTCGCGTCCATGACCTGCGACATTCGTTCGGGGCGCGGTTACGCGCA
>JAICSX010000058.1 GCA_025936675.1 Sphingomonas sp.
CGCCGAAAAGATCCGCGCCAACAGCGAAATCGCCGATCTCAACCTCGCGCTTGGCTGCGGGGCGCGCGAGAAATTCAACGAGGACGCGCTGCGCTACGAGCGGGTCATCATCATGACCGACGCCGACGTCGACGGCGCCCACATCGCGACGCTTCTGATGACCTTCTTCTTCCAGGAAATGCCCGAGCTCGTGCGCCGCGGCCACCTCTTCCTAGCCCAGCCCCCGCTCTATCGCCTGACCGCCGGCGCCAAGACCTTATATGCCCGCGACGACGCCCACCGCGCCGAGCTCGAAGCGACCGAGTTCAAGGGCAAGAAGGTCGAGGTGTCGCGCTTCAAGGGCTTGGGCGAAATGAACCCGAACCAGCTCAAGGAAACCACCATGGACCCGAAGACGCGGTCCATGCTGAAGGTCACGCTTCCCAGCGCCTACGAGGACCGGCAGCCCATTAAAGACCTCGTCGAGCGGTTGATGGGGCGCGATCCTTCGGCGCGGTTCGATTTCATCCAGGCGCGCGCGTCGGCGGTCGAGGACGACGCCATCGACGCCTGATTTGGCCGCGTTCGGAATCGCTCACTGGAGCCTCAGCTTAGGGCTCGCCAAATGGGAATTCGCTAAGCTTCTGCGCTCGGTCACGCGGTGTATCGAGCGGCAGGCAGACGGATCGCGATGCGGGGAAGTCGTTTCTGACGTTCCCGAGGCCGAGCGACTTCGCGAGATCGGAAAGCTGCGAGGTCTGAAGGCTGACTCGCCAGTTGCGATATCGCGCATCCTGGAGCGTCGTATTCAAATCGTAATCGGTGGCCGCGTCGAGGCGGTGCACATGTTCCAGCGTCCTCAGTTTCGCCCAGTCGGCCTGTTCCGTCGCCATCTCGCTCGCGAGATTCTCCATCCAGGCATACATCTGGCTGTACCGGGACAGCCGATTGGCATCGATCAGCGCGCCTCGGCCGGCTTGGGATTCCGCCTGCCAGCGCGAGCTTTGCATAGTCCAGAACTGCGGCCTGCCGATCCAACTCGGGTTCCGGATGTCCGGCTGGACCTGCGCCTGCTCAAGCAGCCGCTGAATCTCGCCGATGCGGCGCTCGACGCAAGACCGAGTTGCCAACCGCGATTCCAGTCGGGCAAGATTATATTCCAGTTCGCCACGAATGACTTCGTCCGCTTGCCGGCCCTCCCGGCTCTCATGCGCGGACTCGGCGATCTGTCCAGCGCCGAGCGCGATCAGCACGCCGAGGACGATGATCCCCACCTCGCCGACGAACGCTCGCCAGCCGTGCATCGGTTTGGGTAGATGAACGTGCATCGGCGTGCCCCCCGGCAAGCGCGGAACCGTAACAGATGAGCTTATGTCCGCAATGGCTGCCGGGCTAATGGCAGGAATGGGTGGAAAGCTGACATTCAAGGCTGACTGTCGCGAGCAGCGTGCAACTTGCTGCGGCACGCAAGAATCGGTCTGCTTACGTCGCCAATAAAATTTCGGTTAACCAGTTGTGTGTAGCCAGTTCTATAATCATGATTAACCTTCGGCTCAAGCCGAGTCGAATTAATCATGGTCTGCTCGTTCGAGCACGCGCCGCGGGTAGCGTGCATTCGAGTTGGACAAGGGGGTGCTGCATGTTGATAAAAGCCTTTGCGGCGACGATAGCCGCTTTCCTTCTTGCCAGTGCTGCAGAAGCGCAGGTTCAAGTCCAAATCTGGACTGGCCAGCCAACGAGCGTAACCGAAGACGCGACGATAACCCAGGCCGCTGGGCTCGGCACGCCGACTGGTACCGCGACGGTCGCGGGCATCAATTTTGCAGAGTATACAAGCTCGGACACGACCACGATCGGTGACTGGCTTGGCAATCCTGCCGACCTTACCGCTGGGGTGGGGTCGATGACGTTGGACAACACCTACATGTTGTTCACCGGCCAGATCACGCTCAATGCAGGTGATAACCTGTTCCAGATTGCCCATGACGATGGATTGCAGCTGTCCATTGATGGCGTAGGCTTAGTAGTCGACGAACCGGGACCGACGGGACCGACCACAACCCCGTTCACCGCGACGGCGTCCGCGGCAGGCACCTATAACTTCACATTGTCCTACGGCGAATGCTGCGGAGGTCCGGCCGTCCTCCAATGGTTCTACAACGGCGCGGCGGTCGGCTCAGTGCCTGAACCAGCCACTTGGGCGATGATGCTGCTTGGCTTTGCCGGGATTGGCGTAGTCATGAGGCGTCGCCGCCCAACTTTCGCGCAGCTCGCGTAAACACCAGCAGCTTCCTTAGGTAGGGCGGCCCCAGATACGCTCGGGGGCCGCCCTTTTGTCGATCGACGTGCAGAATCGCTAGTAGGTTGGCGCTCGGCTAGCGGCAGAAATGGGTCGAAAGCTGCCATAAGCCCCTTTCCTACAGCACCTATTTTATGTTCCAATATGGTTCATGGACAGCACAAAACATGAACCGCAACCGCCGGTAGCCTCAACCCTCCCGGCCATCACCAGCTACGCAACCCGTCACGACGGCTGGACCGGCGAGAAGATGGCGACCCTCTGCGAAGCCCTCGCCGAGACCGCCGTCGTCGCCGAGGCCTGCGATGCAGCGCGGATGGGCATTTCCGGCGCTTACGCCGCGCGGCGCCGCAACCCCATTTTCGCCGCCGCCTGGGACGCGGCGCTCAGCATCGCCCGGGAGCGGCTTGCCGACACGCTGCTGGCCCGCTCGATGGAGGGCAATATCGAGCAGATCTACAAGGACGGGGAGCTGGTCGGCGAGCGGCACGTGCTCGACAATCGCCTCGGGCTCCAGATCCTTCGGAGATTGGATCGGCTTGCTGAGCGCAGCCTGTGCTCCTGCGCAGGCAGGAGCCTAGTCCAATCAAAAAACTCTGGACCCCTGCGTTCGCACGGGTACGGCCATAGACTGGAACCTCGCCGTCGAAGCACTCCGCACCGGCGATGACGAAGGCGTCGCCAAGGCGCTGGCGCTCGTCGAAAGTCACGAAGTAGAGGAAGTGGAAGGAGCCCCGAATCTTCCACTTTGCGACGACGAGGAAGAAGGGCTCGACCTCTCGCATCGCTGCTGGAAGGATGGGATCGACGACATCTGGATGACCGACTTCCCGCCGCCGGCGGGCTTCGCCGGTTACGAGAGCCGCCCCTACGACGACGTTGATGACGACGAGCGCTACGTCCGCGAATGCACCCCGGACGAGGTCGCGATCCTCGAGGCCGATTCGGCCCGCGACCGCGCCGCCGAGCGCGCCGAGGACGAAGAATTGCGCGATACCTGGTTCGAAATGCTGCGCGAGGAGGCCGATGCCGCGCTTCCCCTCCCTTCAAGGGAGGGGCAAGGGGTGGATGCGAGCAACAGCGAGGTTTGATAGGCGGAAGCCGTGCTCCGACTTTACCCACCCCCGACCCCTCCCTCCGAGGGAAGGGAGAAAGTGCCCAAAGGACTTCGGCAATTCCTGACGCCGGAACAGCAGCGGGCCTGGCTCGACGGTGAAGCGACGCCGGTAGATGCAGCCGAACGCGCCCAGTCCTTCGAGCAGTCGCTCGAGCACCGATTCAAATATGCATCGCGGTTCGAGAAGCTGCTCAAGCGCCCGCAGGCCGGGGACGTGCTCGAGATCCTGAGGCTCTACGGCGCCACCTGCCTGCCGATCCCGCGCACCACCGAGCGTTATTACTGGTCGGTCTCCTGCCTGCCCTCGACCAACGACAAGCCGCTAACCAGGGTCAATGCGAGCTGGATGGAGCTGTTCACGCTGAGCGCAGATCCCTCGACAAGCTCGGGACAGGCGGGCCTCCGCTCCCGCATCATCCTGCACCTCAGCGATTTCACCGTCGACGGATCGTCCGAGCCCGAGCAGCTCGATACCGACTTGCTCGAAAGCTGCGCGCTCCGGCCCGAAGACATGAGCTATTCGATCTGGCGCGACAGCCGGGGCATCCTTATCGCCAAGGTGCGGGGCGCGGCCTCGATCCGCCACTTCATCCAACACCCGCACGGGCTTCGCTCGATCCGCAACTTCAATCTCAGCCACATAAACCGCGGCCGCAACGCCTATCAGTTCAGCCACTGCTATAGCGTCGCCGACGTGATGCTGGGCGACGGCTGAGGTTAGCGCAGGTCGGCGCTGAACTCGCGCGCCAAAGCGGCATCGAGCGCCGGGCCGTGCTTGACGCAGCTTCCCCGCGCCCGCGCGTCCGGACCAAGGACGCGGCTCAGCCAAGTCGGGTCCGGGGGGACCCCGTTGCGCCACGCTGCGGTCACGTAGACGCCCGCCAGCCGCTCGGCATCGGCATTGTCGGCGTCCACACTGCCGAGATCGCGAAGGAGCTGCTGGCGAGTGGAAGGATCGAGCTTCTGCGGCACATTCAGCGGCATCAGCCTCGAATAATCTTCGATCTCATGATCCTGGAGGCGTCCGAGCCAGTCGACCATCGCGTACAGCGCCGCATAGTTGAAGAAGCGCTTCTGCCCCTGGTTGAGGACACCGCTGGTCGTTGCGGCGGTCCACGCGCTGACCGGCCACAGCCGATGCGGCGAGCTGAGCGGCGGCGGGCTCGCGAAGAGCGACGTGGACGGCGGCGTTTTCGGGGCGCCCGCGAGGGGCTTGCCTTCTACGCCCGGCCAGTCGTCGCCGCTCGCGATCAGCCGCTGCCGAAGGTCGGTGAAGCTGGTGCGCATGCAATCGCCGATCGCAACCCGTTCGGCCGCAAAGGCGGAATCATAAGCGAGCTCGGTCCGGATATGGTCGATCGCCTCACGGGCCAAATATTGCTCGTGGACATTTTCGGCGACCTGTTGCGCTGCCAGCGCGATCAACACACCGAGTACGATGATGCCGACTTCGCCGGCGAAGGCGCGCCAGCCGTGCAGCGGTTTGGGAAGTCTAACACGCATGTCTGCGGGCCCCCATGCGGGAGAAAACTAACAATAGCTCACCGGTCCGTCGAGGAGCTACTCCGCCCGGGGCGCGTCCTGACCCCTTCGCCAGTCGAACAGCATCGCGCCGGCGTCCACCTCGTTCAACCGTTCGAGAAATGCGTGGGCCAGCTGCACGCGCCGGTTGCGGGCTTCGTCAGTCACCGCCCTGCTTGCCGCCGCCAGCTCTTCGGCCGCGCGGCGGCGATAGAATCGCTCATCGGACTCCATTCCGATTGCCCTCCCGAGAGCCGTACATTGAGTCGTTAAACGCGAATTTAATCCAAATTATCTCCGCGCGTCGAGTCCGGCGGGACCGGCTCGAATTGGGACAACACAGGAAACGGTAAGCGCAGGAAAGACGGATTGTGCTAGAGTGCCGGGCAACCCGCCAAGTGGATTGCGTATGTGCGGGCCGCGCGGCCCGGTATTTGGGTCTCTCCCCACGTTCCGGGTCGCGCTTCTGTGCGCACTTGGAGCCTAGGGCCCAGGGTAGCTCATCGGGTTGTCGTTATAGGCCTCTGCAAGGCTGACCGGCCCCCACAGGATGGTGGCCCAGCGATGGTCGTCCATCCAATGCGCGGCGGCGAGGCCGCAGCACAGCCACAGAAGGACGAAAATCCAGAAGATCCATTTGAACATAATGGCCCTTCTCCGGGACGCCGATTATCGCTCCGACAGCTTAAGCGACCGTTACGCTGGCAAAATCACCGTATCGGTGCGACGATCTGCGTGTCGCCTCAAGGGGGAGTAGCGAAAATGGCAGAAGAGACAGTCGTCGTCGTTCCAACGGCCAATCCAGCCGCACTCGGTCTGATCGCATTCGGGCTCACCACCGTGCTCTTAAGCTTGGTCAACGCGGGAGTCCTCCCTGCTGGCGGCGAGGGCGTCGTGATTCCGCTTGCGCTGGCGTTCGGCGGCCTGATGCAGGTTTTCGCCGGCGCCTTTGAGTTTCGGCTCGGCAATACGTTCGGGATGACGGCGTTCCTCAGCTACGGCGCCTTCTGGTGGTGGTTCGCCTTCCTTCTGCTGTTTGCCCACAACAATTGGATCGACATCTCGCAGGCCGGTCCCACTGTGGGTGTCGCGCTTCTGCTGTGGGGCGTGCTGACGCTCTATCTGTGGGTCGCGACCTTCCGGCTGCCGAAGATCACTTTCCTCATCTTCCTCACGCTTTGGGTCACCTTCGCGTTGCTCGGCATCGGAGCGGTGCAGGCGAACCCCGGCCTCAGTCATGCCGGCGGCTGGCTTGGCTTGGTTTGCGGAACGCTCGCCATGTACGGCAGCTTCGCGATCGTCACCAACGCGACCTTCGGCAGAGCGGTGCTGCCGATCGGGGATCCGCTACTGAAGGCCTGACTGGCTTACTTGGGGATCGGCCACTCCGTGAGCGACGCCGGCACATAGCTGTCGTCACTTTCGCACGGCGCAGACCCGAGCGGCGGCCGGCGGATCGACCGCTGCTTCGAAATTTCGCGCAGCCGCTCCAGCGACGGTCGGCTCACTGCAGCACTTCCTGAACCGGAAGCGGCTCGTATTCGCTCGGCTGAGGCTCGACCTCATCTCCCCAGGTCGGATTTATCGTTCGAGCCGCTTTGGTGCGCATTGCGACGGCCGCCAGGCGCATCGCAGCGGCCTCGTCCTCCGCGGACAAAGGTTGGTTGGACTTAAAAAACCTCATTTGCGGTGCCCCCCTTCATCAGCCACCGCCACGCCGACTTTGTCAGCTACCCGACAATCGTTGACGAAATCCGAACGGGGGGGCCGGGTCAGACGGGACAATGCTTGTCGAACTCGGCTTCAACAATTCCTAAGCGCTGTGAACGGACGCGTGCTCTTATCCATCCCATGCGATAGACGTGGATGCTGATCTGCTCGCCTTCGGCAAACATTTCGGAGCTCTCGAACTCGCACCCATCATAGCCAAGCAGCCGCAAGCGCGCCGCGACTTCGGAACCGCTGAGCCTGCACACTTTGACGTCGGCTCTCGCCGCAGAGCGGCTTTCCAGCGTCACATCCGGGTTATGCATCGCTACCCCACTGCCTATCGAATCAGCGGGAGATCACGAAGATTGTCTTAGGAAACATCCTGAAGCGCAGATTGACCAAGACGAGCGGACTTGCAGTTACGATTGGCGACTATTTCCCCTCGGTGCCGTCGCCCTTCAGATAATCCGGCGCCATGACGCTTGGCGCCTTTGCGGTCGGCTTGGTCGGCTGGAGAAGCTTCAGGTTGAACTTCTCCGTAAACTGGCAGCCGAACTGGGTGCCCTTTGTCCAGCGGACTTCGGCATCGATCAGCCCGCCCGCCGCGAAATCGAGCTGGACATGCGCGCCGACCGGAATCTCCTCGCGGCATTCGACCAGTGCGCCGCCGCTCGAAATGTTGCGCAGCCGAGCGCCCTTCACTTGTCCGGCGTGGTGTAGCAAAGCGGCGCGGATGATCCGCATGCGGGGCTCGCGCGGAGGATATTTCGCCACAGGCAGCTTGGCGTCGCCTTTCTTTGCGAGCGCCATCGCCTCTTCCGGAGGCATGGGCTTACCGAAGATGTAACCCTGGACCAGCGAGCAGCCGAGGTCGCGAACCAGCTGCAGTTCCTCCGGCGTTTCGACGCCTTCGGCGGTGGTCTGCATCTTGAGGTCGGACGCAAGGCCCACCATCGCCCTGATGAGCGCCGCATTACGGCCCTCGGGGTCGGAAGCTCCAGTGACGAACGAGCGGTCGATCTTGATCTTGTCGAACGGAACCCGCTGCAGATAGCTGAGGCTGGAATAGCCCGTGCCAAAGTCGTCGAGCGCCAGCTTGACTCCGATCGCTTTCAGGCTGGCGATCATGTCGTGGACATGGTCATCGTTGCTGAGGAACACGCCCTCGGTGATCTCGAGCTCGAGGCGATGGGCCTGGAGCTGGGTGTCGCCGAGGACCATCCGCACGATGGTCGGGAGCGCGGGCGACTTGAACTGGATCGGCGACAGGTTGACCGCCACCGATACGTGCTCGGGCCATTTGGCGGCCTCGGCGCAAGCGGTCCGCAGCACCCATTCGCCGATCTCGTCGATGAGCCCGATTTCCTCCGCCAGCGGGATGAATTCGACCGGGCTGACGGGCCCGCGCTCAGGATGACTCCACCGGATCAAAGCCTCGAATCCAGTGACGGCTTCGCTCAGCGAGTCGACGCAGGGCTGATAGGCGAGATGCAGCTGGCCCTTCTCGAGAGCGACGCGAAGGTCCGACTCCATCAGCTGCCGCTGACGCGCAGCCTCATGCATTTCGGATTCGAAGAAGCGATAGCAGCCCTTGCCGGCGGCCTTGGCCGCATAAAGCGCAAGGTCCGCGTCACGCATCAAATCGTCGGAGCTGCGATCGTCATAGTCGGACGTAACGATGCCCACCGACGCTCCGATCGACACAGCCGTGCCGTTGATCGTGTAGGGACGGGAGAGGCTGTCGATGATCCCTTGTGCAAGGTTCGACAGCTCCTTCTTGTCGGATATGGCGGGAAGGACGACCTCGAATTCGTCGCCGCCTAGGCGTCCGACCTGTCCTGCTTTGCCGATCACGTCGCGCAGCCTCAGGGCGACGAGGCGCAGCAATGTATCGCCGGCCGGGTGGCCGAGCGTATCGTTGACCGCCTTGAAGCGATCGAGGTCGAGCAGAAACATCGAGCAGCGGTGCTTGCGCCGGACCGAGCCGACCAGCGCGTCGTCGAGCGCACGACGAAGCGCCTGGCGATTGGCGAGACCGGTCAGCGCGTCCTGGCGTGCGAGCCGGTCGAGCTCGACCTCCGACTGCCGCATCTGGGTCAGGTCCGAGGCGAAGCCGCGGAATCCGAAGAAGCGGCCGATGTCGTCATGGATGGGACGGCCCGTGATCGACCACCAGACCTCGGTCTTGGTCTTGGCGCGGACGACGAGGTCCTGAAAGGCGACGTGCGAAGACAGATAGAAACCGAGCGTGCGTTCGGACGTCGCGCTCCCGTCGGCCGTATCGGTCGAGATCAGGTCAGTGAACGGACGACCGATAAGGTCTTCGGCCTCGCGGCCGAGCGCCCGAGCGACGCTGTCGCTGATATACTCGAGCGTTCCGTCCCTGCCGGTCTCCCAGAACCAGCCCTTTTCGCTGTTTTCGAATTCCTTGATCAGCCCTTCGGCGCGCGACGAGTCGGGGCGCGGCTCTTCCGCCAGCGAATTCCCTCCGCTCCTCAATATGCGTCCGAAGCTACCCACAGAAGACTCCTCGTCACGAGCAGCCATGCGCGGATATGGTTTAAATAGAGTTAGGGTTGGGTCGCTCTCGTCGAAAAGAAATGATCCTATTTCGCCGGAACCCGGCGGGGGCGCGGGCGATTGGCGGAACATGTCCAGTCCAGTCGCTTTCCTGTTCGACCTCGACGGCACGCTGGTCGACAGCGTCTACAATCATGTCCGCGCCTGGCATGTCGCGCTTCGCGAGCAGGGCCTCGAGCTCTCCGTCTGGCGTATCCATCGCAAGATCGGAATGAGCGGCGGTCTGTTTACCGCGCAGCTTCAACGTGAACTTGAACGGTCCATCGACGAGGATGGACTGAAGCGCCTGCGCGACCACCACGCCGACCTCTTCCGCGAGCTTTCGAAGGACGTGCCCCCTTTGCCCGGCGCCGTCGACCTCCTCAAGGAACTGACCAAGCAGGGCCTGCCCTGGGCGATCGCGACAAGCGGTCGAATGCGGACCGCCGAGATGAACTTGAAGAGCCTCGAGGTCGACCCGCAGAAAGCCACCGTGATCACGCGCGACATGGTCCGCTACGCCAAGCCCGATCCCGACCTCTTCGTCGAAGCCGCCCAGCAGCTCGGCACGGCGACCCAGGGTTCCTACGTGATCGGCGACAGCATCTGGGACATGTATGCCGCAAAGCGCTGCGGTGCACTCGGCATCGGTTTCTTGTCGGGCGGCTATGGCAAGGACGAGCTCGAGCGCGCCGGCGCGATGCGCGTG
Source organism: Sphingomonas sp. (assembly GCA_025936675.1). The sequence goes on from JAICSX010000058.1 coordinate 9,895, forward strand.
TTCGATGACCCGGCCGACATGCTAGTGCACCTGGATGAGCTCGCGCCGCGGACGAGAGAGTAAGCCCCACGCGACCAGCGAGACGCCGGTGCTTCCGCCGCACTCGCTCGCGATCGCGGCCTTCTCGACGATCGTCGAATGGTACGATTTCACGCTCTACCTCTATTTCGCGACGGTGCTTGCGCGGGTCTTTTACGGCGGCGGTAGCGGCTCGCTGCTGCTGACGCTGGGTGGGTTCGCGATCGCTTATCTGATGCGGCCGCTGGGCGCCCTCTTCTTCAGCCATATTGGCGACAAGAAGGGCCGCAGGCACATGCTGCTCCTGTCGGTCGCCGTGATGACCGCCGCAATGGCTGCGACTGCTCTGTTGCCGACACGAGCGGACATTGGGCCGGCAGCCGGTTGGCTGCTCCTCCTGCTTCGCTGC
>JAICSX010000042.1 GCA_025936675.1 Sphingomonas sp.
CCTGGTCGAGATTGCCGGCGAGTTGGGCTTCGCGGCGGATGCTCACGACAGCCTCGAGGAGGCGCTCGCAACTGTTCCGGCGGAAGCCCGGGTGCTGATCTTCGGGTCGCTGTACCTTGCTGGTGTCGTGCTCGCAGCGAACGACCAGACGCCAGATTAACGCGCGGGCTGACCGCTTTCGCGCAAGCCGCCGCTTGCACTTTCGTCGAGCGTGCGCTGCGGATCCGAAGCCGCAGCCCGACGCTGCTGAGCGGCAACGCGCATCCATTCGAGGAGGACGAAGAGCACGGCGACGGCTCCCGCTGCTGCCGTCCAGCGGAACACCGTTGCATAGCCGTAGGTGTCGAATGCCTCTCCTGCGATGCCGCGGCCGAGCGAGCCGATGAGGAACGTCAGCGACGAGAGCAGCGCATATTGAACGGCGGTGAAGTTCTTGCTCACAATTCCGGAGAGGTAGGCGACGAACGCCGCGCCCGCGATGCCGGTCGAGATGTTCTCCATCGAAATCGCGAGGAGCAATCGGACCATCCGCTCGTCGGATCCGAACAAAGTTGCCAGCGCATCGAGCCGCAGCGTGTGCGAGACGAGGTCAATCGTCGGCCCGCCTTGTGCGAGGTCCGCGTAAACGAAATTGCCGAACACGGGGAGGATGGCCCCGATCAGGATGGTCGGAAGCCGGCCGAGGCGGACGAACAAATAGCCACCGAGCGCGATGCCGACCATCGTCATGATGATGCCGAAAATCTTGGACGCGAACGCCACCTCGTCCTTCGTGTAGTGAAGGAAATCGAGGTAGAAGGGGAAGGCGAAGCTCGACCAGATGTTGTAGCAGAGCGTGTACGTCAGGATCAGGCCGATCACGATCAGCACGCCCCAGCCGAGCCGTCCGGCAAGCTCACCAAGCGGCAGCACGAGCGAAACGTAAAGGTGGTTGAGCGCGTTGCGCGCCGGCGTGTGGGTGGAGTCAGGCGCAGTCAGCACATGGCGCTTGTGCGAGCGGAGCCAGTTGGTCCCCGCGGCGACGATCAACGGCACGATCACGGTGGCGAAGATGATCCAGGGACCGAATTCCTTGGTGAAATCCGCGACCGACGGGTGCGGAGCCTTGGGATCGCTGGTGCCGAGCATGCGGATCATGAAGCTGGCGATGGTGAGGATGGCCCATATCCAGCTGACACCGACAATCGCGAGTGCGATCAGCCGGACCCTGGGCTGGAGCGCGCCGGGTTGATGAAGCGCACCGTGCATCACATCCGCGCTGGGGCGCTCCGTGTCGGGAGCGCGGAGCGCGACCAGGGCCATGAGACCGATCAGCGCCGCCATGATGATGTAGACCACGCCCCAGGCCACGCGCGCGGCAAGCACCAGCGCGATGGCGCCGCCGACGATCGAGGCGATTCGATAGCCGAACTGATAGATCGCGGAGAGCAGCTCGACTGTGGAATTCTCGTCGGCAACATCGATGCGCCATGCGTCGACCGCGACGTCCTGCGTGGCGGAGGCGAGCGCGGCAATGACCGCGAAAATGGCGAAGGTGCCGATGTTGGTCGCGGGATTGGTCGCCGCCAGGCCAGCGAAGCTCGCGATCATCACCGCCTGACACAGGACGATCCAGCTCTTGCGCCGACCAATGCGGTCGAGCAGCGGCAGTGGGAAGCGGTCGACGAGTGGCGACCACAGGAACTTGAAGCTGTAGCTAAGTCCTATCCACGAGAGGACGCCGATCGTGGCGAGGCTGATCTGCGCCTCGCCCAGCCACGCGTTCAGCGTGCCGATCAGCAGTGCGTACGGCAGGCCCGAGGAAAAGCCGAAGGCGAGCATGGTCGCCGACTTGCGCGTCGCGAGCGCCGCCCTGAGCAGCCTCCAGCCCTTCGGACGTCCTGAAGCAGCCAAATGATTCCTCCCCGTCATGACCGTCATTGCGAGTGTAGCGAAGCAATCCCCGTGCAGCTGGATTGCCGCGTGCCCTTGAGGCTCCTCGCAATGACGACTCTAGCTGCCTTTCACGAGCCGCATAACCCTGCGGTGAACGGCTGTCGGCCTACTCCGCCTCTTCGACGGGGATGAACAGCTCGACGCCTTTCGGCGCCTTCACTTTCTCGCCCTGGAGATGGCGGTCGACGCATTCGATCGCCTTGCACAGCTGGCGCTCGGTATAGGGTTTCATCAGGCAACCGACCGCGACTTCGGCCGCTTCCGGGTACGAATGGCCGGTCGCAAAGAGGGTGGGCACGCCGATCGCCTTGGCAGCGTGGGCAAGCTCGATGCCGGTCTGGTCCCCACGGAGCCGAACGTCGCTGAGGATGAGGTGCACTTCCTCGCGCTTCAGGATGGCGAGCGCTTCGTTGAGATCGTCGACCGTCGCGACGACTTCATACCCGGCGTCGCCGAGCATATTTTCGTTATCGAACGCCGTCAGCGGCTCATCCTCGACGATGAGGATGCGCTTGACGACCTGCTTGCGCTTCCCGAACAGCATACGCGCCCCGACCAATGACTCACTCTCCGAAACGAACAAACAGAGGCCCAGTGCCGCCGCGGCGCAAGCCTTCTGCAATTGTGCCTGCCGCGCCACAGAAAAGCGAACGCGGAGCGCAGCGGATCGCGAAGCTGCTCGCCCGCGCCGGAGTGGCTTCGCGGCGAGAGGTCGAGCGCATGATCGCCGAAGGGCGAATCGCGCTTAACGGCGAAAAGCTGACGACGCCGGCGACGTTGCTTGAAAGTTTGAGCGGCGTGAGCGTGGACGGGAAGCCGGTCGCGCCGGCCGCCGAAACGCGGCTGTTCCGCTTCTACAAGCCGCAGTCGACGATCACCGCGGCGCACGACCCGAGGGGGCGGCCTACCATCTATGAGCGGCTTCCGGCCGGCCTCCCGCGGCTGATGCCCGTCGGCCGGCTCGATTTCATGACCGAAGGGCTGCTGCTGCTGACGAACGACGGCGAGCTGAAGCGGCAGCTCGAGCTGCCGCGCACGGGCGTTGTGCGGACCTATCGGGCTCGGGCGTTCGGGCGGGTGTCGCAGGCGCAGCTGGAGGGGCTCGCTGACGGCATCACGATTGAGGGCGTTCACTACGGTTCGATCAACGCCAATCTCGAACGGCGGACGGGAAGCAACTGCTGGATCGAGATGAGCCTCACGGAAGGCAAGAACCGGGAAGTGCGGCGGGTGCTGGCGCATCTCGGGTTGCAGGTCTCCCGGCTTATCCGGACGGCCTACGGGCCGTTCACGATCGAGGGGCTGGATCCCGGTGACGTCGACGAGGTCGGAGAGGCGGAGTTCCAAGCGTTTCGTCGGAGCCTCAAGTGAGAATTATTGGAGGTGCGTGGAGGGGAAGGTCGGTCGAAGCGCCGCCCGGACAGTCGACGCGGCCGACCGCGGATCGGGTGCGCGAAACCTTGTTTTCCATGCTCGCGAGCCGCCTCGGCAGCTTCGAGGATCTCCGCGTGGCCGATCTCTTCGCGGGCAGCGGCGCGCTCGGGCTGGAAGCGCTGTCGCGCGGAGCGACGAGCGCGGTCTTCGTTGAAAGCGATGCCAAAGCCGCGGCGGCGGTCAAGCGCAACGCCGAGAAGCTCGGAGCGGCCGATCGCGTGCGGATCATCGGAGGATCGGCGCTGTCTCTGCCGAGGTGGGAGCCGTTCGATCTGATCTTCGCCGACCCGCCTTATGCGCCGGGCTCCGCGAGCGCCGTGGTTCACTCGGTCGTCAACGCCGGCTGGCTGGCGCGTGGCGGATGGCTGAGCGTCGAGACGCAGCGCGGCGATACCGTCGATCCGGACGAGCTGGCGCTCGACAGCGCGCGCGACGTGGGCGGCGCGCGGCTTACGCTTTTGCGCCGGCTCTAGATTCTCTCGCCGCTTCGCGGATTTCCTCGAGCTCATTGGCGAGGCGGCGGCCGACCGCGGCAGCGGCGGCTTTGCCCGCTGCTTTGACGGCCTTGCCCGCACGTTTGCCGCGGCTTGCCTCGCTGCCGCTGGTGAAGCCCTGCTCGGCCAGCGCTGCCAGCGCAGCTGTCGCAGCGACAGCGACGAGCTCGGCGACGAGTGGGCTTTGGAGCAGCTTGATGAACGCGTCGCCCATGTTGTCCTGCGATCGTGACCCGCCGCCAGCGCCCGAAGCTGGTCGTGCGACCGCGCGTGTGCCGCTGCCGCTCTTCTTCGTGCTGCTGGAGCGGCTCTTCGGTTCGCTCTTGCCCGTCGCCTTCCTGGCCATTCTCGTCTCCTGATGTGCTGGCTTTGGAACGCTCAACTCACGGGGCGCATGAGCGTATCCCGCGTGCCGATCAAGGTTGCAGAGGCGCGTGGGCCGCACCACGGAGGAGGCGCGGCCCTGGGCAGCTATGCGCCGATGATGACGGGCGTCCCGATATCGGTGATCGAGTAGAGCTTCTTGGCAAATGCGCTCGGCAGGTGGACGCAACCGTGGCTGTTGGGCTCATTCCCGACATAGCCGGCGTGCAGGGCAATCCCGTGCGGTTCGAAGAATTCCGCATAGGGCATCGGCGCATTGTCGTACTTCTTGGAGTGATACATGGGGGTCTTGTTGAGGATCGAGAAGACACCGGTCGGCGTCGGCTTGCTATCGCGCCCGCTGGAGATCGTCGTCGCTGCCATCAGCGTGTCGCCGCGATAGAGATAGGCCATCTGGTCGGAGAGGCTGATGACGACGCGCTCGGCTCCCGCGCTATCCGGCACGTCGCGCCAGACATACTGCCCAGGCTTAAGCACCTTCGGCCCGAACGCATCGAGCATGTCGACACGCGCCTGCGAGGCCGCGTCGCTCGCCTCCATCTGGGCCTGATATGTTTCCAGCGCGGACGCCGGCGTAACAGCAATGGTGGTCGCAAGTACGCACGAACCCGTCAGCGCCAGCGCCAATGCTAGCTGCTTCATTTTTGACACCTGAACTTTTTCTATTGACTTTCGCGGTGAAAATGCATTGGCGCCGAGTCGGGTTCCTTCATGGCGCGTTCTTCGGGGACTTTCAAACGGCTTGAAAACGGTTTCGCGAGTGAACCGAACGCTGTTCCGGCGAGTTGCGGCACCCGATTGAAGGGAAAGCCGCGCATGCCTGACCGAGAGCAGATGGTGGAGCAGGAGAAGCAGCAATCGCCGCTCTCCGACCGGGAGATCGAAGAAGCCGACGATCGCTCCAGCACAAGCGCGAAGGTGGTCCACGAGGCAATCCGGCTCGAGGGCACGGAGGAGCTCGAACGCCCATCCTCATCGGTCGCCTGGTCGGGTTTCGCAGCCGGGCTGACGATGGGCTGCTCGATGCTCGGCGAAGGGCTGCTGCAGACGCATTTGCCGGCTGCGCCGTGGCGCGACCTCGTCGCGAGCTTCGGCTATTGTCTCGGGTTCCTGTTCGTCACCATGGGCCGGCAACAGCTGTTCACGGAGACGACGCTGACCGTGACGCTGCCGTACCTGAAAGGCACGCACGGCATGGCCGACGTGGCGCGCTATTGGGCGATCGTGTTTTTCGCCAATGTGCTCGCGACGCTTCTGTTCGCTGCGGCCGCATCGATCCCGCACCTGTTTCAGCCGGATGCCGTGCAGTCCTTCACCAACCTCGGCATCAAGGCTGTCGAGCCGGGCTTCTGGGGCGTGCTCGTCAAGGCCGTTTTTGCGGGATGGCTGATCGCCCTCATGGTGTGGCTGATGCCGGCCGCGTCGTCAGCGAAGTTCCTGGTCATCGTCGCAGTCACATGGCTGATTTCGGTGGCGCAATTCAGTCACGTCGTCGCCGGCTCGATCGAGGGCGCATTCGCCGCAATGCACGGGGCGATCGGCTGGGGCGATTATGTGCTCGGGTTCCTGCTTCCGGCGCTCATCGGAAATTCCATCGGCGGGGTGGTCTTCGTTGCGCTGCTCAATCATGCCCAAGTGAAGGAGGAGATCTGAGGCGTTCGGCCGCTGTGTCGCGCAAGCCGGCTCAGTCCATGTCCTTCATGCCGCCCTTCTCGCGCATGCTCGAGACGAAATTCGCGACTTGCCACATCTGCCGGTCGTTCAGCTGGCCGCGCCAGGCGCCCATGCCCGAATAGCGCACGCCGTCGCGGATGGCCGCGTAAGCCTCGGGGGCAGTGACGTCCGAGCCTTGCTGCAAGAACTGCGGCGCGCGCGGATAAAGCCCCTTCGCGCCCCAGTCGCTCGGTCCTTTCGCGTCGCCGTGGCAACCGGCGCAATTATCTGCGTAAATCTTCTTGCCCGCTGCGAGCGCTGCGGCGTCCTTCTCCGCGATGGGGTTCTTGAGGCCGTCGGACCGCTTCTCCAGCGACGCGTCGAGAGCCCGCATCGCAATCGATGACTCCCATCTGGGCGGTTCGGAAGCTGCATCGGTCGGGAGCCACCCTGCAATTGCGACGATGACCAGCAGCAGCGGAAGAGCGATCAGTCCGATGATGAATGCGATCAGCGTTTTCATGGCGGCTCCGGAGCAAACTTCGGCTCTCCAACTACCCGAATTCATGCCGCTTGGCGATCAGAACGCGCCCGTTCCATTAGCGACTTGTTAGCGCTGTCAGGCGCAAACCGCCGCCGGTGCAGGATCAGCCATGACTGACGTCCCTTCAGTCACCACCTTCGTGCTCGGCGAATGCCTTCCGTGGCCGGACGATTCGTGCGCGGATGCTGCCGGGCCTTTCGACCGAGGCGCGATTTATCTCGCGGGCTCGCGCCAGCCCTGCTCGATTCGCAAGATCAGTGCGCTCGGAGTGACGGTCGAGACGACCTTGGCCCCGGCGCTCGGCGACCGTGCCTCCGTCGAGCTTGCGACGGGGCAGCGCGCGGCAGGCAGAATCGCGTGGACCGGCCGTAAAGAGCTTGGCGTGCGTTTCGACGATGGAATCGACGTGATCGCGCTGCTCAATCGGAAGCTGGTGAGCCAGGCACGGGAACGGCGGACCATGCCCCGGCTGGAGATGCGCTGCGCGGTTCATGTGAAATGCGGCGGGAACTTTCATCTCGCGATCTTGAGGAACATTTCCGCGAACGGGTTGCAGATCGAGGGCGATGATCTGCCCGCGACCGGCGCTTACGTTTCAGTATTCATCGAAGGCCTCAACATCCCGGCCGGCGAGGTAATCTGGAAACGTGGCAAGCTCGCCGGGATCGAAATGATGGATGAGCTGAGCTGGACGTCGATCATTCCGTGGGTTCGCGGGATCGGGAAGCGAGGGGCGGGTTAGCCGCGCGAGCGCGGTGCTCATTTCAATCTTAACGCGCCCGAGGCGAGCAAGAGAGCCGCGGCCGAAGCCGCCCAAAGCGATAGGTTCGGTGGCGGACCGCACGCGATCGCGCCGACGATCGTCCCGCAAAGGAAAGCTCCCCAAAGCAGGAGATAGCTTGGCCATGCGTCATCGTTGCGGCCGAGTATCGACGACGCGATTCCCGACCCCGCCCGCACGAGGTCGCCGGTGATGTAGGTCAGCCCAACACGTACATCGCCGCCAAGTTCGAAAACCGTGTTCTCAGCACCCATGGCGAAGGCGAGAACGACAAGCGAGAGAAGCGGGCCGCCCGCATCGTTGAGATAGGCGGCCGCGGCGAGCAGCACCGCGACGGACGCGAGAATGATCGCGGCGCGGTGCGCACGCACCCGTCCACCGAGGACCGATCCGGCGATCACTCCCAGAAGGAAGGTGCAAATGAGCAACGCGGCCAGGGCGGCAGCGTGCGACCGTTGCGCGAGCCCGACGCCGAGGCGCGTCGAGTTGCCGCTCATGAATGAAACGAAGAAACCGCCCGAACGGATGAACCCGATTGCGTCGGTGAAGCCCGCCAGTCCCGCGAGCGAGCAGGCGGAAATCCGGTGCGGAATTTCGACGCGGTTCATGGGCCAGCTTCCTCCGAGTCAGGCATGCTTTCCAAAACTGTCGAGCGCCCGTTTCGTCGCGCCGTGCTGACAAGTGTCAATCGACACTGGACATAGCAAAGAGACGGTGGTAGCTGGCGCAGCGATGCAGATTGAGAGCATCCGGCACAAGGCGCTTCGCCGCTTCGCCGAAACCGGATCAGCGCAAGGTCTGCCGAGCGGCTCTGTGGATCGGCTTCGAAACATGCTTGCCTACATCGATGCGATCGCGACGGCGGGAGAATTGAAGCAGCCGCCTAATTTTGGTGCGCACCAGCTTACGGGTAACCGCAAGGGTGAATGGGCGCTGACCGTCATGAAGAACTGGAGAATGACGTTCCGTGTCAATGCGGCCGGAGCAATCGAGGACATGGACCTGGAGGATTATCACTGATGGCTATTCGGCTTCATCGTAGCTTTGCGGTCCATCCGGGTGTGTGGCTCCGGAACGAGATCGTCGAACCCGCAGGGCTGAGCGTTACTGACGCCGCCACGCGTCTCCACGTGACCCGCCAGGCCATGAGTAATCTCCTGAATGGAAATGCGGGCCTGTCCGCAGATATGGCTATCCGCTTCGAGAAGGCGTTCGAACTTAAGGCCGACGCGTTGATGCGGATGCAGGCCGCGCATGAGCTTGCCGAAGCGCGGGCGCACGAGGACGAAATTGAGGTGGACAGGGCGGCAGCGTAGGTTGGCTCTCACGTTCCCGCTCAGTTCAGAGCAGCCGCGCTCGGGCAAGATCCTTGGGCCTGCCGAAGCCGATTAGCATTGCCCGCAATTCCCTAGCGTTCGGAATAAACAGAATTCGACCCGAGACTTCGACGGACTCGCGCGATTCGGGGGAAACTGTGGTCCAGCCGTTTGGACCGGCGAACTCAAAGCCGCCGAAGATCTCCACGGGCAACGGCGGCTTGGACCAGATTCCGAAAACTTGAGAGCGGAACAGTCGCGATCCCTGCCCGGAGCGAGCCTCAACGCCGGCCCGATCCAATAGATGGCCTGCATCCCGAACGCTCATCAGAATGTCGACATCGCCAACGGCGTCGACCGGCGCGGAATGCAGTGCGACCGCCGCGCTCGAGATCACCCACCACGGCTCTGCCGCGACAGCACAGAGATCGGCGACGTCGACAAGTGTCCGGCGAAGCGGCTCAGGCAAGCTCATCATAGCCGATCAGCCAGCGCTGACGAATGAGTCCATCACCTTCTTCCTTCCCGCTTTCTCGAACTCGATTTCGAGCTTGTTGCCTTCGATCGCTTCGATGGTGCCGTAGCCGAACTTTCCGTGGAACACGCGCTGGCCGAGGGCGAGGTCGGTGCGGCCCTGGTTTCCCAGGGAGACCGCGGAGGCTCTGACTTCCAGCGGCGGTGGACTGCTCCACTGCCTTGCCCTCACCCCGCTCGCGCTGGAGCGCGAGTCGCCCTCTCCCTCCTGGGGAGAGGGGCTGATTGTGCGCATGCCGCGCTGGAAGCCGGGGCCGCGGGTGCTTGCGCGCATCGATTGCGCCGGACCGAGATGCGCGAAGGGATCGGCGCGTTCGCTCCATTGCGCGCGCCACAGGCTCTCGCCGCCGGTCATCGTGGTTTCTTCTTCGATGTGCGGCTTCGGCAACTCGGCGAGGAACCGGCTGGGAATCGAGCTGGTCCACTGGCCGTAGATGCGCCGGTTGGCAGCGTGGAGGATCGTCGCTCGGCGTCGGGCGCGCGTGATCGCGACGTAGGCGAGGCGGCGCTCTTCCTCGAGGCTGGCGAGGCCGCCTTCGTCAAGCGACCGCTGGGAAGGGAACACGCCTTCTTCCCAACCGGCGAGGAATAGCGTCTCGAACTCTAGCCCCTTGGCGGCGTGGATGGTCATGATCGTGACCTTTTCGCCCTGACGAGCCTCGTCGTTGTCCATGACCAGGCTGACGTGCTCGAGGAAGGCGCCGAGCGATTCATATTCCTCCATCGCGCGCGTGAGCTCGGCGAGGTTCTCGAGCCGGCCGGCAGCCTCCGCAGAGCGGTCGGCCTGAAGCATCGCGGTGTAGCCGGATTCCTCGAGGACGATGCGTGCGAGTTCGGGATGCGGGAGCGTGCGCGCCATCTCCCGCCAGCGGGCGAGATCGGCCACGAAATTGCCCAGCGAGCGGCGGGCCTGGGGCGTAAGCTCATCGCTGTCGAGCAAATGGGCGGCGGCGATCAGGAGCGGCTCCTGACCCTGGCGCGCCTGCTGGTGGATGGTGGCGACCGCCTTGTCGCCGAGGCCGCGCTTGGGTGTGTTGACGATCCGTTCGAAGGCGAGGTCGTCGGCCGGCGACTGGATCAGCCGGAGGTAAGCAATCGCGTCGCGAATTTCCGCGCGCTCGTAGAAGCGGAACCCGCCGATGATCTGGTAGGGGAGGCCGATTGCGATGAACCGCTCCTCGAACTCGCGAGTCTGGAATTGGGCGCGGACGAGGATCGCTGCGCCCGCAATGCTGTGGCCGCTTCGGCGGAGCGCCTCTATGTCCTCACCGACGCGCCGCGCCTCTTCGGGACCGTCCCAGATTCCGATGACGCGGACCTTTTCGCCGTCGCCTGCATCCGTCCACAAAGTCTTGCCGAGCCGACCGGCATTGTGGGCAATCAGCCCGTCCGCCGCGGCGAGGATGTGCGAGGTCGAACGATAGTTCTGCTCAAGGCGGATGATCTTCGCGCCCGGGAAGTCCTTTTCGAAGCGGAGGATGTTGGCCACTTCGGCGCCGCGCCAGCTGTAGATCGACTGGTCGTCGTCGCCGACGACGCAGAGGTTGCGGCGCGGCTCGGCGAGCAGCCGCAGCCACTCGTACTGCGCCTGGTTGGTGTCCTGATATTCGTCGACGAGAAGGTACCGGAAGCGCTCGCGATAGGCGCCGAGCACGTCCGGGTGCTTGCGGAAGATCACGAGCATGTGGAGCAGGAGATCGCCGAAGTCGCAGGCGTTCAGGGTTTTGAGGCGCTGCTGGTACTGCGCATAGAGATCCGCCCCACGACCCGCGGCGAACGCTTCGGATTCGCCGGCGTCGACCTGCTCGGGGGTCCAGCCGCGGTTCTTCCACCGGTCGATCAGCCCGGCGAGCTGGCGCGCGGGCCAGCGCTTCTCGTCGAGGTTCGCGGCCTGGATCAGCTGCTTGAGAACGCGCAGCTGATCATCGGTGTCGAGAATGATGAAATTGGAATGGAGTCCGACCAGCTCGGCATGGCTGCGAAGCATCCGCGCGGCGACCGAGTGGAAGGTGCCGAGCCACGGCATGCCTTCGAGCGCGCCTCCGGACAGCTTGCCCACCCGTTCGCGCATTTCGCGCGCCGCCTTGTTGGTGAAGGTCACGGCGAGAATCTGGCTGGGCCACGCTTTCCGGCTGGCGATCAGGTGGGCGAGGCGCGCCGTGAGCGCGGAAGTCTTGCCGGTGCCGGCACCGGCGAGGACGAGCACCGGTCCCTCGGTCGTGAGCACGGCCTCGCGCTGCGGCGCATTGAGGCCCTGCAGATAGGGCGGATCGACGGCGTGGGCAGGGGATTCGGGCACGATCCCGAGGTAGGCGGAGGGGAACGGAACGGCAACCGAAGCGAGGCCGATCGGCGAATCGCGGAAGGTTCCTCCGATTTTGCCCGATATCCCCGTTATCCACAGGGTCAACCCCGCATTTTTTGCTTTTGCGACTCGGGCGAGGGGTGCATGGTGCATGGGTGATCGGGACGGCGGTCCCGGCCTCGCCGAAAGGTCCGAAAGGGCACGACGGAGCGGCAGGTGACCAAAGGTCCGATCTCCGCCGGCAGGAATTGGCAGGAGCCTTCGGGTTCTTGCCGGGCCAGCCGGGAAGAGGCGCCGGAAGAGTCGATCTTCCTCAAGCGCGACGCGGCTCCCGACGATCTTCGGATCGAAGGTGAGCGAAGCGGGACGCGAGAGTGGTCGACCCAAGAAGGGCCGCGGAACACTGGATGGTTTTGGCTTCGAGGAACTTCGGTTCCAGACGCCGGGCCGGAAAGGTCGAAAGACCAGCGAACCCTCGGGCGGCGCAGTCGAGTAGATCGGTCGGGCTCCTCGAAAGAGGGAGCGGTTCGGTGGAATGCGACGCCTGAGCTGGTGAGCCAGGATCGAGAAGCGGGGTCACTAACCGGTTTTCCGGGGCGGGATCCAAGGTAGATCGAACACCGGCATATCCTTCGCTCGGCGCAGTGGGGGCTGGCAGCAATGCCGGCCCCCATTTCTTTTGGGGCTTGCGAAAGCGGATTCGCGGCCGTTCGATCGAGGGCGCCGGCGCCCAGCCTCGGGTAACTAATCGTCAACTCTTCAGCGGTTAACGTGAATGCTCCTCCGGAGGCAGGCTCATGTCCGAACTGATGAAGTTGCGCGAAGACCATGCGAAGCTCGCGCGGATGTTCCGGGACCTCGAGCAGATGGTCGAGCGCCCGGAGCCGCCGGCGCAAGTCGACCTGTTCGAGCTGCGTCACTCGCTGATGAGCACGCTGATCGGCCACCTGAAGCTTGAGGATTGGGCGCTTTATCCGCGGCTGATTCAGAGCGGCGATCAGGAAATCTCGGCCACGGGCGAATGGTTCAAGGAAGAGATGGGCGGACTCGCCCCGGCGTTCGTCGCCTATTGCGAGAAGTGGACGGCAAACACGATTCGGTCGGACTGGGCCAGCTATTGCAGCGAGACGCGCCGGCTTCTCGACGCACTGACGGACCGGCTGACGCGCGAGAACCGCGAGCTTTTTCCGCTTCTGGAGCGGCTCGACCGGGCTGCCTGAACGGCACTCTTTCCTTCTGTCCGGCGCAGCGGCGTGGCAGCCCGGCGCTGATCTCCGCTTTGCCGCGAGGCCGCGGCGTGTCCCTCGGGACACCAAAGAAGAATTCGCGCGTTAGGGCGGACAGGTTGGCGGCGACAATGAGGTTGTCGGAGCGGCGGGCGCGAAGGAGTTTGAAGTGCTCAAGCTTGCTGCCCTCGTTCTCGCTTCCGCAGCTGCCACTTTAGGCGCAGCGGCATCCGCCGACACCAGCTCGACCCTGGTTTCAAGCTCGCCCTGGTGGGAAAAGGTCACCGTTACGCTCGACGGCGACGGCACGCCCGAAGCGTGCCTCTATCAAACGAGCCTGAGCAGCGCGGACCCGCAGGATTGCGACGTCAGCTCCGGACCTGCGGCGATGGTCAGCCATGCGGCGGCCTCGAAGGGTGAAGTCACGCGGATCACGTTCGAGCGCCGGTTCGATCCGGGCGCCGCTCCAGCGAAGCCGGATCTCGCGATCGGCGACACGTTGCTCGGCGGACAGATCATGGCGCTGGCAATAGACCCGCACGGCGCGGTCAAGAATTGCCACATCGTCGCTGCGTCAGGCTCGATGCGGCCGGAATATGGCTGCGACGATGCACAGGCCGAGCGCTTTCAGGCGAGCGTCGGCGGCGCGCACAAGGCGGACCGCGACGGATACATGACGATTCTGGTCTACGGCCACAGCGAACATATGGTGTGACGGACTTCGGGTCCGCTGAGCCGAAAGGGGGCTTACGATCGCCGGCTCAATCGACGATGATCTCGTCGCTCATGCCCATCTGCTTGTGGAGAAAGTGGCTGCAGTGGGCCTGGTAGGTGCCGCGCGCCGGCACGAGCGTGATGGTCCTGGTCTGGTGAGGTGCCAGATCGATCTCGTCGTCCGGCGCGGCTCCCGAACTGATGCGCGCGTGCTGGAAGAAGCCGGGCGCGGTGAAGTCGTGGCTGCTTCCCGACTGATTGATGAAAGTCAGCGTAACCGGCGCACCGGCCCTAAGGTGGATCGGATGCGGAGCGAAGCCGAAGCTGTAGACCTGAATAACCAGCTGCGCAGGTTGTGCGCCCGCCGACGCGGCGAGCATCGAAAGAACCCCGGCGAACGCAAATCGGCATCGATGCATCTGGAACCTCCTCCCGGTTAGTGCTGGCGCCAGCGGCGACGGTTCAACGGCGGAACAACGAACCTATTTGGAAAAATGTGCTTGACAGCGTCACGCTCATTCGGTACATGGTAGGCACAGTCGGAAATCGCGAGTCGGGCGGCGCTCCCCACGGAGTAGCCGCCCGTTTTGCGAGGCTTTTCTTCAGGAGCGAGCATGGGGTGGTGGTTCGGGCGCATTCTGACCTTCGAAGTCGTCGCGGATTCGGACTCTGTAACGTTGTCAGCCATCCTGGCTGACGCCTCTGGTGGCGCGATTCAGACCGATGCCCCACAGACAGTCGGGGGATACGCAGCATATGGAAAGTCCGTCGCCGCTTCCGTTCAGCCGCTCGTCGACTGCTTCGACGTCCCGCTCTTCGACGACGGGGTCGTGCTCCGTCCCGCCGCGGACCAGACGCCGTTGCAGGTGAGCGCGGATGAGCTTGGGAACAGCGCCGACGGCGAGAAAGTATCTGCGGTTCAGCGCGAGCAGCTGCCGGTGCGGGCAATCCCTTCGACGTTGCGGCTCACTTACTACGACCCGGATCGTGACTACCAGGCCGGGGAAGCGCGCGCCTCTGCGGGCGACCAAGGCACGAACGAAGTGCAGCTGGAGCTGCCTGCGGCGCTCTCTGCCGACGATGCAAAGACGCTCGTCCAACGCATGCTGGCGCGGCAATGGGCGGCGCGTGACAGGCTGACGCTTCGGCTGCCGCCCACGCGGGTGGACCTCGAGCCCGGGAGCATCGTGCAGCCTCAGATCGTGCCCGGTTCCTGGCTGGTCGACACATGCACCGTCGAGGGGTTCGTTACCGTCGCGACGCTCCGGCCGTCTTGGCAGCCGGCTGCTTCGCTCGTCGGCGAGTCTGGGCGGATTGTCGCGAGCGCCGATATTGTCGATGCGCCGACGACCCTGGCACTGATCGACACGGCCAACCTTGCCGATCCGCAGGCAAACGAACCGGCGGTCCTGATTGCGGCGTCGTCGCCAAACCGGGGGTGGGCTGCGCGGCCGCTCGTTGTCAACTGTTCCGGCCAGACATTCGCAACGCAAATGCCGGTACGCAAGTCGATCCTGGGAACTGCCACGTCGGTGCTCGCGGATGCCGAGCCGTATCTCATCGACCAAATCAATTCGGTCGACATCCAACTGGTCGATCGTCAACAATGGCTCACCAGTTGCGACGATGATGCGCTCGCGAGCGGTGCAAACCTCGTCATGCTCGGTAACGAGCTCGTCCAGTTCGGCAGCGCGACGCCGCTGGGGAACGGCGCATTCCGGCTCGCTCGTCTGCTGCGCAGCCGCGGCGCGACGGAATGGGCGGCGCCCGCACACGCGGCGGGCGAGCTTTTCTGCCTTCTCGAACCCACCTCGGTGAGGCCGCTTTCTCTGCCGATCTGGATGCGGGGCTCGACACTCACCGCGGCGGATCGAGACGGCTCGACCGCCGCGGTCAGCTTCGCTGCCGAATCCGTGCGCCCACTGCCGCCGGTTGATCTGTGGGCCGAACTTTCCTCATCCGGCGATCTCGTGCTCAACTGGATCCGGAGGAGCCGGGCCGGCTTCGCCTGGCTCGATGAAGTCGACGCAGCAATCGGCGAAAGCCAAGAGCAGTACCGCGTCACGCTGATTGGCGCGATCGCTCAGTTAGACCTCGCAAGCGAGGTGTCGACCGTGACGATTGCCGCTGCTGATCTCGCCCCGCTCGGAGCCGGAACAGCAACCGTCGAAGTGCGGCAGGTTGGAGACTGGGCGGCATCCCGTCCGGCGCAGCTGACAATCGAACTTCCATAGGAGCAACACGATGACGGCAACGCCGCGACTTTCGCTTCCCTTCCTCAGCGTCGGACAGGCACAGAAGGAATTCACCCATAACGAGGCCCTGCAGACGCTTGACGCACTCGTCGGCGCCGCCGTCGAAGAGCCGCCCCGGGCAACGCCGCCCGCGTCGCCGGCGCTCGGCCAATGCTATATCGTTGCGGACGGCGCGACCGACGCGTGGGCCGGTAATTCGCAATCGATTGCTGCGTGGACGACCGGCGGCTGGCGCTTCATCACGCCACTTGCCGGTATGGCCGCTTATGAACGCTCCACGAGCACCTGGGCCGTGTTCCGCAGCGGTGCATGGGAGATGGGAATGCTGCGGGGGGATGCCGTGCTGATTGGCAATGAGCAGGTCGTCGGCGCACGAGCGGCAGCAATTGACTCGCCAGCGAACGGGTCGGTCATCGACGTCGAAGCGCGCGCGGCCGTCGATGCCATTCTCGTCACTTTGCGTCAGCACGGCCTGATCGAGACTTAAAAAAGCAAACCGTCTCAAACGGTTCGGCAAAGACTCGTCGCGGAACTGAGGCTTTTCGGCAACAGCTCTACGCAATCACGTGCTTGCACGGCACCTAGCGCTCTCATAATGTGTTCCCGCAGTTCTATTACCGGACGCATCTGAAAGGGGACAATTCTATGCGTAAGCTCGGCATTGCGGTGGCGCTCGCAACCACGGCCATGGCGACGCCCGCGCTGGCTCGCGACCACAGCTTCTATGTGGGGGTCGAGGGCGGCGCCATGCTCGTTGAAGATCAGCAGGTCGACACGTTCGACCCCACCAGGACAACCTCTACGCTTGGTGAGTTCTCGATCGACTACGGCCTTGGCTATGACGTCGATCTCATTGCCGGCTACGATTTCGGCATGGTTCGGCTCGAAGGCGAGCTCGGCTACAAGCACGCCGGGATCGACGAGCTGGAAGTCCGCGATTTCCCGCTGACCGGCGTTCCGCTCGGATCGCATCTTCAAGTTGACGGAAGCAGTCACTCGCTTTCGGGCATGATCAACGGCCTGCTCGACTTCGGCGACGAAGACGCCTGGAGCGGCTACGTCGGTGCGGGTATCGGCGTTGCCAGCGTGCATACGAACATGAGCGAGGATCCGGACTTCCCGGGTCTGATCGTTGAAGGTTCGCAGAGCCGCCTCGCCTGGCAGGCAATCATGGGCGTTCGGACGGCCATTAGCCCGAACATCGACCTCGGCCTGAAATATCGCTTTTTCAACGTCCCGAACATCAAGGTCGCCGATGCCAGCGACTTCAACCTCGGTGAGCTGAAAACCCGGTGGAAATCGCACAGCTTGCTCCTGAGCCTTACCTACAACTTCGCAGCTCCGCCGCCTCCGCCTCCGCCGCCGCCCCCACCGCCCCCGCCGCCCCCGCCGCCCCCCGCGCCCGCGACGCAGACGTGCCCGGACGGTTCGGTGATCCTGGCAACGGACACCTGCCCGGCACCGCCGCCTCCGCCTCCGCCGCCTCCGCCGGCGCCCGAGCGCGGCCTCTAACGGCGAGCATGAAAAGAGAACCGGTCCGGGCGCTCGCCCGGGCCGGTTTTTTTATGTGCGAAGTTCGCGCTCGAAGGAGCGCGTTGGCAGACGCGTTTTGACGCGATGAAGTTGAGCGCTGGCCGTCAGTGGTTGGACGCGAACTGCGGCGCCTGACGATCCCAGCCGTAGATATCGGGAAGGTAGCTGAGCTTCCCGTCCTTCACCTGCGCCGTGATGTAGGTCAGGTATATGGGCGTCGGTTGCGGAAGCTGAACCCGCAACTCCGGCGTATTTCCGGGCGACTCCGGCTCGTGTCCGAGCAGCCAACGCCCGAGCCGCTTCACATCCTCCACACGAACGCAGCCGTTGCTGAGATTGCGGTTCGCAAGCGCGAACTTCGCATGGTCGGGTGTATCGTGCAGATAGATATCCTGCGGATTCGGGAACGGGAATTTGAGGATCCCCATGGAGTTCAGCGGTCCCGGATCCTGCTGGATCTTGAG
The DNA here is from genome assembly GCA_025936675.1 of Sphingomonas sp. The sequence continues at coordinate 17,573 of JAICSX010000042.1, forward strand.
GTGAACCTTGCCCGCAGCAGCTCCCTTCCAGTCGACCTTTGTCGGGTCGATGATGGTCGGATGCTCGCTCCAGTCCTCGATCACATGATAGCCGTGCGACGTGAGGTATTTCATCCCGCCGCGGAGAAAGTTCGGCGCGATAGTCTTGCGCACGAGATGATCCGGCGCATGCCAGTACGGATTGTAGGTGATGTAGTACATGTAGCTGGCGATGAGCGGCGTCGGAAGTTCCTGCATTCCGGTGATCACCTTCATCGAATCGATCGCCTGCCCATCCTGGTACAAGGTCAGCATGGACGAGCCGGAATCCACGAGCAGGAACCGGCCTTTGGGGGGTAGCGATCGAACGCGGTCGAGATTGGCGAGCAGCCTCGGGTCGGGCGTGAGATCACCGGTCGCTTGCGCCTGCGCCCAAGCCGTATCGCGCAACTGCTTGTAGATGCTGTTCACGTCCGACGTGCTTGCGAGATAAGCCGTGAGGGACGGCGCGGAAGAGGCGGTCAGCAATATCTGGTCGGCGCGATTACCTTGCGGCTCGAGCACCGGATAGGCGTAGATCATGCCCGTGGTGGGCCGTTTGATGGCCTGTACATATTGGACCCACGCGGACGAAAGCACCCGCTCGGCGTTGGCGATGTCATCGGGTTTGCCGCTGTTTGCCTGTGCTGCTGCGGCATGGACCTGATCGGCGAGCTGCGGTCCTTGGGCGAAGCCGTCGAACGGCGCCCTCTGCAGGATCGCGGTGAGCTGCGCAATTGCGGCCGCATCGGGACCGTTCCGGAACCAAATCGAGTGCGACTGCCAGGTGTTGTAAAAGGCCGCCACGGCGGTCGCTGCCGGCACGGCCGCTGACTGGCCGTTCGCTGCCGCTGACGACGGGGCAGGCGCTAGCGCCAGCGCCAGACCCGATATGCCCGCCGATAGAATCTTCAATCTTTGCACCGCACTCCCCCTCCGCTGCCTGGCGACTCTATCCCCTTATACTCGCACGCCAACATGCATTAGCGATGAACTGGCTCACGGCAGTGACAGACTGTTGCGCAGAGCGCCGGCCTCAGGCTGGTGCGAGCCGCTTCACGGACGGGAAGGTCCGGCCGGTCTCGCGCGCAAGGCCGCGCGCCGCGATGACATCGACGAGCGCCGCACCGGCCACGAAGCCGAGCGCGCCGGCGACTGCACCTTTCCTGCTGCTGCGGGAGAAAGCGAGCGCAAGCGCGCCGAAGTCCATGGCATCGCCGATTACGCGACCCCACGCGTTGGTGGACACTCCCGGCCCTCCAAGAAGCATTGCGCCGGCAAGCAGCTCGCGAGCCCCGAACAGCCTGGCAATAGTCTCGGCGGACTTGCTCTGGAGTCCGAGCAATCGAGCAAGCCGCCTCGGAGCTGCAGCCTCCAGCAGCCCGAGGCCGATGCTGAACACGCCGAGGCCCAAGCCCAACTTCTTGTAGTCCATGATCTTTCTCCCGAGTGCCGCAGACTCCAGCGCGCTATCGACATGGGTGTTCAGCTCGAGCGCCGGCGTCGGACTTGTCTTCGGAGCAGTTGGGCGCCTAGGCCGGCGCTGAACTGAGCTGAAGGACTGGCATGGACATCAAGGGAGTGGCCGCGGTGGTGA
>JAICSX010000083.1 GCA_025936675.1 Sphingomonas sp.
AGCAACCAACCCGGGCGACGAGCCGGAACCAGGCCCATATGTCGCCCCTATTCGGTCTTGCACCCGGTGGGGTTTACCGTGCCGGCTCCGTTGCCGGAGCCGCGGTGCGCTCTTGCCGCACCCTTTCGACCTTGCCGAGCCGAAGCGCGGCGGTGTCCTTTCTGTGGCACTGTCCCTCGGAAGCCGAAGCTGCCGGCCGGGCGTTACCCGGCACCGTAGTTCCATGGAGCCCGGACTTTCCTCGCCTCGCTTGCGCGAGCCGCGGCCGCCCGGCCCTCTGGCGCGGCGCATATAGGCGAAAGCCTGCAGAGTTTCGAGTCGGCGCCGCAATGGCAACTTTGGGTGGAAAGCGGACACGAGCGTTAACTGATCGGGTAGGTTCCCCCTGACGGGGACACGCCGAACTTGGTGACAATTGGATAGAGGGCATCAAGGCCCTCTTCATCCGCAATGTAGCCAACGGTCGTTATCGCGTTTGCTGAAGCTTCTATGACGACGACCAGATCACTCTTGGCCACCAAAGGCGAGACGCGCTCAACAATTTGCTCGCGGCTGAGCGCGCTCTTTAGGAGGATGGCCGATTGGTTTCCATGCCATGCCCGTCCGAGCGAAAAGACTAGGTCGTAGATAGCCCAGAGTCGTCTTCCCTTGTCGTGCTCTGCCTCATCTCCGAGGTCGGCATTAGTGGCCAGACCGACCAGGATGGCATACTCATTCATGGAGGCAGCCTAGCAACGGTCTGGATGTCTGCAATGGGTGGAAAGCTGACCTTGCACGTTGCAGCAGTTCATCGCACCGTTGCCCTATGCGGAAGGTGCTACTTATCGGCCTCGTCGGATTTGCGATCACCGGATGCCGCAAGAGCCAAGCGCCCCAAATCTGCGTTCCGGCGTTGCCGGGATGGTCAACTGAACAAACCGGGAAGCCAGTTTCCGTAATCACCAATGTGGTGGCCCTACGCGGGCGCGAGATTTTGTGGAACGGTCACCCAATCAATGAGCCGACGTTCAGCAGGTACGTTCGAGAGACCGCAACGATGAACCCCATTCCATTTTACATTTTCGATCCGGGGAAAGCCTCGGATTGCTCATTTGCTCAGCATGTTCGCGATACCATCGATCAAGAGATGCACTGCCGAGACGGCGGGTGCTGGCAAGGTTCGAAGGAAGCATTCGATCGAGCGCCTTACAAGAAGTCGACTGGAAACGCCGTACCCTAGTGTTCAGCTCTGGGTGGAAAGCTGCCATTACGAGATCCACACAACGGCGCTCTTCGTAATTCGCCAGTGCGACGAGCCGTCACGGTCCAATTGGTGAATTGCGCCCGATGCAGCGAGAGGCGCAGATCCCGCGCTAGAACTAAGCAGAGCGATTTTGCGATCCGCGCTGACGACTGCAAGTGATACGCTCACGATCTGAGCGCGATATGTGAAGTCTTTGCCTTGCTTATGTGCCTGCTCAACGGCGTCCGGTCCGTAGGCGATGTGTCGGGACTCGAGAAAAACTCGAATCTGAGCACACCTTGAAACTGAGTTCAGTCCTCCCTCGCGTTCCAGCTTCTTAATGAGAGAACGCGGCGGCTCGGTCGTTAGCGCATGCCGCGCACTTCGCTGAGTCCAGTGCTGGCCTGTCAAATTGCCGCGTTCAGCATCATCTTCCGAAGTGAACACCAATTTTCGACCGTCACTTCGACTCACAAAATCTTTGATAAAAGCCAACGAAGCCTCGCACGAAACCCGGAGGTCAGGTTTCCCGGGCGGACGTGCTTGAGTGGGCGCAGCCGCTAACAGCACCAGAGGAAGTAGGCTCATCTCTCCAGTGCTACGTCCGATCAGCGAATGTCTGCAATGGGTGGAAAGCAGACACTGGCGGACCTATGCTGCTCGGATGATGGCGAGGGTCAACAAATGGTGGCTGTGGCTGGCGCTTAACGCTGCTGGAATAGCGCTGTTCTTCGCGCTTGCTGTGAAAACTTGGATTGAGCCGGAACTAGCAAACGTCCCCGGCGCGAGCGGAGGTGCGGCCTTCGTCTGGGGCATATCGGCCCTTCCAATTTTTCTGCTCTTCATCGTCGCAAACTTCATTGCTGGTTTCAGAGCATTGCGGCGTCGGCATGGAGCAATTTTCGCGGCGCTGACGCTCATTGCTTGGTTTGCCGCCTTCTATTTCGATGGCATCCATCACGGCAGTTGATTGCTTCAGCTTGAGCCCGTTTTGGGTCGTAAGCTGCCATTCAACTACGACGAAAATGCTTTCCTACAGCGCCCCAAATGTGATCCATGCTCGCGGATGAATTCCGATTCATCCTTCGCGGCGAATTGGGCCGGAAATGGCGCAATTCAGCGGCTCGTCACTGCGAACATTCGCGAACATTCGGCAGTGCAAGCGGGGCGAGCGGCGCCATCACTGCGGCCTTGGAAGCAGCAGGGCGAGCAGCTTGGCGCGGCATTCGCCGTCGATGATGCCGTCGATGAGGTCGGGCCGGAACCGTCGCTGAAAGGCGATCACGGCCTTTTGCTCGTCGGTGACGTCGTAGCCGAACCGCTCCAGCGCGAGGAGGAAGCCGGCGTCCGTCCAGTAAGGATCAATCAATTCGCGGCTGGGACTAGGAAGCGCAAGCCTGCGCTTGGCGAGTGCATGCCACGGGAAAAGCTCGCCCGGGTCCTCCTTGCGTGCAGGGGCGATGTCCGAATGGCCGACGACATTGCCGCGGCCGATGCCGTGCCGCTCCTTGATGTCGGCGACGAGCGGGATCACCGACGCCATCTGCTCGTCGGGGAATTCCCGATAGCCGAATTCATGGCCGGGATTGACGATCTCGATCCCGACGCTGGCCGAATTCACGTCCGTGATCCCGCGCCAGCGCGACTTGCCGGCGTGCCAGGCGCGGTTCGCTTCATCGACCAGGCGGTAGACGGTGCCGTCCTCGTCGACGAGATAATGCGAGGAGACCCGCGCCTCGGGCGAAGTCAGCCGGTCGAGCGCCGAGCGCATGTCGGGCATGCCGGTATAATGGAGCACGATCATCGAGACCGGCAGCTGCCGCTCGTCAAAGTTCGGCGATGGCGTCTCGATGCAATCGATCACTCAGCCATTGCCGCACGACAACGGCTTTGCGGTCAAGCCCCTGCGGCGCTGGCGCGCCGTTCGTGACTCTGCCGCTTTTCTATTCGGCTGCCGTCGCCGGTGAGGCGGTAAAGCCCGCGTGCGTTGATGTCGGCGCCGAGCTTGCTCGTCTGGCCGATCACCGTCTCCCCCGCGCCAAGCATCAGCCATCCGTCCTCGGCCATCGCGCTCGCTATGCGCTCGAAGCTCAGGGTCTTCTTCTCGGGGCTGAGGTAAAGGAGCACGTTGCGGCACAGCACGATGTCGAACCCGCCGGGGTGCGGCGCCGATTCGAGAATGTTGTGGACCTGGAAGCGAACCGGGCGGCGAAGCTCCTCGACCGCGCGCCACCCGTCGGGGCACTCCTCGAACCACTTGATCGTCTGGTTGATTCCGAGGCCGCGCTGGACCTCGAACTGGGTGTAGGCGCCGCCGCGCGCCCGATCGATGCAGGCGGTCGAAACGTCCGTGCCGAGGATGTCGATGGTCCAGCCGCGCCATTTATCCGCTTCTTCGGCGAACAGCATGGCGAGCGAATAAACTTCCTGGCCGGTAGAGCAGCCCGCCGACCAGATGCGCAGCCGCTTCGCCTTGGCGCGGCGCTGCGCGAGCTCGGGCAGCGCATAGCGCTGGAGCAGATCGAACGGCGCACGATCCCGGAAGAAATAGGTTTCGTTGTTGAGGAGCGCTTCGACGACCATCTGCGACAATCCTGGTTCCTTGCCCATGACGAGGATGGTGATGAGCTCGTCGAGCGTGCCGATGGCGCGTTCGCGAAGCAGGCCGGACAGCGCTGTCTCGATCCTCCAGCGGCGGCTCATCGTCAGCTGCTGGCCCGTGCGGGCCTCGAGCAGCCCCGCGAGGATGCGCGTCGAGCTGTCGCTTATCTGCACTCGCGCTGCTCCTCGGTCCGTGAGGCGATGCGGCGCGCGATCTTCTCGGGCGGGAGCACAGCGCTCGCGAGATTGGCTTCGAGGACGGCGCGCGGCATTCCCCACACCGCGCAGCTCGCCTCATCCTGTGCGACGACCGAGCCGCCGCAGGCGACCAATGTCGATGCGCCCTCGACTCCGTCGCGGCCCATCCCCGTGAGCACGACGCCGAGCGCACCCGCGCCGTAAATTGCGCCGACGGAGGCAAGCATCGGATCAAGGGAAGGCAGACAGCCGCTGGTGGTGCGTCCGTGGCTCAGGCGAACCACAACCTCGTCCTTGCCGGGCTCGAGCGTCAAATGCGCATCGCCGGGAGCGAGGAGGATTCGGTCGGGCTCCAGCGTCATCCCGTCCTCCGCCACGACACAGGAGCGGTGAGCGATCGCGCCGAGTTGCCGGGCGAATACCGACATGAACGGTGCCGGCAAATGCTGCGTCACGAGGATCGGCACTCCGATACGCTTCGGAAGCGCGTGGAACAGCTGCCCAAGGGCATGGATGCCGCCGGTCGAAGCGCCGATCGCGACGACATCGATGGGGTCGCTCGGCATCGCGCGAAGCGCCGCCTGCGGACCCGAGCCCTTCGGGGCGTAAGTGGCGGCCGCAGCGGCGGGCGCGGCGTAGCCGAGCGCCTTCAGCTTACCCAACAGGATCTCGGAGAATTTGCCGTTGAAGCGGCCCGTGCCCGGTTTGGGCATCGTGTCGGCGGCGCCGAGCGCGAGCGCAGCAACGGTCTGCTCCGCGCCGTCCTCGGCAAGCGAGGACACGATCATCACCTTGGCGCCCGCGGCTGCGGCAATGATTCGCGGGATCGACTTGAGGCCGCCGGCTCCAGGCATCTCGAGGTCGAGCACGACGACATCGACCCGGCATTCGCCAAGCGCTTCGATCGCGTCCTCGGCGCTCCCGGCAACGGCGGTGATTTCAAACACCGGGTCGCTCTCGACCATGCGCGAGAGAACCGCCCGAGCGACCGTCGAATCGTCGACGATCATCAGCCGGATCCTCCGCCGCGTGGGCGCTGGCTCCGGCCGGCGGTCCCGCGATCTGGCGAGCGCCCGCTCCACCGCAGCGGGCCTCAGGCGACGCCGACGAGCTGAAGCTTGATGTGGAGCGTTTCCCGGTCGAACGGCTTCATCACATATTCGTCGGCGCCCGCTTCGAGCGCCGCGCGGATGTGCGCCATGTCGTTCTCGGTAGTGCAGAACACGAC